>CAZEHQ010000112.1:0-13781 GCA_964512165.1 uncultured Gemmatimonadaceae bacterium | reverse complement strand
AGTACATGTGCCAGAGCATCCATGTGGTTCCCGGAGCCCTCGCCTTCGCCTGATCGGCGAAATGGATCTCCTCTTGACGGTTCCGCCTCCCCGCCTACCTTGAGCATACGACATCCGTTGGGGGTGGCCGGCTCTCCGGCCTGAGATCAGAACCCTTCGAACCTGACCTGGGTTATGCCAGCGTAGGGAAACGGACGAGCGCTCTGACTGGCCGTTTTCCCCTGCCTGGAGAAAGCGGCCTTTCTCATGCGCAACGCGACTCCCCTCGGCGCCGTCCTGGCGTCGCTCGCCTTCCTCCTCGCCGCAGCCGCCGCCTCGGCGGAGACCGTTCGCGGCACCGTCGTCGACGCCTCGACCGGCGATCCCCTGCCCGGCGCCCATCTGACCCGCGGAGACCTGGTCGTCACCGCCGACGGGGACGGCCGCTTCGAGCTGTCCCTGGCCGTCGGGGACTCGGCCCTCGTCACCCATGTGGGCTACGAGTCCGCCGTCCTTCGCGCGCGGTCGGGAGCCGAAAGTCCCCTCACCGTGCGGCTGCGTCCGATGGCCCTGCCCGTACCCGCGACGGTGGTCACCGGCGGGCTGATCGACCAGGTCCTGGCGGAGGTCTCCTCCTCGGTGACCGTCCTCGACCGGGGACGCTTGGCCGATTCGGGCGGCGACCACCTCCACGAACTGATCCCGGCGGTGGCCAACCTCAACTGGGCGGGGGGCACGTCGAGGCCGCGCTACTTCCAGATCCGCGGCATCGGCGAGCGCAGCCACTACGCCGGCGAAGGGCCGCCCAGCTTCTCCGTGGGCTTCTTGATGGACGATGTCGACCTGAGCGGCCTCGGCATGGCGGGTCTCCTCCACGACCTCGAACAGGCTGAGGTCTTCAAGGGCCCGCAGTCGACCCTCTTCGGGCCGAACGCCATGGCCGGGTTGATCAACCTGAGATCCGCCGATCCCGCCCCGGCCGCGGCCCAGGAGGCGACCCTGGCGGCCGGCAGCGACGGCCTGCTGCGCTACGCCGGCACAGTGAACCTGCCCGCCGGCGAGCGGTGGGCGGCGAGAGTCGGGTACAGCTCCGGGCGCTCCAACGGCTTTCGCGAGAACCGGCATCTCGGCATCGACGATTCCAACGGCCGCGAGGAGACCCTGGCGCGGGCCAAGGTGGCGTACGAGGGCGACGGTCTGCGCCTCGTGGGCACCGTCTTCCGCGCCGATCTCGACAACGGCTACGACGCCTGGGCGCCGGACAACAACGAGGAGCTGGTGACCTGGTCCGACAACCGGGGCAAGGACAGCCAGACCACCGACGCCCTCTCCCTGCGAGCCCGGCTGCCGCTGCCGCCCGCGGGCGTCGAGCTGGTGACCATCACTTCCTACGCGCGCACCGAGTTGGAGCACAGCTACGACGGGGACTGGGGCAACGACGACTTCTGGAAGCAGGAGCCGTACGGCTTCGATCCGGAGGAGCAGGGCTGGAGCTACGACTTCTTCGACCGCAACCTGAGGGAGCGCACCACCTTCACCCAGGAGGTCCGGCTGCGAAGGGACGACCCCGGCGGCCCGGGCAGCCTGGTGGCGGGGGCCTATCTCAAGTCCCTGGCCGAGGAGGACGATGCCGCCGGCTATCTCTTCGGCGGCGACGCCACGGATCTGCAGAGCCGGTTCGAGATCGGCGACCTCGCCTTCTACGGACAGTACGGCCGGGAGCTGGCCCACCGGTGGCAGCTGACCCTCAACGCCCGCCTCGACCGCAACGCCACCTCGTACGAGGGAACCACCAACGCCGGCGCCGAGCAGGTGGAGTTCGACGTCACCCAGTGGCTGCCCGGCGGCAAGCTCGCCCTGGCGCACCGGCCGGCGGAGGACCGCAACCTCTACGTCGCCGTCTCGCGGGGGTACCGCTCCGGCGGCGTCAACCAGCACCCGCGCCTGGCCGCCGGCAGCCGCCTCTTCGATCCCGAGTACGTCCTCAACCTGGAGGCAGGCTACCGCGCCTCCGGTCCGCGGACGACGACGGCCCTCACCCTGTTCCACGCCCTGCGCTCGGACCAGCAGGTCGAGCTGTCGAGCCAGCAGGACCCTGGGGACCCCAACAGCTTCTTCTACTTCACCGCCAACGCCGTCACCGGGCGCAGCAGCGGCCTGGAGTGGGAGCAGAGCCTGCGCGTCGCGCCGGACCTGCGGTTCACCGGCTCACTCGGGCTGCTCGACACCCATGTCGACACCTACACCTTCCCCACGGGCGAGGCGGAGGAGGAAACCCTGGGCGACCGGGCCGCGGCCCACGCCCCGCGCTACACCTTCAGCCTGGGATGCGAGTACCGCCACCCGTCAGGCGCCGGAGCGCGGCTGGCGGTGAGCGGCGCCGACCGGTTCTACTTCTCCGAGAGCCACGACCAGGAGTCGGAGCCCTACCAGTTGGTGGAGGGCCAGGTCTCCTGGGACCGGGGGATCTGGTCGGTGCAGCTGTGGGGGCGGAACCTGCTGGACCGGCGCTACGCGGTGCGCGGATTCTTCTTCGGCCTGGAGCCGCCCGACTACGCCGACAAGCTCTACAAGAGCTACGGAGACCCGCGCCAGATCGGCCTGCGGCTGACGGCGCGCCTGCCGGGGGACTGAAGCCGTGGACGCCCGCTCGGCCCTCATCGTCGGCAACGGCGAGCCACCCTCCCGGGAGCTGTTCGCCGCGTGCGCCCGCGAGGCCGACCTGGTCCTGTGCGCCGATGGCGGCGCCGACACCGCCCGGCGCCTCGGGCGGACCCCCGACTACATCGCCGGCGACCTCGACTCTGTGAGCGGCCCCGGGATGGAGGGCATCGGCGCCGACCGCCTGGTCCGCGTCGACGCCGACGACACCGGCACCGACATGCAGAAGGTCCTGCGGCTGGCTCTGAAGCTGGCGGTGGAGCGGGCGGACCTGCTGGGCTTCACCGGCCGGCGCACCGACCACACCCTGTGGAACCTGAGCCTGTTGAGGAGCTTCGGCGATCGGCTGGACCTGCGCCTGATCGACGACCACTGCGAGATCCGCCTGATCCGCGGGCGGGTGCGCTTCCGCGCCGACGTGGGGCAGAAGCTCTCCCTGTGTCCGCTCGACGGACCGGCCCACGGCATCGAGACCGAGGGCCTGCGGTGGCCCCTGCGCGGCGAGAGCCTCGTCCCGGGCCGCCGCGACGGCATCTCCAACGAGGTCACGGCCGGCCCGGTGGAGATCCGGGTGGGGCGCGGCGACCTGCTGCTGTGCGTGCAGCGGCAGAGCGCCTCGGGGCGGATCGCGGTGCTGGACTAGCGGATCAGGCGGGTCGTCAGGCGGAGCAGCGGGCCCCGCCGAGGACGCAGAACTTGGCGCAGTGGGGGTGGTTGAGCTTCACCGGCCCCCAGGCCTCGGCCAGGGTCGCGCCCATCTCGAAGGCTTCGTCGTAGGGCAGGAGGGTGCAGGAGAGGACGACGGGGGCTTCCGCGCCCTTGCGCTTGACCACCATGCGCGACGAGGCGCACATGACGTCGTCGGGGGACTGGCCGAGGATCTCCCAGCAGCCGCTGGTGATCTCCGGCACGTCGACGGACGCGTCCATCTCCGGGAAGAGCACCAGCCGGGCGGGGTCGGCGGCGTCGATGATGACCCCGAGGTCGGCGAAGAGACGGCCGAAGCCGGCGCGCAGCTCGTCCTCCCCGCCGCCCCAGAGGGTGCGTCCGGCGGCGGTCAGGTTGAAGCCGGAGTCCGAGAGCCAGCGCAGGCCCTCGACCATCGGCTCCCAGGAGCGCGGCCCCCGCTCTTCTTCGTGCCGGATCGGGTCGTAGTGGTCGATGGAGACGCGGATCGCCAGCCGGTCGCCGTAGGCGTCGCGCAGCCTCAGCAGTTGCTCGCCGCACTTCATCATCGGCCGCATGGCGTTGGTCAGCACCAGGCACTCGAAGCCGCGCTCCAGGACCTCCCCGAGCATGTGGAGGATGTCGGGGTTCATGAACGGCTCGCCGCCGGTGAAGCCGATCTCGCGCGTGCCCAGCCCGCCGCCCTCGATCTGGTCGAGGAAGGCGGAAACCTCGGCCGCCTTCAGGTAGACCAGGCGGTCGTTGCGCGGGCTCGACTCGATGTAGCAGTTGGCGCAGGTGAGGTTGCAGAGGGTGCCGGTGTTGAACCAGAGGGTGTCGAGGCGGGTCAGGGCCACGCGGGCCCGCTCCTCGCCGTTGGCGGTGACGTCGGGGTCCCCGAACTTGCGCGCGTCCAGCCGGGCCGGGGCCAGGGTCATTGCGAGGCCCGTCTCTCAGGCACCGTCCACGGCCTTGCGCAGGGCATCGCCGTGGGTCTTCCACCACTCGAAGAGGATGGAGACGTCGGTGCCGATGCAGAAGTGGCGGACCCCCAGGTCGAGGTAGTACTTCGCCCCGTCGGCGCTGCCGATCTCGGCGCGCGGGTGCACGCCGGCAGCCAGGCAGGCCTCGATGACGCGCTTCTCCACCGCCTTGATCTCGGGCGAGCCGCCCTGGCCGGCCTTGCCGACGCTCATGGAGTAGTCGGACGGCCCCCACTGCACCATGTCGATGGGCAGCTCCAGGATCTGCTCCAGGCTCTCCACGGCGCCCTTCTTCTCGATCATCAGGACGACGACGATGTCGCGCAGGGTCTGCACGTAGTCCAGGGAGCCGCCGTAGCTGGCGTGGGCGAACCGCCGCGAGGCGACGCCGTAGGTGCCGCCGTCCTCGGGGGTGTCGGGGCGGGCGATGCGCAGGCACTCGCGGGCGTCTTCGACGCCGCGGCTGTCGGAGAACAGCACCGACTCGAAGCCCGATCCGATGGCGCGCTGGGCGATCCAGGAGCGCGGCTCCTGCTCGACCTTGATCATCGTGCCGAGGTCGTGGAGCTCGGCGGCGCGGCAGATGTCGTCGAAGGCGTAGAGGTCGTAGGGGCCGTACTCGGCGACGAACTCGACGTAGTCGTAAATGCCGGTCTGGCCCAGGATCTCGACGACGTTGGGCCAGGTGGTGTGAACGTGGGTGCCGAGGGTCGGCTTGTCGTCCTCGAGGAGCTGGCGGAGCTTGTTCGGTTGAATGGTGGCCTCCTTCAGACCGTGGCCTCTTGGGGCCTGTCGCAAGTGTGGGCCATGGGGACTCCCGCTGGTTCGGCCCTCGGGGCGGCCTGCTGATTCTGACGCGCAGCCGGCCGGCCGGTTTCTCAGCCAAGCATCTTGATGCACACCGGGGAAGGGGTCTCCACGCTCTCCCCCGTGTCCTCGAGCCGGCCCGAGACGTCGACGCGGAGCCTGGCGATGCGGTCCGTGTGGTGTCCGCCCGAGTGGAGCCAGCGCCCCGAGGAATCGATGGCGAAGTTGCGCGGCGCCGAGGGCACCGCCGTGTGGCCGAGGAGGGTGAGCTGTCCGCTGCCGGCGTCGACGGCGAAGGCGGCGATCGAGTCGTGGCCGCGGTTGGAGCCGTAGAGGAAGCGGCCGTCGGACGACAGGTGGATGTCGGAGGTGTGCGTGGTCTCGGCGTAGCCGGCGGGGAGGGTGGTCACCTCCTCGACCTCGATCAGGGAGCCGCCGTCGTCACCGCGGGCGAAGGCGGTGATGGTGTTGGACATCTCGTTGATGACGTAGGCGAAGCGACGGTTGGGGTGGAAGGTCATGTGCCGGGGGCCGCCGCCGGGGGTCACCTTGCCCGAGCCGTGAGGGACCAGGCGGCCATTCTCCAGGTCGAGGGCGTAGATCAGGACCTCGTCGAGGCCGAGGTCGGCGCAGAAGGCGAAGCGGTTGTCGGGATCGACGTTGATCGAGTGGGCGTGCGGCCCCTGCTGGCGCCCCGGATCGACGCTCGAGCCCTCGTGCTGATGGAAGTCGGAGATCTCGCCCAGGCTGCCGTCGTCCCGCAAAGGATGCATGGAGACACTGCCGCCGCCGTAGTTGGCGCAGAGGACGTAGCGGCCGCTGTGGTCGACGCTGTTGTGGCAAGGCGCCGAGCCGCCCGTGGGCTGCAGATTGAGGAAGGTGAGAGCGCCGGAGTCGGCGTCGATGGAGAAGGCGCTCACGGCCCCGCCGCCGTCGAAGTGGGCGACCTCGTTCACGGCGTAGAGGAAGCGGCCGTTGGGATGCAGGGCGAGGAAGGAGGGGTTGTCCTCGCAGGGGGTGCGGCCGTGGATGCGCAGGGCCCCCGAGGCGGGGTCGGCCTCGCCGTAGTAGATGGCGGCGTCGTCACCGCTGGTGTAGTTGCCGATGAAGACGAGAGTCCGGTCTGCCATGGGCGGTCACGCGCTCCGGTGGAGGTCCGTTGCCATCGTAAGGGGGGGACGCAAGGTACGTCTGGCCCCAAGTGCCGGCAAACTCGCTCGAGGCCTCTGCAGACCCTTCTGGTGGAACCGTGCTTTCATAGCTTGCAGTCAAGGAACAGCGTGCCATCCCGATACACTTTGGCGATAAAGGGACTGGCGTGGGAATCGAGAAAACGCCGCAGCCGAGGGACAGCCTTCAGGAGTGCATCGGCCATGCTCTCTCCGCGCTGGTTGCTGCTGACCAGGACGAACAATGCGACTCCTGCGTTCTTGACGGCCATCTTCTCATGCTGCCTGTACCTGATTCTTCGGTCCTTTGGTAATCACAATCCAGTCGCGTTTTCCGAAGCCTCGGCGGGGGCGAAATGCTCCTCAAGCGTATGCACCACAACGCCTTCATCTCGAAGTGCCTGTACAACAATCCTGCTTCCTATCGAGTGATCCAGAAAGAGGGGAGGTAGGTCAGGCGGCGAGCTGCAGGCCCTGGGCCTCGAACCGGATGGCCGCCTGGATTTCGAGCGGCTCTCGCCCATAGTCATAGGACAACTCTTCGATGGACTCGCCGGCCCCGAAACGCTCGGCTAGGACAGAAGTGGGTATTCCGGTCCCAACAATCGAAGGACGACCAAAGGACTTGTGAGGATCGATCACGACAATGCGTGGTTCGCCCATCGAGTCGGCTGCTCTGGTGGTGAGGGGAAACAGCCGAAGGGCAAGTCCATTCTCCTTGTCAATTCGTCTCAGACTCGCCTCGATCAACTCTCGGAGAACCAACTGGCCACTTCTCGATACTGCAATCCGAGTTACGAAGAGATCGATTCCATCGGTGTCTATGTCCAGTTCGGCAAGGGGATGCTCAGAGGCAAAAGCCTCCTGCATATAGTCAATGGTTCGACGCATCCTCTGAAAGGAAATCCTGTGCCTCTTGCGGATGACACCAAGGACATACGCTTCCACCAGATTGGTAAAGGAGAGTTGGTCGCTGCCCACCGGTAGATGAAATATGGGCGCAACGCCACGTCCACCACGAAACCAGGCCCTCAATGTGGAAGATGGAATGCGTAGATAGTGCGCAACCTCGACAACTCCATAGGCAGGCAGCGTACGAACATCCTTGGTGAAGATCACTTGCTCCATCGATCGTGGCCCGATCGTGTGCTGCAGAGTTGAAGGACTGTCGGATGCCCGCTTGGTGTGGCGCGCATCGATGCTACGGCGAAGGTAGCTCTCGGATCAGACCGGGTCAATCGCTCACCCGAGTCTCGGTACCAGGCCAAGCAACACTTGTGCCGGTTGATCAAGACTGATGTTTCGGAGGGGGATGCTCCCACGGGCGGCCGTGACGGAGAGCCTCGGCTCAGATGACCTCCCGCGCGTCGACGCCGGGCAGGTCGGGCAGGGGCGCCGAGGGCAGCGTCTGGTACCAGTAGACGACGGAGGAGATGTCGTCCTGCAGGGCCAGGTAGCGGCCCTCCGAGCGCCAGCCGAGGGCCTGCATGTGGACCCGCAGGCCGCTCTTGAAGAACACCGGATCGTGGACGTGGAAGCGGTACAAGGTCATGCGGCAGCCGGGCTCGCCGGAGGTCTTCACCACCTGCCGGAAGCCGGCGTACGGTCCCGAGAAGTCGCGGCGGTCGAAGCCCCAGGCGCCGCAGAAGTAGTCCTCGGTGCCGGTGCCGCAGATCGTCGGGTCCTCGCCGTCGCCGTCGAGGAACATCTTGATCTCCCCCTCGCCCCACCAGCCGGCGCTGTTCTGCTGCCAGGCCATGAAGGTGCCCACGTACTGGCCGCGGCCGCGGATGCCGTCGGCCATGACGTACTCCTGCGCGTAGGGCAGGGGGTTGGTCCGCCGCCACTGGGCGCAGAAAGCGAGGGCCTCTTCCGGGACCTCCTCCAGCGTGTAGTTGATCGTGTAGAAGAACCCGGGCAGCTCGTTGACGCCGTCGTTCTCCACGGTGATGCGGGCGTGGCGGCGGAAGGGCATGGGGAAGTAGACGTTCATGCCGCCCTTGGGGTTGACGTTGATCGCCGCGCCGAGCACGTCCTGGGGCTCGTTCCAGGCGTTGCAGCCGAAGTCCCCGAGGGGCGCCTCCACCGAGGGATGCTCCTGCCCGTCCCAGTAGATGCGCAGGATGGCGGAGCGGTAGAAGGTGTTGCGGAAGGTGAACCAGATGTGGCGGATGACGCCGGGTCCCTCGTGGTCCATCAGGGTAGTGGTGCTGCCCGGGGCCAGCTTCAGGCACGGCCGCACCTTCCAGCCCTTGCCGAGGTCCCGCGCGGCGCTGTCCGGTCCGGGCTCGGCAAGGGCGCCGCCGCCGACGGCGCCGTCGGGGTTCTCGGCGCTCAGGGAGCGGGACTCGGCCCGCCGGTCGAGGTAGAGGTTGCCCAGGTCGATGGGAAGCATGGCGTCCTTTCTCAGGAGAAGCGGTCGGGGTTGAGCAGGTCCAGGTCGTGGCCGGGCGCCTCGCCGGCCACCAGCCGCGACACGATGCGCCCGGTCACCGGCCCCAGGGAGAGACCGATCATGGCGTGGCCCGCGGCGACTACCACGTTGCGCCAGCGCCGCGGCCGGCCGAGGAGGGCCATGCCGTCGGGAGTGCACGGCCGCAGCCCGCGCCAGACCTCGTGGACGCGGAAGCTCGAAGGGTCCCAGTGGGGGACGTAGCGCGGCACTCCGCGCATGATGGCGTCGACGCGGCGCTGGTTGATGGACAGATCCATGCCGGCCAGTTCGAGGGTGCCGGCGAAACGCAGGCGGCCGCGGCCCATGGGCGTCATCGCCACCCGGGCCTCGGTCAGCATGAGGGGCAGCTCCGGCGTGCCCTCCGGAGACTCGACGGTCACCGAGTACCCCTTGGCCGGCTGGATCGGCGCCTTCACCCCGAGGCCGCGGGTAAGCTCCGGGCTCCAGGAGCCGGCGGCCAGCACCAGCTGCCGGGGGCGGAACGCGCCGCGCGTCGTCTCCACCGCCTCGACCGCGTCCCCCCGGGTCAGCAGCCGCAGCACCTCCGCCCCCTCGACGACGTCCACGCCCTCCTCGGCGGCGCGTCCGGCGAGGCCGCGCACGAAGCGTCCGGGATCCATGTGGGAGTCCTGGGAGTAGAACACGCCGCCCACGCAGCGGACCTCGAAGCCGCCCAGGCGAGCGGCGGCCTCGGCGGCGTCCACGCTCTCCACCTCGATGCCGGCGGCGCCCATGTGACGGGCCTCCTCCTCGGCGGCGGCAAGGCCCTCCGGCGTGTCGCACAGCATGAGGCGGCCGATCTCGCCGTAGCTGAAGTCGAGGCCGCTGTCGGCGATTTCCCGGAAGAGGCGGCGGCTCTCGAGGTGGAGGTCGCGCAGGATCGGGACCGCCCGGTCGACGCGGGCCTGCGTGGCGGCGCGGCGGAAGCGCCACAGCCAGCGCAGCAGGTCGCCGTCGAGGCGCGGCTTGATGTAGAAGGGGCTGTCGGGGCTCATCATGTAGCGCAGCCCGGCGCGCAGGGCCGCCGGCTCGGCCAGGGGCACGCTGTGGCTGGGCACCACGAGGCCGGCGTTGCCGTGGGAGCTGCCCGAGCAGACGGCGCCCTTGTCGAGGAGGACGACCTCGGCGCCGGCCCGGCGCAGGAACCAGGCGCTGCAGACGCCGACGGAGCCGGCGCCGACGACGAGGACGTCGACCTCGCGGGGCCGGCCGAAGGAGGCGGCGGTAGCGGGGGTGCTCGCGCTCATCGGCGCC
This sequence comes from uncultured Gemmatimonadaceae bacterium, assembly GCA_964512165.1. Lineage (GTDB taxonomy): Bacteria > Latescibacterota > UBA2968 > UBA8231 > UBA8231 > UBA8231. The sequence continues at coordinate 3,807 of CAZEHQ010000112.1, read as the reverse complement.
GCAGGCCCCGGGTGAAGACCTTGCCGCCGATGAGGAAGGCCGGACCGCCGCCGGTGCCGCGCTCGCGGGCGAAGGTCTGGCCGCACCGGGGGCAGCGCAGGTCGCCGGCGGTGAAGTCTTCGGCGATGCGCTCGCGGCGGATCTTCACCAGGCCGCCGTCGCCCCCCTTGCGGTAGCGCAGCAGCCGCGTCCTGCAGCCGGCGCAGAAGACCGAGACCGTGCGCGCATCGGCGGGCACCCGCGCACGCGCAGGGGCAGCTCTCACGAGGAGTGGACCCCGGCCACGCGGCTGGCGAGCCAGGCCGAGGGCACGAAGACGAGCACGCTGAGCACCATGAACCACAACGGGTGCGGGATCACCGCCAGGTTGGAGATGCCGGCGAGCATCATCACGCCGCCCACCATCAGAGCGGGAAAGGGCCGGCCGGCGATGCGCGCCGCCACCCAGGCGCCGCAGAACGTGCCGAGGGCATAGGCGAGCAGGACCATGAGCAGGGCGGCCACCGGCATCTGGGCGACGATCTCGGCAAAGGCCTCCGGGTCGGACGGGTCGAGGCCCTCGGGCGGCGGGTAGAGTTGGTGGCCGAGGGACTGGAACAGGGCGATGCCGCCGAAGGCGACGGCGATCCCCGCGGCGACGGCGAGAAGAGCACGGATCATGGGGTGGGTCCTCCTGCAAGGGATGGCCAATCTACCTCGCGGCGCGGCGGCCGGGCAAGAATCCGGGGGGCCGGTTTGCGGCCGCCTGCGTATCTTGGGTACACCCCCCCTTTGACCACACAGAAAGGCGCAACCCAAATGGCCGACAAGATCCGGGTCGGCGTCCTCTTCGGGGGCCGTTCCGCCGAGCACGAGGTCTCCGTCACCTCGGCGCGCTCGGTGCTGGAGTCGATCGACCGGGACAAGTACGAGGTCACCATGATCGGCATCGACCGCGACGGCCGCTGGCTGGCCGCCGGCGACGCCACGGCCCTGCTCGCCGCCGGCCGGGTGGGGGGCGAGGGCCTCAAGCCCGTGGCCCTCGACTACCCGGGCGGCGACCTGGTAATGCAGAACGGCACCGCCGGCACGCAAGCGGTGGACGTCATCTTCCCCATCCTCCACGGCCCGTACGGCGAGGACGGCACCGTGCAGGGTCTGATGGAGCTGGCCGGCGTCGCCTACGTGGGATCCGGCGTCCTCGGCTCGGCGGTGGGCATGGACAAGGACATGATGAAGCGGGTCTTCCAGGCCGAGGGCTTCGACCAGGTGGAGTACGTCCCTGTGCTGCGCAGCCGCTGGCGCGCCGAGCCGGAGGCCGTGCGCCGGGAGCTGGAGGAACGCCTCGGCTATCCCATGTTCGTCAAGCCCGCCAACCTCGGCTCCAGCGTCGGCATCTCCAGGGCGCGGGATGCCGCGGAGCTGACCGCCGGCATGGACGAGGCCTCGCGCTACGACCGCAAGCTCGTCGTCGAGGCCGAGGCCGCCGACTGCCGCGAGGTGGAGGTCTCCGTCCTCGGGAACGAGGAGCCCCAAGTCTCGGTGACGGGGGAGATCGTGCCCGGCAACGAGTTCTACGACTACCGCGCCAAGTACCTCGACGACAACTCGGAGCTGATCATCCCGGCGCGCATTCACCCGCGGACACAGGAGCGGGTGCGGGACCTGGGGCGGCGGGCCTTCCTGGCGGTGGAGGCCGCCGGCCTGGCGCGGGTGGACTTCTTCGTCAGCCGCAGCGGCGAGGAGCGGGTCTACCTGAACGAGATCAACACCATGCCGGGGTTCACGCCGATCAGCATGTACCCCAAGCTGTGGGAAGCCACCGGCGTCAGCTATGCCGAGCTGATCGACCGTCTGATCCAGCTGGCCCTGGAGCGCCACCGCGACCGCACGGACACCTCCACCGACAGGGGGCTGCCGTGAGCGAGGGTCCCGCGCCTGCGGCGCCGGCGCCGGAGATCCCGGGCCTCTCGGGAGAAGACCCCGGCTTCTGGACCAAGGGCAAGATCTCCAACGGCTGTTCCCTGGTGCTGCTGCTGGCGGGGCTGGGTCTGTCCGCGGCGGCTGGAGCCCCCGCCTGGCTGGCGGCGGCCGCCCCCTGGGCGCTGGCGGCCGGGCTCTTCGGGTTCGCCGGGGGCATCACCAACTGGCTGGCGGTGAAGATGCTCTTCGACCGCGTGCCCGGCCTCTACGGGTCGGGGGTGATCCCCAACCGCTTCCGCGAGATCCGCGCCACCATCAAGACGCTGATCATGACCCACTTCTTCGACGAGGCTTACCTGCGCCGGTTCTTCGAGGAACAGGGAGGCCAGGGCGAGGGGCTGCGCCTGGGAGAAGAGTTGCGGGCCCTGCTGGACTCGCCGGAGGCCGACGCCGCCATCGAGGCCGAGGTGGAGAGCCTGAAGCAGGGCCCCATGGGGATGATGGTCCGCATGGCCGGCCCCGACGTGGTCAAGGTCCTGGCACAGCAGTTCGTCGGCGCCCTGATCGACCGTCTGGCCCCCATGGTGGAGGAGCGGCTGCGGGCCGATCCAGCGGCCGGGATCCCGGCCCTGCGGGAGCAGGTCGACGCGCTGTTGGAGGCCAAGCTCGAGGAGCTGACGCCCGCCGTCGTCAAGGAGATGATGGAACACGTGATGCGCCGCCACCTCGGCTGGCTGATCGTCTGGGGCAACGTCTTCGGCGGCCTCATCGGCCTGCTGTCGAGGGCCGTGGCCGCAGGCTGGGGCCTGCGGGGGGTGCCGTGACCTGACGATCTGCGCCCCATCCGTAGAGCTGGTGCCAACACCCCAGGGCGGAACTGAAATCAGCGCGGTGAGGGCCGGCGGCCTGACCTATCTTATCGACATGGACACCACCGCCCTGCTCCGCGAGAAGCGCAGTTCCATACTGGAGGTCGCCAGCCGTCACGGTGCTCGCAACGTCCGGGTTTTCGGCTCGGCCTCCCGGGGGGATGACAGACAGGAGAGCGACATCGACTTCCTGGTCGATCTTGATCGCGACCGGAGCCTGCTCGACCTGGCCGAACTGGTCGCGGACTTGGGCGATCTGCTCGGCCGGCCGGTGGACATCGCCATCGAGGACAACCTGCATCGCCTGCTGAGACAGCGGATTCTCCAGGAGGCGCGGCCTCTGTGACCAGGGATGCCAACGTCTACCTCTTGCAGATCCAGGAGGCGGTCAATCGCATCAGGCGCTACACCGAGGGCGGCCGAGAGGGTTTCCTGGCGGACTCGATGGTTCAGGACGCAGTCCTGCGCAACCTGGAGGTGATCGGAGAGGCAACAAAGCGGATCCCTGACGATTTCCGGAAGGCACATCCCGGTGTCCGCTGGCGGGGTATGGCGGGCCTCCGAGACCTTGAACGGGTGTGGGCGGTGATCGAGAAGGATCTAAGCGAGGTCTCCGACCAGCTACTCGCCCTGACAGGTCCCCATACATCCTCGGCCGACGAGTAACGGCGATCCAGATCGAGTGGATCGCTTCCGCCTCGACGGGCAGGTCGCCGTGGTCGTCGGCGGCACCGGCGCTCTCGGCGGCGCCATGGCGCGCGGACTGGCCGAGGCCGGGGCGGCGGTGGCCGTGGCCGGACGCAACGAGGGCCGCGGCGGGCGGGTCGTGGCCGATATCGAGGCCGCCGGAGGACGCGCCGCCTTCATCCCCTGCGACGCGGGTTCCCGGGAGCGGCTGGCCGAGGCGCGGGAGTTGGTGCTGCAAGGGCTCGGCGAGCCGTCGGTGCTGGTCAACGCCGCCGGCGGCAATCAGCCCGCCGTCACCCTGAGCGAGCACCTCCGCTTCGAGGAGGTGGACCTGCAGGCCTGGCGGGAC
>CAZEHQ010000111.1:0-13786 GCA_964512165.1 uncultured Gemmatimonadaceae bacterium | reverse complement strand
CGTTCGTCGTCACGCGGTAGCCCAGGTAGTCGGAGACGTTGGCGTAGAGGACGGCGCCGACCCAGCTGCCCTCGTCCTCGCGGTAGCCGGCGGGCGGCGCCTCGGGCCGCGGCACCAGGTTCCGGAGCCAGCGCCGCTCCACCCCGAAGTCGACCCACATGGTGGGCAGCATCCGGAAGCGGCCGGTGAAGAACAGGGTCTGGACCAGCTCGCGCTGCTTCAGCTCCTCGCGGCGCTGCGGCGTGAGCCGGCGCCACTCGCTCTTCCAGCGGGGCCAGAAGCTCAGCCGCCCGGTCGCCTGGATCGTGTAGTCGGCTTTCTGGATCCAGCCGAAGAAGGACCGGCTGCGCAGCGTTGGATCGCGGTCCTCCTCGCCCCGCAGGCGGAAGTGCTCCCACTTCGCCTTGGTCGACACCCGCAGCTTCCGGTAGCCGCTCCAGGCGCCCTCCAGGTAGCTGGCCGTCACCAGGGCGTCCCGCAGCTGGAGGGGGTCCTCGAAGTCGTCGGAGGTATTGGTCAGGTCGTTCCAGACGAGGCGGTCCTCGCGGATGTCGTCGCGCACCGACTTGACGTGCTGGATCGCCTGCAGCTGCCAGGCGGGCCGGTCCCACTGCGTCGTCAGCAGGCCGTAGGTCATCCGGTTGCGGCGGGCGCTGCCCAGCTGCCGCTCGCGCAGGCGGCCGACGGTGATCTGCACGTCCTCGGTGAGGCGCAGGCCCCCGTAGGCGTTGGCGCCGCGCAGGTCCCGCGGGTAGGGGTAGTCGGGCTCCCGGTCGTCCTCGAAGCGGTCGATCAGGGTGTTGTTGTTCATGTCCATGCCGAAGAGAAACTCCGGCGAATCGACGGTGTAGCGCAGGAAGGGCTCGGCGTAGTCCGGCCGCGAGTTGCGGTTCTGGTTCAGGTCGGAGATGAAGTCGTTGTTCTCGTCCAGGCCCGGAAAGACCTCCCGGTCGGCGTCGAAGGAGTGGCCCACCCGCTGCCAGTCGGCGACGGCGTCGAGGTCGTCGTTGTCGTCGACGAACTCGAAGCGGTGGCTCACCTCGTCGTCGTACTGGAACCGGCCCCCCGCGTCGCCGATGTAGGCCGACGTGCTGTAGTCGTCGTCGGTGCGATAGGCCTCGGCGTAGGCGAACCACGGGTAGCGGTTGTACGAGGCCGTCAGGTATCCGGCATCGGCGGTCTCCGTCGACACCTCCAGCTTGCGGTAGTTCTGGTTCGGGTAGCGCCGGTAGCGGTGGTTGACGGCGTACTCGGCCCGCAGGTCGAACCCGCCCAGCTGGAAGATCTCGAGGTCGACGCCGACCACGTCCTGTCCCGTGGGCAGCCCGTAGGCGAAGCGCACGAAGCGCTGGTTGGTGCCGTCCGTCACCTCCCCGGGGGCCCGGGCCACCGGCAGGAAGACCTCTTCCCCGCGGCGGTTCTTCGTCAGGTTCGACTTGATCTCGATGCGGTAGTCGTTGGCCACCACCAGGAGGAACTCGAGGCGCCGGGCCAGGTCCGGGTCCTGGAGCTCGCCCACGGGGCGGAAGGTGCTGTCGGAGATCGTGTACGACAGCTCCATGGCCCCCGGGCCCGCCACCTCCCAGCGGCCGTCGCGCAGCACGCCGCCGCTGCGCACCAGGGGGGTTTCGGGGTGCTCCTCGCCGTCGATGAGGACCTTCTCCACGAACAGCACGGCGCCGCTCTCGGGCGTGTCCGGCGAGTCGTCGGTGATGCGGATGGCGACCTGGCGCACGTTCCCCAGGTTCTGGGGGCCCGTGAGCACGCCCTTGAGGGAGTTGTCGCCCGCTCCGAGCTGGGTCGTGGCGTTGTGGGCGTTCACCCAGGTGACGCCCAGCTTGGCGAAGTCCGTCATCTGGACGACGCCGCGGGCGCCCAGGAGGCGGCTCGAGTTCTCGGCCCCCGCGGGGGAGGCGTCCTCCTCCACGGCGGCCACGCCCACCGAGCTGAGGCGGGAGCCGATCAGGGTCACCGCCGTGCGGTCTGAGAGGAAGTCCCACTGCAGGCCGTTGAAACCGGGCTTGGAGAAGGTCAGGGGCGTCAGGGTCGTGCGGATCCGGTCGCCGATCGTCAGGGCCGTGTGGAACTGTCCGTGATGGGCGGAGGAGACCACGAGGCTGCTGAACCAGCTGCGGTACTTCTGCCCCTTCAGCAGCGTGCTCCCCTGCCGCAGGGGAGAGCGTTCCGTCCAGTCGTAGACCCGCCAGCCCCGCCCGATGTAGTTGCCGAAGGTGTCGTAGAAGCGGTCACCCTCCTGGAAGGTGGATACGTAGCGCTGGTAGATGTCGCGGGCGTAGTTGCTGTACTCCCAGCTGCGCCAGCCGTACTGGTCGTAGAGGCTCTGGGGCAGGAACCACTTGCGCCGGTTCGGGGCCAGGGCGCCGGGCTGGACCTCGACGCCAGAGAGCCCGATCTCGGCCGCGGGGCGGTAGCCCGTGGCCGGTTGCGCCGTGCCCCGCGACGCCGCCGCCACGAAAGCCGCCGCCACGAAAGCCGCCGCCAGCCAGAGCTGCCTGCGTCCGGTCATCCGCCCCCCTCCTCCCCGGCCCACTCCGCGAGGCGGTCCTCGTAGACGATCACGACGGCGGCGTGCTGCCGGCGGAGGCGGTCCACCAGGTCGGCGAACCTCCGGGCCTCCACCTCCCGCCTGGCGTGCCACTCGGCCCGGTCCCGCACCTGGTCGAAGGGCTGCACGCCCCGGGCGAGGCGCTCGACGACACGGAAGACCGACCAGCCGCCGTCGACGGCCACCGGGCCCCGCAGCTCGCCCACGGGGGCGGCGGCCATCGAGTCGTAGAGGGCGCCCATCCGGCGCCGCACCCCTTCGAGATCACGGACCACCATCCGCCCGCGGTGCTCGGGGTCGCGCGTCGTGTGCTTCACGGCCAGCTCCTGCAGGTCCTCGCCGGCCCGCGCGCGGTCCAGCAGTTCCCGGGCCTGCGGCCGGGTCGGTACCCGGAGTTCCACCGCCCGCGTCTCGGCGGGCTGCCCGAAGGTCTGCGGATGGCGCTCGTAGTAGTCCCGGGCGTCGGCGCTGTCGACCCGGGCCGGGTCGACCACCTCGCGCCGCCGCAGCTCCTCCACCACGAGCGCGTTCTCCTTGGCCCGCGCCCAGCGGACGATGTCGGCCTGCCGGTCGTACCCCGCCTCCTTCGCCACCGCGTAGGTCAGGGCGTCGCGCAGCAGCCGCCGGCGGGTGTACTCCCGGATGCCCTCCGGGTCGAAGGTGACCCGGTGGAACAGCCGGTACTGGTTGTAGACGTCGGCGAAGTCGCGCACCGTGACCACGCCCCCGTCGAAGCTGCACAGGGGCCGGTCGACCTCCCCGGAGCCGAGCAGGATCGGCCGCATCCGCCCCGGGGGCTTGCGGGCCATCAGCAGCTCGATCGCGTCCACGTGGAAGCGCAGGTTGCGGGCCTCCCGCAGGCTGTCGGTCAGGGCCTGCCACCGGCGCCCCGACTCGCGCATCGTCTCGGACATGACGAAGGAGGCCAGGTAGCGGTCCGGCGCCGGCGCTGTGTCCGTGACCCGGTAGAGCCGGTAGACCCCGTCCACGTCGTGGGGGCCGCTGACCGTCCCCCGCTCCAGGTCGAACAGCTCCGCGGCCACCGCCCGCGGGATCTCCTCCAGGTCGCCCAGGCCGTACCATCCGCCCCTGTCGCCCTCGCCCAGCGGCTCCTGGCCGAGGGCCCGCGCCAGCTCGTCGAAGGAACGTCCGGCGTCGATCTGGCCGCGCAGCTGCAGGGCCTCCTCCCGGCTCCCGGCCTCGATCTGGTCCAGGCGCAGGACCCGGCTCCAGCGGCTGCCGGCAAACCGCCGCCGCAGCTCCTCCTCCGGGATCTCCAGGCCGGCCACCAGGACCTCGGTGACGTAGCGCTCCACCACCTTCTGCCGGCGGCCCAACTCCAGGCGGCGCGCCACCACGTCCTCGCCCTCGTAGCCGCGGCCGCGGGCCTCGAGCAGCAGCAGCTCACGGTCGACCAGGTCCTGCACGTAGGTCCGCAGGACCCGGCCGCGGTCGCCGCGCGCCGCCAGGGAGGCGCCGACGCCGCGGGCGTGGTCCACCACCTCCTCGACGGTGATCGCGCGCTCGCCGACCCGGGCGACGACGGTCGGCTCGCCGGCCGGCTCCCTGCACCCTGCCGCCAGGACGGCGGCGGCCACCAGGGGCGCCGCGCCCCGGGCGGGAGATCGGCGCCGGGCGGCGCTCGGGGGATGGGCCTCAGGCAAGGATCCCTCTCTTCAGTAGGCGACGGCGACCGGCCGCACGCGGGACTCCCGGCCGGCCTCGGAGTCGACCTCGACCCGTACCACGTAGAGGCCGGGCCGCACCCGCCGGCCCGAGGCGTCGACGCCGCGCCACTCCACGGTGTGCCGGCCCGCCGTCTGCCGGACGGCCGGGGCGCGCCAGACCGGGGTACCGTCGAGGCGATGGACGCTGACGCGCACGTCGGCCGGGCCGAGGACGTGGAAGACCGTGTACTCGATGGCGGTGAACTCGTTCATCCCGTCCCCCTGGGGCGTGACCACCGGGGGCGTCACCCGCAGGCGGCCCAGGCCGCCCGCGGCCGAGCCCTCCGCGGCGGCCACCAGCATCCGGTTCGAGGAGATCTCGTCCGTGGCGTCCCCGTCGGCCACCTGCTGGGCCAGGTCCTCCCGGGTGCGGTCGAAGACCTCCACCGCCAGCTGGCTGGCGGCGCCGAAGAGCCGCGCCCGCAGGTAGGCGCGAAGGCGGTGGTCGCCGCCGGGACCGAGCCGCCGTCCCGGCGGCAGGTACGCGGCGAGCCCGTCCGCCTCGGGGACGACGCTGTCCGCCGGGACCGTCGTCAGGCCCCCATCGCCGCCGACCGCCAGGGAATCGAGCTCCAGGTCGAGGGGGGAGAGGATGCGCAGCCCGTCGAACCCCCGCTGCCGGGGACCGCCGAAGTCGGCGCGCAGCTCCAGCACCACGGGCTCGAGCCGGCCGGCCCGCAGCAGGGGCAGGTCGCCCCGGGGGGCGCCGAGGGCCGCCCCCCGGGCCACCTCGCCGACGATCCCGTCGGCCAGCAGGGAGCCCCGCTCGACGCGGACGGAGTGTACGCGGGCGAAGGCCCAGGGGCTGTCGGACCGCAGCCGCAGGCGCAGACGCAGGTAGCGCCCCACGGGCATGCGCGCCAGGGCCCCCGACGCGGGCAGCGGGTTGGACCAGAAGCTCCAGTTGGCGCGGTCCTCGGCCCTCGGGCCGCGGTATCCCGGCCCCTCGGTGCCGCCGAGGATGTCGGCGTCGTCGAGGTTCATCCACACCTCCCGCGGAGCCTCGCTCAGGCCCCCCAGGTCGTTGTAGACGAGGTGCACCACCGGGTCTTCATCGGTGCCCGTCTGCAGCTCCACCTCCACCCGGCTGGCGCCGGTCGCGTCCTCGGCGAGGACCCCGCTCTCCGGGTCGCGGCGCCAGTGGGAGACCTCGTAGTGGACCCGCCCGATCGTCACCGGCTCCCCCTCCCCGAGGTCGATCACGGCCGACTCCCAGCGGGCGTCCGGGGCGAACCCGCGCCCGTAGACCTCGGTCTCGGCGTTGGCCCAGAAGTCGACCACCGGCGTGCCGTTGCCGCGGAAGCTGTCCGCCTGCAGCAGGAGGCGGAAGAACCGGAGCCGCTGCAGCGGGAAGTCGACCACCGTGACCGTGTCGGCGTTGGAATCGTCCGACCCGAGCAGGCTCTCGAGGGGGCAGCAGGCGCCGGTGCCGGCGAAGTCGAGCCGGGGGTCGTAGCTGGTGCCCTTCAGCTTCTCCTCCAGCAGCTGGCCGCCCTCCTCCGATCCGGCCCCGTAGAGCTCGTATTTCTGCAGGACGTACTTGGGGTAGAACGGGTCTCCGGTATTGACGCTCTCGCCCTGCCGGGGCGGGTAGAACACGAACCGGTCCGCGTAGACCGGCGCGCCCAGGTCGATCGTGTAGAAGTGGGGACCCACGTCCCACAGCTCGGTGTAGGTCGCCGGGTCCCCGTCGACCCAGCGGGCCGTCTGGGTCTGCTGGGTGTACTCGGCGTAGGCCGTGGCGTTGACCCCCTGCCAAGCGCGCGGATGGCCCTCGCGGTAGGTCGGATCCCGGGACGACCGGCGCTCCCACCAGGGCCCCAGCCGGGGCAGCAGGTTCCGGTCCGGGTGCAGCTCCACGGGCTGGATCGACCCGGAGGAGGCAGAGCCGTCGATCATCAGCTCGAAGTCCACGACCTGCGGCCACGCCGCGCCGCTGCCCCCCAGCCGGTAGGGGGGGCTGTCCTGGGCGGAGAGGCCAGTCCCGGCGCCCAGGACGGCGCACAGCAGCAGCGGCGGGACCGGCGGAATCCCTCTCATCGATATCCTCGACTCACCCGGGGGCAGAACGTCCGTCCTGGATAAGAAAACGGCAGAAAGAGGCGAGCGCCCCTTCCTGCCGTCGTCCGTCGCAGTGCCGCGCGGGACCCTCAGCGCAGCTGTGACTCCATGTTGACCTTGATCCGGCCCCAGGACGTGGCCTCGACCGCGGTCGGGATGTCCGAGTTGGGGACCGTATCGACCATGAGATAGTCCTGCAGAACGTCGGCGTTCACGTCGGTGGCGCGGTCCTCGCCGAGGGGCACGAGGTCCCAGCTGTTGCCGCCGAGGTCGCGGTCGACGACGCGGCTGCTCCAGCCGATCGTCTGGCCCGCCTCGAAGACGTGGCGCGTGCTGTTGGCCTCGGAATCGGCCCACACGTCCCACATGACCATGGTGCTCTCGAAGGTGGTCTCGATCTGGCCGACGCTCCCGTGGGTGGCGTCGGCGGGCAGCACGGTGAACTCCGTGTGCCAGAACTCGGGCTGCATCGCCCACCAGATGTCGGCGTCCTGACCCCAGGCCAGGTAGGGGCCGTAGTTGTGCGTGCCGATGGCGCCCCAGCAGGAATCGCCGCAGTTCAACTGCGGCAGCACGCGCTCGTACATGCGCTGGCCGTTGGCCAGCTCCTCGAGGCTGGCGCCGCGCATCGTGCCGCCCAGATTGTCGGCATCCATCGAGAACCGGAAGCAGTCGTCGTCATACCAGCCGTCGGGGATGCCGTCGAGCTCGAGGGTGTCGTCGTTCAGCCGCACGAAGTAGTACCAGCGGTTGCCCACCACCGGACCCTGGTCCTCGCCGGCCCAGGCCAGCATGATCAGGGCGCTGATGTCTTCGGGATCCGCCGTCGTCGGCGTGCCGTCGCCTCCCCGGACCTGCAGGTCGGCGTTGGTGAAGGCGTACTGGGCGTCATACCAGCCCCAGTCCGAGTCGCTGCCGTCGATCGTCAGCTCCCAGGCGCGGGCCTCCGGCACGTACCACTGGGCACCGTCCCAGAACGCCCCGTAGGCGGTGCCGCTGGAGCTCAGCATGAGCCCGCAGGCCAGCAGAGCTATCGTCTTGCGCATCGTCAGTCCTCCTGAAGGTTTCTGCAAAGGTCTTGCCGGGATCGGTCTTGCGGAAGGGTCGACCATCACCTCCTTTCCTCCGGTCACAGGCCGGGCTCCTCGGCCGCCCCCTGTCGGTTGGATATTGTCGTATAATCCTGACTCGGGGCCTCGTGTGTCAAGGACGTGGCCGCGGTTGGACCCGCCTAAGCCGGCGCGGCACTCGAAGGCCCGGGGGCCCGGCCCCGCACCCCCCCCGGGGGGGGTTTATTGTATGACAAGCGATCCGGAGGAGCAGGGGATGACGACCTTCAGCCGCCGGGAGTTCCTCGATGCCGTCGGCCGGCCCGCCGCCGGGGCCGCGGCCGCGGCTGCCCTGTCCCCCCTCGGGCTGCCGAGAGCCCTGGAGGCGGTCGAGGGCTACACCGGCTCCGTCGACGACAGCGTCACCGACGAGCGCCTCTGGTTCGAGGTGCAGCAGGCCTACACGGTCGACCGCAGCGTGATCAACTTCAACAACGGCGGCGTGAGCCCCGCCCCGGCGGTCGTGCAGGAGGCGATGCGGCGGCGCGAGGCCCTGTCGAACACCACCCCCGCCCACACCCTCGGCGGCATCGACTCCAAGCGCGAGGGGGTGCGCCGGCGCATGGCCCGCGGGCTCGCCTGCGACCCGGAGGAGATCGCCCTGACCCGCAACACCACGGAGGGCATGGTGGCCCTCCAGTTCGGCCTCGACATGGAGCCCGGCGACGAGGTCCTGACGACGAACCAGGACTACTCGCGCATGATCCGCGCCTACCAGCAGCGGGAGCGGCGCGACGGCATCGTCCTCAACCAGTTCTCGATCCCGGTCCCCTGCGAGGACCCCGACGAGATCGTGCGGCTCTTCGAGGAGCGCATCACCCCGCGCACGCGGGTCATCCTCATGTGCCACATGATCAACCTCACGGGCCAGCTGCTGCCGGTGCGCCCCGTCGTGCACATGGCCCGCCGCCGCGGCGTCCCCGTGCTGGTCGACGGGGCCCATACGTACGCCCACGTGGACTTCACCTTCGAGGACCTCGACTGCGACTACTTCGCCACCAGCCTGCACAAGTGGCTGTGCGCTCCCCACGGCACGGGCATGCTCTACATCCGCCGCGACCGGATCGAGGGCGTCTGGGCCCTGATGGGCGACAACGGCCGCAACCCCGCCGACATCCGCAAGTTCGAGGAGATCGGCACCCATCCCGCCGCCCCCTACGCCAGCATCGGCGAGGCCCTGACCCTCCACGAGGGCATCGGCGCCCGGCGCAAGGAGGCCCGCCTGCGATACCTGCGCGACCGCTGGGCCCGGCGCCTCGCCGGCCACGACCGGGTCCGCCTGCACACCAGCCTCGACCCGAGGTTCTCCGCCGGCATCGGCACCTTCGAGATCGACGGTCTCGAGCCCGGCGAGGTCACCCGTGAGCTGTGGCGGCGGCAGCGCGCCATCGCCACGCCGATCGTCCATGCCGACTTCCGGGGCGTGCGCGTGTCGCCCCACGTCTACAGCACGCTGGACGAGGTCGACCGCTTCTCCGAGACCGTCGAGGCGATCCTCGAGGCCTGACCGGGCCGGGGCTCAGTACATGCCCGGGGCGCCGCTCTTCATGCCGGTGACCGCGTCGATCAGCAGCCACAGGCCGGCGGCGCACACGTAGCCGAGGAACAGGCCGAGGAAGAACCAGCGCGTCGAGCGGTAAACCCTCAGCCCGCCGTAGCGCAGGACCAGGAGCTTGATCAGCCAGGCGACGAAGATGCTGAACCAGGCGTGGGCCATGATCCAGGTGCCGCCCACGGCGAACCCGATCGGGTGCAGGGGCCACCACAGGAGCCGCTGGCGGGCCAGGGTGAGCAGTCCCATCACGCCCCCGCCGACCCCCATCCAGCCCCAGGCCGGCCCGTAGGGCCCCGGGGGATCCTCCATCAGCAGGGCCGCCACCCGGTAGGGCTCCTGGGCGAACCAGTGGAAGTACTGCTGGTCGAGGTTCGCCGCCCCGTAGCGGTAGCCCAGGAGCAGGGTCGTGCACACGGAACCGGCGAGCCCGATCAGCATCGCCGCCGCCAGCATGGCCACGATCCGCCGGCGGGACCCGCCCCGGCCGTGGAGGATGCGGATGCCGTTGGCCACCGGCGCCATCATGAAGACCATGTGGTCCCCCGCCCAGGGCATGGTGAACCCCAGCCCCAGCAGCCCCCGGGCTCCCAGGGCCGATGAGCCCATCCCGGCCAGGGTGAACCCGGCCCCGTTCAGCCCCTGCAGGGCGGAGACGATGCCGGCCTCGACGATCACCCGGGTCAGGGCCAGGTAGACGACGAAGCAGCCGAAGAGGAACATGGCCACGCCCCACGGGGGCAGGCCGGCGAGCCACAGCCAGGCGGCCACCACGGCCAGGGACAGACCGAGGCCGGCGAGGGCCGCCCGACAGGTGAGCAGCTCGTCGCTCTCCGGACCCTGGCCCCTCCAGGCCTGTACCCAGACCTGGCGCAGGTGGGAGCGGGCCGTCCACAGGCCCAGCAGGACCAGGACCGTCATCGCCCCCATCGCCTCGAAGCTCATGATGCTGCTCACCGGGCCCCGGTAGCTGGCCGAGTCGAGCTGCACGTCGACGCGCACCCCCAGTATGGACAGGGCGCCGGCCTGGATCCTGGCCAGGAGGGTGAAGAACCACATGCTGAAGGCCACGCCGGTGTTGACCAGGTACGCCAAACCCAGGACCAGGTAGTTGATCTTGATCGAGACGACCGCCGTGCCGCGCAGCAGGGGCAGGGACCCCCCCACCAGGGAGAAGGCGGCCGTGCCGTCGCTGTGCCGGCTGTAGACGTTGAAGCAGTGGATCACGAAGGGCACGGCGAAGCCGAGCCACATCACCGGGTTGCGCAGGAACGGCATCCACCGCGACGGACCGGCGGGGTCCTCGGTCATGCCCAGGGGGAGCTGGGTGAGCGGGTACTGGAGCCGCTCGTGGTCCATCCACTGGCGGCGCAGGACCACCATGGCGCAGACCAGGCTGGCGTAGAGGGCCGCCATCAGCACCAGCCAGGAGGCCAGGGGAAGGAGCCAGGCCCCCCAAGGCACCGGAGATCCCTCGGGGAGGCCCTCGAAGAAGCCGGAGAGGGCCGCCGCGTCCGCCGGCACGATCCACGACGGCAGGTGGGGGTGGATCTTCTCGCTCCAGGCGTTCTCGGGGGTGGCGTAGTAGTAGGGAGCGGCCGCGATGCCGACGAAGACGCCCGTGAACCCGCGCGTGGCGACGGCGGAGACGAGCATCATCATCACCGTCGCCAGCAGCAGCTCCAGCCGCGTCAGCATCCAGGACCGCCGCAGCCGTCCGAGGAGGGGCTGGACCCCCACCAGGACCAGGAAGAGGACGAAGAACGCCCCCGGCGTGGACGAGCTGACTCCGAAGCGGACCCCCCGGACCAGGAACTCGCCGTAGGGCATGCCCACCGCGACCAGCGCGCTCAGGCCGAGGGCGGCCAGCATGGCCGGCCAGCGGATCGGGGCGGATTGTTCAGGCTGCGGACGCACGGGTTCCCACGTTCAGCCGCGGCGGTGGCGGAGGCTCGGGTCGAGGAGCGAGATTATCATACAAATGACTCCCCTGCGAGACAGGTCAACCCGGGGGCGGCGGCCCCACCCCGGACCGGTCCTGTGCCTGGGCCTCGGGCTTCTGGGCGCGGCGCCGGCCGACCTCCGCGGGCAGGGTGGAGCTGCGCCGTGGTTCACGGACGTCACCGGCGAGTTGGGCCTGGCCCGGGCGCCGGCGGAGGGGCGGCTTCTCCACGACTACGCGATCCCCGACATCATGGGCCCGGGCTGCGCCCTGCTCGACGCCGACGGCGACGGCGACCTGGACGTCTTCCTCCCCGGCGCGGCTCGGGACACCGCCGGCGCCCTCGACACCCCCGCCGGCGCCGACCGCCTCTTCCGCCAGCGGCGCGGCGGCCGCTTCGAGGAGGTCACGGCCTCGGCCGGCGTCGGCCACCGCGGCTACGGCACCGGGGTCGCGGCCGGGGATCTGGACGCCGACGGAGACCTCGACATCTACGTGTCCAACCTCGGCCGCGACCTCCTCCACCTCAACCGCGGCGGCGGCCGCTTCGCCCCGGCGGGCCTCCCCCCGGCCGCCGGCGACGGCTGGTCGATGTCGGCGGGTCTGCTCGACGCCGACGCCGACGGGGACCTCGACATCTACGTGACCCGCTACCTCGACCTCTCGCGCCGGGTGCAGGCCCGCGACCCCCGGGGGCGGCCCGAGTACCCCGCCCCCGCCCGCTTCCGGGGTCTGCCCGACCTGCTGCTGGAGAACGGCGGCGATGGCCGCTTCGAGGACGCCGGCGGGCGCTCCGGCATCTCCTCCCGGCCGGCCCGAGGTCTGGCGCTGCTGGCCGCCGACCTCGATGGCGACGGCCACACCGACGTCTACGTCGCCAACGACGGCGAGCCGAACCACGCCTGGATCGGCGACGGCGGCGGGACCTTCCGCGAGCGGGCCGTCGCCATGGGGCTGGCCGTCGACGGTGACGGGCGCCCCGAGGCGAGCATGGGGCTGGCCCGGGGCGACTTCGACCGCGACGGCGACGACGACCTCGTGGTCGCCCACCTGGCCCAGGAGAGCCACACTCTCTACCGGCAGGAGTCGCCCGGCTACTACATCGACGCCTCGGGGCCCTCCGGCCTGGCCGCCGCCGCCCGGGGGTTCACCGGGTTCGGCGCCGCCGCCCTCGATGTCGATCTGGACGGCGACGAGGACCTGCTCGTCGCCAACGGGCGCATCCTGCGCCGAACCCTGCACCCCGGCGCCGGACCGCATCCGCACTGGGCCCCCTACGCGCAGCCGAACACCCTCTTCGCAAACGACGGCCGGGGCCGCTTCGCGCGCCTGGCCGGCTGCGGTGACCTGTGCGCCACGCCGCGGGTCCACCGGGGGCTGGCCACCGGCGACGTCGACCGCGACGGGGACCTGGACATCCTCCTGAGCACCGCCGCGGGGGGCGCCCGCCTCTACCGCAACGACACCGCCGGCGCGGGGCACTGGCTGAGCGTGCGCGTCGTCCAGGGGGGCGCCGACGCCGTCGGCGCGCGGGTGCTGGCGGAGGCCGGCGGCCGACGCTACCGCCGACACCCGGGCCCGGGCGGCAGCTATTTGGCCAGCTCCGACCCGCGCGCCGTCGTCGGTCTGGGTTCGGCGGCGGCCGTCGATCGGCTGACCGTCACCTGGCCCGACGGCGGGGTCGAGGACTTCGGACCGGCGCCGGCGGACCGCCGTCTCGTCCTCGTCCGCGGCCGCCGGGAGATCGCCTTCGAGGGGACCGCGTCGACGCCGATGGCGGTCGGGGCCCCGGTCCGGGCCGGGCCGGCGGACGCGCAACCGGCCGCTCCGGACCTCGACCCCCTGTCCCCCGACCTGACCGCCTTCGAGAGGCCCCTGGCCGAGCGCCTTCGGCAGCGCATCGCCGCCGTTCGGGCCGCCCCCCGTTCGGGAGCCGCCTGGGGGGCCCTCGGCATCGCCTACGACGTCCACGAGCTCTACGCCCCGGCCGTGGACTGCTACACGCGGGCGGAGGCCCTCGACCCCCTGGACCCACGCTGGCCGTACTACGGGGGCCTGTGCGCCTACTACGACCCCGGCCTGCCCCTGGAGGCGGCGCCCTTCGAACGCGCCCTGGCCCTGGCGCCGGAACGGGCCGCCCTGCACTTCTTCGCCGGTTTCGCGCACTTGGAGTCCGGCGATCCGGCCGCCGCCCGGACCGCCCTGGAGCGGGCCGTCCTGCTGCGGCCGGACCTGCTGGCCGCCCGGGTGGCCCTGGTCCGGGTCTGCCTGGCCGAGGGCGCGGCCGACGAGGCCCTGGCCCGGGCCCGGTCGGTGATCGCCGCCGGCCCCCGGGGCAACGAGGTCCACTCGCTGCTGGCCCAGGCCCACCGCGCCTTCGGGCGCCCCGACTCGGCCGAGGCCGCCGCCGCCCGTGTGCGCGGCCCCCTGGTCCTGGAGCCGGTGGACGACCCGGAGCGCACCCGGCTCCTGTGGCGCGAGCAGGTGACGCTGCGCTGGCGGCGCCAGCGTGCCCAGCGCCTTCTCGCCCGGGGCGAGGTGGCCCAGGCCCTCTCCGAGCTGCGCCAGGCCGTCGCCGACGACCCGTCTTCCCCGGAGCCGCGGGTGGCCCTCGGCCAGCTCCTGCGGCAGGCGGGGGAGCCCGCCGAGGCGGAGGACGCCTTCCGGGAGGCCGTGCGCCTGGCGCCGGCCCATGCCCGGGCCCGCTACGAGCTCGGCAGCCTGCTGGCGGAGCGCGGCCGGCCCGGCGAGGCGGCGGAGCAGCTGGCCCTGGTGGTCGCCGCCGAGCCCGGCCGCGTCGGGCCCCACGCGCGCCTGGCCCGGTCCCTG
>CAZEHQ010000110.1:0-13802 GCA_964512165.1 uncultured Gemmatimonadaceae bacterium | reverse complement strand
GGGGGGGGGGGGCCCGGCGGGGCACGCGGGGGGGGCGGCGGCCGCCGGCCGGGGGCCCACCTCGGCGGCCAGCGACGCCAGCTCGCGCGCCAGCCGGGCGCTCAGCGGGTCGAGGGCGGAGGCTCGCTGCAGGCACTCCAGGGCCCGCTGCCCCTCGCCGAGCCGGCGGTGGATCCCGGCGAGTTGGCGGAGGCCGGAGAGGTTGCCGGGATCGAGCTGCAACCCCCGGTCCGTGGCCGACCGGGCCTGCTGCCACATGCGCCGGGCCTGGTAGCAGCGGCCGAGGACGAAGAACCCGGTGGGGTAGCGGGGAAAGCGCTCGCAGCCCTCCTCGCAGAGGGCCTGGGCGCGCATGAGGCGGCCCTTGCGCAGGTACTCATCGGCCAGACGCGCGAACAGGGGGATCCGGGGAAAACGCCGAAAGGCCTTCTCCACCTTGCTGGTGCGTGCGAACACCAGATCTCAGCAGCCTGTGGACGAGCGGACTGGCACCGAAGGGACCTGCCTCAACAGCTGTCACGGGGGTTTGAACAGCCTTCCATCCTAAGCCCGGATCGGCGTACTGTCAACTCACCCCGTGGGGCTCGCGGGACACGCGTATCGTCAGGCGGGACAACCATTTGCATTCACCCGCAGGTGCCGGAACGGTTGACGGAATGTCACCCGGCCGCTATACTCGGCGCCCCTTCGATCCGCGCCCATAGCTCAGTTGGTAGAGCGGCTGACTCTTAATCAGTTGGTCCGGGGTTCGAGTCCCTGTGGGCGCACCACTTCCGGCTTGCGGGGAGCTGCGAGGCCCTTCGCAGCTCCCCGCAAGCCTTTCTGTGACATCCTGTTGACGTAGTCCCGAGCCGCGCGCCCGGCGGGCGCCGGGCCCGGCCCGCCGGCCCTCACCCCCAGGCGAACAGGAAGTTGCCGGTGTGGCCGGTGAAGTAGTCGACGATCAGCCAGAAACCGATGGTCAGCATCTGTCCGGCGATCATCCCCAGGAACAGCCCCTGAGTGCAGCGGTAGGTGTTGACGCTCCCGAACCGCAGGACGAGGACCTTGATGCACCAGGCGACGAAGACGCTGGTGATGGTGAAGGTCATCAGGTTGACGGCGGATACCGGGAAGGCGACCGGGTGGAGGGGCCACCAGATCAGGCGGTGGCGGGCCCAGTAGAGCAGGGACATGATGCCGCCGCCGCCGAGGAGGAAGCCCATGCCCGGCCAGTAGACGCCGGCGGGCTCCATGTTGCGCACGGCGCTGTCGTAGGCCACCGCCGGCCCCGCCTTGAAGAACCAGCCATCGAGGTTGACGCCGCCGTAGCGGTAGGCGACGTGGAAGATCATCCAGAACGAGCCCAGGGTCCCGATCAGCAGTGCCAGGACGAGGGCCAGGAAGACCAGCCGCCGGCTGCGGGCATCCATGTCCTCGATCAGCTTGAGGGAGTTTGTGCAGGTGGCCATGGCGAAGGCGCGGACCTCGCTGGCCCAGATGTAGGCCATGGTCATGTTGAAGACGCCGGTGGGACCGACGAGAGAGGAACCGAGGCCCATGACGACGAAGTCCGGAGCGTTGACGGGGGCCCGAAGCGTCGCCAGTCCCGCCTCGGCGATGATCCGGGTGATGCCGATGAAGATCACCATGGCCAGGACGACGAAGAACGTGGAGACCCAGAGCGGCGTGCCCATGATCCACAGCCACAGGATCATGACCGCGGTCCCGCCGAGGGCGCCGATGACAGCCCCGCGGTAGGGGAGAATCTCGTCGCGGTCGTCGACGAGAGGAGCCCGGCCCAGGGCCTTGAGCCAGACCTCCTTCAGGTGTTCGCGGCCCCTCCACAGCACCATGGCGACGAGCACCAGCAGGGCCCCCATCCCCTGGTAGCCGACAAGGGGTGCGTCGTACACCCCGTGGAAGTGCACCTGTTCCGACTTGATCCCGGCGGTGGCCAACAGGCTCTTCTGCACCTTGCCGAAGAGGTAGAAGACCCAGACGCTGCCCGAGATCCGCGTGTCGATGAAGTAGGTGAAGCCCGCCAGGGCGAAGTTGAACTTGCCCCCCAGGTACGGTATCGGCAGGTCCAGGGTGACCTGGGGAATGGAGGGGTAGTAGCTCCACAGGGCCCTCATGCTGCCGGCGACGATGGGGAAGGACATGCCGATCCGCACCGACCAGCGCTTGAAGAAGCCGTTCACCAGGCCCTTCTCGTCCTCGCCGCGGATCATGGCCAGACCGACTTGGGCGATGGGATAGCTCAGGCGCTCCCGGTCCATCCACTGGCGCCTCAGGATCACGGCGATGGAGATCATGCAGACGTACAGGGCCAGCAGGAAGACTGCCCACCACGCCAGCGGCTCGACCCAGGCGCCGTAGGGGATGCTCTGGCCGGGCCGGGAGAGGCCCTCGTAGAACAGGGCGTTCCCGGCGCCGTCGTCCACGAGGATGCCGCGCTCGGGGAAGTGGGGGAAGAGCTTCTCCCGCCACATGTTCTCGGGCGAGGCATAGTAGAA
Organism: uncultured Gemmatimonadaceae bacterium; assembly: GCA_964512165.1. Lineage (GTDB taxonomy): Bacteria > Latescibacterota > UBA2968 > UBA8231 > UBA8231 > UBA8231. The sequence goes on along the minus strand of CAZEHQ010000110.1, from coordinate 11,304 downwards.
GATGGCGGTGAGGGTGGGCAGGATGAGCTCGGACAGACCCATGGTGCACACGGCCGAGACCATGGCCAGCATGGCATAGACCATGATGAGTTCCGCCCGGTTGAGGGCCAGGCTGCGGCCGGACCACGCCAGGGGGACATTGCCGAGGGCGCATATCACCGCGAAGGTGGAGAAGATCAGCCCGGGCGAATGGACATCGACATCGCTCAGGGGCCAGTAGACGTGGAGCCACGCGCCCCCCAGGGCGAGGGACAGGGCGAGGGCTGCTCTCTTGCTGCGCGCCGCCAGCTTGAAGGCGAGGTTGAGGAGCCCGATGAGCACGACGAAGACGAAGATCGCCCCCGGGGTGCTGATGTCGGCGGCCAAGTAAGCGCCCTTGATGACCATGTTGCTGTAGGGGGCGCTGACGGCCAGGAAGAAGCTCAGGAAGCTCCCCACGAAAAACCCCCGCCACGTCAGGCGGTGCCGGGACTCCAGAAGGGGCTCGGAGCGCGACTTCAGGTACTGGCGGTAGATCGGCGCGATTTCCCTCTTCACGCGAATCGTCTCAGCGGGTGAGGGTGGAGACCGCTTTGTCCGTGGTTCCCGCGGCCACTGGCATGCCGGCGCCGGGCAGGCTGACGCCGGGGCCACCCCCCGAGCGCGTCACTTCGGCCGGTGCCCGCGGGCCGGGCTTGTGGCCGGGCCGTGAGGACCCCGAGGACCAGCAGCGTCGGCGCCCCACGGCGCCTCAGCCGCTATCCCGGTGTACCAGGGCGCTCAGGTGCTCTTCGTGGATCCGGACCCGGGGCTCGTAGCGTTTCCGCAGTTCTCCCAGGAACCGGTAGAAGGCCGCATCGCGCTTGCGGCGCAGGACCATGGCCCGGGCGCGGGCCTCGACCTCGGCGAAGGGCCGCGGGCCGGCTCCAAGGGTCGACTCGACGATCCGGAACACCGAGTAGTAGCGGCCTTCCGCGCCACCAGGGGCGGCCGCCTCGCTGGCTGGCATCTCCACTTCCACAGGCCCCACCAGGTCGCCCGGTGCCGCTCCACGGGCGGCCTCGAAGAGGGCCGTGTGCACGTCTCTCTGGTACCAGTGGAGGTGGAAGCGCCCGCTGTCCGGTGCGGCCAGGCGCCGCAGGGTGTGCTGCGCCGCCAGCAGCCGCAGGTCCTCGCCTGCCTCGATCCGGTCACGGAAGGCGGCCGCCTCTTCGGGCGTCGCCACCAGGATCTCGTCCAAGGCCAGGTTCTCATGGGGGACGAAGAGCCCGTGATTCTGCTCGTAGAACCGCAGCGCCTCGTCGCCGTCCGCCTGGACCTCGCCCGTTACCTCCTTCCGGATTACCGTCAGCAGGCGCTCGTCTTCGCGGGCCCGGCGCCAGGCGGCCATCTTCGGTTCGCGGTCGATGCCGGCATTGAGGGCTGCCTGCACGATCAGCGCGCGGGGCACCAGGACGGACTCTGCGAACCACCGCGCCTGCTCCCGCGCCTCTCCCGAGAACTCGCGGTAGTTCTCCCGCGCGGAGTCGACGAGATCCCCCACCGTGATGGTGCCGCCGTCGAACTCGTAGAGCACCGTTGTGCGGTCCGCCTCGGAGAAGGCGCGCTCCTCGCTCTCCAGGCGCGCCTCGAGAAGGTCGAAACCGTCTTCTCGAGGCTGCAGGTCCAAGGCCTCCCGCAGCTCCCGGCCGAGCTCGGTGGACCGGAGGCGGGCCTTCTGCCGGTGGAGCTCCGTCTCCACCACGCTCCGCACCCGCTCGAGGGGAACGGGGATCTCTTCCACGACGGTGAAGACGCCGTACGTGCCCCCCGGCAGGGAGATCGGTTCGGTGATCTGACCCACTGCGAGGGGATAGACCTTCTCCTGCATGACGGCCAAGGGCATCTGGTCCCCGGTGGCGTACCCGGCGTAGCGGCCCCCTTCTTCGGCCGTGGGACGGTGGATCGAGCGCTGCCGCGCCAGCTCTCCGAAGTCGACGCCGCCCTCCAGAAGGCCCACGATCTCCTCGGCCTCTTCCCTGCTCTCGACGACGATCTTGGCCGCCTTGACGGCGCGGTCCCGGCCGGTCTCCAGGTAGTGGTCCCGGACCTCCTGATCTTCAAGGGTGACCTTCGCGTCCACCTCCCGGGCCAGGAACTCGTTCACCAGCCGTTCGGTCCATTCGCGGTGGAGCTTGCGGCGCATCTCCGGGTCGCGGTCCCACCCCCGCGCCGCCGCTTCCTGGATCAGGATCTCCTTGTCGATCAGGGCCTGCAGATGCTGCCGCGGCCCTTCGACGCCCGCCTTCCGGGACCTCAGACTCTCGGCCAGGCGCTCCTCGTAGCGCCGCAGCTGACTCGCGTGAATGGGGGTCTCCCCCACCTCGGCCAGGACCGGCCCCTTCGCCTCTCCCCCGCACCCCGCCAGGGTCGGCCCCAGGGCCGCGGCCAGCGCCAGGGCTGCACGTCCCATCACTCCCTCAGTCCTCCGAATACGGTGAAGTAGGTCAGGCCGCTGGTGTCGGTCCGGTCCTTGCGGGCAAACGTGTCTACCTGCCGCCGGTCCACGCGGATCCCGATCGTGGCCATCAGCCGGTAACCGCCGTATTCGCTCGCATTGGTCAGCTGCAGGGCCACGGAGAGCTCATGGAAATCCCCCGTGGGATCGCCGGGGTTCAGGCCCGCCAGGGGGTCCTCCTCGAAGGCCACCTCGCGCTGGGCGAAGTCGCGGAAGACGACCTGCTCCAGGCCGAGGATCACCATGCTGTGCCTGAGGGCCGGAACCTCCAGCCGCAGGGAGGCCATGCCGGCCCACTCCTTGCGCTCGAAGACGCGGTCGTTCAGGAGCCACTCCGTGTTGAAGGGCGTGTCGTCCAGGAACAGCTCGTGCTTGAGACGCGGACGGAGCCGGACTCCCCTGCCCAAAGGATGGAGCCAGTCCAGCTTGTTGATCAGACCGAGGCGCCGGGTGTGCTTCGGGATCTTCCGGCCCCCCCGGTCCGCGGTGAGCTCCTGCAGCTGCCGCAGCACCTCGTGGATCAGCCGGCTCTCGGAGTTGATGCCGGTATTGCCCAGGCGCTCGAAGCCGAGGGACAGCTTGTTGACCCACGTGTCCGGCATGGCCAGGGGATCCGGAACCGGGGTCATGCCCGTGGCCCTGAACCTTCCATGCAGCCACTGGACGAGGTCGTCCGGGATGTCGTCCTCGACCCGCTTCAGCATGTTGTACACCGTCAGCTCCCCCACGCCGGGCAAGCTGCGCTCGAAGGCGAGAAGGGCATAGGTGGTGGCGTTCGTCTCGGCCGTCGAGGGTTGGCGGACCCGCTGGTGCCCCGCGGTGACCTTGGCGCCGGGAAAGATCCACGCTCCGCCGTACACGTTGTATCCGCGGCGGTCTCGCTTGTACGGGTAGTCGGGTTCGTCGTCGTTCTCGAAGCGGTCCCCCCAGCCGTTGTTGTTCATGTCCATGGCGAAGAGATACTCGGGCCGGTCCACGCTGTAACGCAGGAAGGGCTCGGCGTAGTCGGGGATGTCGTTTGGCCGCTCCCGGGTGTCGTTCTGGTTGAAGTCGGAGATGAAGTCGTTGTTTTCGTCGAAGCCGGGAAAGACCGCCTCGTCCGCGAACCCGTCGCGCCCGAGCAGGACGCCGAGGCCCCGCTCCCCTTCCGTGCGGCCGTCGTCGAAGATGCGCTTCTGGTCGTTCTTGCGGTCGTTGTCGTCGTTGTCGTCCACCAGGTCGTAGAGGTAGCGGGAATTGGCCAAGGGCGTCTTCGAGTAGTCGACCCGGCCCGCCGTGTCCAGGAACCGCATGGTGGTCGAGTACTCGGCGTCCATGCCGAAGGCTTCGCCGAAGAGGAAGTACGGATGGAAGTGGCGGGCCACGTTGACCATCCACCCCTCGGCATAGGGACTCCCCTGGATGCCCGATGAGGTGGTGTGGCGGGTGCGGCTCACGTCGGGGTACTTGCGGTAGCGGTGGTTCACGTTGAACTCGCCGTAGAGCCGGAAGCCCGCCAGATCGTCGGCCTCCACCGTGAAGCCGAGGACCTGGGTGGCCGTGGGCAGTCCGTAGTCGAAGACCACGGAGGCCAGGTTGGAGTGGTCCTTCACGTTCCCCGGCGCCCGCGCCAGGGTCCGGAAAACCGGACGCGGATCGAAGAGGGCGTTGTCGGTCTGCTGGTCGGAGGTGACTTCGACCTTGTAGTCGTTGCTCAGGACCATCCGGAAGCGAACTCTGCGGATGTTGTTGACCACGTCGGCGAGGGGCACCACCGTCTCCAGATCGTCGAGGACCGCCGGGTCCGGATCGGCGAGGACGTAGTCGAGCCGGATCCGCCCCGCGTCGCCGGCGCCTTCGGCAGCCAGGAAGCCATCCCGGGGTATCCCCCCCGAAACCCTTGGATGGAAGCCGATGCGGCTGCCCACGAGCACCGTGTCCAGCTCGCCTATCCGCGTGGTGATCTCGATGTCGTGGGCGAAGAGAGCGGGGCCTGCCCCGCCCTCTGCCGGGGAATCGTCGGTGATCTGCACGGTGATGCGGTTGATGCGCGCCCCCGCCTGGTGGGAGCTGAGCCTCCCGCTGTATGGGCTCCCGTCGAAGGGCCGAGTCGAGCTCCGGGCGTTGTGGGCGTTCACGAAGGTGCCCCCCAGGCGCGCGAAGTCGGCTGCGTTCCACACGGCCCGGAGACCGACGAGGGTGGTGAACTCGTCGATGAAACTGGCCGTCGGCTCCACCAGGGGAAGGTTGACTCTGGACATGAGAGCCGTAGCCGAGCCGACATCGGACATGTAGTCGAACTGGATCCCGTTGAAGGCCGTCTTCCGGAAGGTCATGGGCGTCAGGGTCGTGCTGATCTCGTCGCCCACGGTCACCCGGAAGGAGTGCTGCCCCTTGGCGTCGGAAGAGACTACGAGGGAACCGAGCAGATCCTTGTACTCTCCGGTCTTGTGGAGCAGGTTCCCTTCCGACGTGCGCGGACGGCTCTGCTGCCAGTCGTAGATCAGCCAGCCGCGGGTGAGCAACCTGCCGTAGAGATCGTACTGATGCTCACCCTCCTGGGTGGTGGCCAGGTAGCGCAGGTAGCGTTCGACGGCGTAGTTGGTCTCCTCCCAGCGCCAGCGGTACTGGTCGGCGATCCGCCGAGGTCTGTACCACTTCTTCAGGGATGGATCGAAGGTCGACCCGTCGATGCCGGGAGCCGCCGGGTAGTAGCTCACCCGGCCGCCCTCGCGGATGCCGAGGCGATTCCCGTAGTCCCGGCGGGCCTCGGAGGGCTCGCCGCCCAGCGTCACCGCGAGAACGGTGACGATCAGGGCCCGGGGGGGGGGCCGCGGGCGGAGGCCGCCGCAGGGCTCGCGCCTGGTGAGCAACATCGTCGAGGATCCCCGGAAGCGGTTCCTGCTGCCGTTCTACTACGGTCTGGCCGGCGACGGGATGGTCTACGCCATGATGTTCGATCAGGAGGCGCCGGTCCGCTTCGCCCTGTGGAACTTCATCCGCGACGAGCGCGGACACCCGGACCCGCGCAGCCCGGCCTGGGACTGGCAGTACGTCATCCGCGCCCCGGAGACCGGCCGGACCTGCCGCTACCGGGCGCGGCTCCTGTACCGGCCCTTCGCCGGCCGCGAGGCGGTGCGGCGGGCGTACGAGGAGTGGATGGCCGGACTGTAGCGCCTCGACCTTACCACGGCGGGGCCAGGCCCGGGTCGTGGACGAAGCGCTTCATGCCCAGCCCCAGTCGGACCTGAGTGCCCGGCGGCAGAGCCAGCGAGAAGGTCTTGCCGTTCAACGGGACGCGCCGTGATCCCCCGTCGACCTCGACCTCGGTGAACTCGTGCTCCCCCATGCCTCCCGCCTGGATCAGCATCTCCCGGTGTTCCGCCGCGCTTGTGTTCACCACGGTCAGCTCGGCCCGGTCGCCGCTCAGCCCCGAGACCAGGGCGGCCACGTCGGGCGGCAGCCCCGGACGACGGCGCTGCGCATCGAAGTGGCGCAGCCTCGTGACCAGCAGGCCGCCGTTGTAGTGCGGCAGAGGGGCGCCCATGGTGAGCTGCACCAGGCCTTCGCAGGTGACCGGGTTGCGCTGCTGGAGGTAGGCGTCGTTGTAGGTGGCGGGGTCCTGCTCGTCCTGGGCCATGAAGTCCAGGCGCGCCTGCACCTGTTCCAGATTGTGCTCGAGGATCCGCTCGGGATACTCGGGGAACTCGCCGTGCAGGAAGGCCATCCAGCCCCAGTCGTGGCCGCCCTGGTCCTTGGTGTGGTGCCACGAGTTGACGGCGAAGGGATCGCCCGACCGCTTGCGGGTCCCCTCGAACCGCCGCGAGTCGGCCGGGTCCATCGACATGCACCACAGATGGGCGATGTCGGAGGGGTACATGGGCATGAACTCGAACCAGCCGTCCTGCTGCAGGGCGGTGCCGTCCTCCTTGCGGACCACGTACCACATCCACTCCCCCGGCTTGAAGTCGACCCGCCCGGGATCGTCGTACTTGTGGGGCACGTAGAGCTGATCGTCGCGCTCGATCCCGCGGGAGACGAGGGCGTCGATCTGCGACCGGGGGAACTCCATGTACTCCAGCCGGCGCGTCAGGAGGGCGCAGTTCTGGGCCGCCACGCCCACGGCCTGCCCGACGCTGTGCCAGCCGTGGGGCCAGGCCCAGCCGTACATCGACCCGTACCACTTGCCGCCGGTGTGCTCGCCCACGACACCCGAGAGGCCGACGTTGTCGGGCACGATGCCGCCGTTGGCGGCGGCGCGCTCCATCCAGGCCTCGGTGTACTCCACGACCCAGTCGCGGTACTTCCCTTCCTCCGTCAGCAGCCAGGCGTTGGCCGCCAGGGTGGTGGCCAGGAGGTTGACCACGGCGTCGCCGCGGCCCATGCGGTCGCGCATGGCCTCGCCCAGCCGCTCGCCCAGCTCGGGGTTGGCTCGCACCGCGTCGTGGTCGGTGCACCCCGGCACGTCGTAGAACGGCAGGTTGTAGCCCTCGTAGGGCCAGTGCGGCCCTTCGTCGAAAGCCCACCAGGCCGGCCCCTTGCTGCCGTTTCTCGCGCAGCGGATGATCCGGTGCTCCGGGTCGTAGTTGGGCGCCTCCGGGTCCTCGCCGAGGAACAGCCCGGCGAAGCGCCGGGCGCGCTCGATGTTGGCCCCGTTGGCCGGATCGGCCATGCACAGCATGTAGAACAGGTAGTTGCCCTCGCCCTGGTGGAACCAGTCGTAGCCCGGCTGGTACTCCCCCACCACCATGGGGTAGCCGTGTCCGGTGCCGTGCCGGCTCATCTGCTCGTTGATGGCGTCGAACTCCCGCTGGCCGTCGGCCAGGAACCGGTCGCTGCCGCCGAGCAGGTAGAACAGGGGCCAGTTGTGGAAGCTCTCGTAGCAGTCGTCCAGGGCGTCGATGCTCTGGAAGTCGGGACTCGGGGGCCAGAGCAGGCGGCCGTCCGGATGGGTGTATCTCTCGAGGGCCCGCGGAGCGGCGTCCTCGATGGCGTCGAAGAGCCGGCGCTGCAGCACGGCCCACTTCGGTGGCGTCCGGGCGGACTCGCGCGCTTCCAGGGTGACTGCCATGTGGGTTCCTCCTGTATGACCCTTCAGGGGCCGGGAGCCGGGTCGGGGTGTCCCACCCGGCCCTCGACCAGCGTGACGAAGCGATCGGGCTGCAGATCGGCCAGGCCCTCGACGCCGCCGCCGGGCCAGTGGACCCGCAGCGAGTCGACCCGCGTCCGGGAGCCCAGCCCGAAGCTCACCCGCAGGTCTCGCTGCGACAGGTAGCTGAAGCTGCCCCGCACCTCCCGCACCTGGTGGAGGTCCCCCGCCCACACCTCGATCCGCGCGCCGATGGCGTCGCGGTTGCCGGCCCCGCCCCGGGCGGCGATGGTGAGCCAGTGGCGCGAGTTCCCCCCCTCGTTGCGCAGCAGGGCGGCCGGCTGGCCGCTGTTGCTGACCACGATGTCGGTGTCGCCGTCGTCGTCGTAGTCGCCCACGGCGCAGCCGCGGCTGACCCGCGCCTTGACCAGGGCCGCCCCCACCTGCGACGAGACGTCCCGGAACCGGTAGCGGCCGGCGGCGTCGGGCCCCAGGTTGCGCAGCAGCTGGTTCGGCTGGCCGTAGCTGCTGGACCCGCGGAAGGCCGAGGCGTTGTCGAGGACGTGGCCGTTGGCCACGAAGAGATCCTGGCAGCCGTCGTTGTCGTAGTCCACGAAGGCGATGCCGAAGGACAGCCAGCGCAGGCTGACCAGACCGACACCCGCGGGATAGGAGGCGTGGGGGAAGAACCCGGTGCCCCGGTTCCGGTAGAGGCTGTTGGGCTCGTTCTCGAAATTGGTGACCACCAGGTCGACGCGGCCGTCGTTGTCGTAGTCGGCGGCATCGACCCCCATTCCCGCCTCCTCCTGGCCGTCCTCGCCGAAGGCGACGCCGGCCACCCCGCCGACCTCGGTGAAGCGCCCGCCGCCCTCGTTGTGGTAGAGGAAGTTGGGCACCGCGTCGTTGGCCACGTAGAGGTCGCTCCAGCCGTCGTTGTCGTAGTCGGCGGCCACCACCCCCAGACCCCGGCCGGCCGCGGCCGAGGTGTCCACCAGCCCGGCCAGCCGGGTAACGGGGCGGAAACGGCCGCCGCCTTCGTTGCGGAACAGGTGGTCCTCGGCGCCGGCGAAGTTCCGCGGATGGGGGTAGGCCTGGACGCCTTCTTCCGGGGCGGCCCGGGAAGCGGGCAGATAGGCCTCAAGGTCCTTCCCCGCGAAGGCGAGGTCGTAGCGGACGTAGTTGGCCACGTACAGGTCCAGATCCCCATCGTTGTCGTAGTCGAGGAAGGTGCTGCCCGTGCTCCAGGCGGTGTCCGCCGCCCCGGCCTGGCCGGTGACATCGCGGTACCTCCCACCGCCCTCGTTTCGGTACATCACGTTGCCGCCGTAGTTGGTCAGGTAGAGGTCGGCGTCGCCGTCGTTGTCGTAGTCGGCGAAGGCGCACCCCATGCCATGGCCGGGGTCGTCCACTCCGGCGTCGCCCGCCGCCTCCACGAAGCGGCCGCCCTCGTTGCGGAAGAGCGCGTTGACCGGATCCGGCGGGCCGGTGTAGCCCGGGAAGGCGGCGCCGTTGACGAAGTAGATGTCCAGGTCCCGGTCGCCGTCGAAGTCGACGAAGCCGACCCCGGAGCCCATGGTCTCCGGGAAGTAGCGCCGGCCGCTGGCCCCGGTGACGTGGCGGAAGTCGACCCCGGCCTCGCCGGCCACGTCGACGTACTCCACCGCGGGAAGGGGTGCGGGTTGAGCGGCCCTGCCCGCGGGCGGAGCCAGGCACAGCGCAGCCGCTGTCGCCGCGGCGCTCAGGGCCGCCAGGGGTCGGCGCACGGAAGTCATCCTCCTACTTGCCGAAGAAGCTGCTGGCCGATCGCCGGGGGCAGCCACCTTCGTGGCGGGGTGGCGGAGGCGAGCCGGAACCTCCTTGATTCCGGGCCGGCCCAAGATACACAACCCGGGGAGAGCGTACCTGACGGAGCTCGATGCCGGCAGACCCTTCGCCACCCTCGAAGACGCCCGCCGCGGTCCGGGAACGGAAGGCGACCGCCGGCCTGCCCGCCGGAGGCGACTGTCAGGTCGGCGCCTTGCCGATGGCCGCCCGGAGGGTGCAGGACCCGGTGCCGCCTCCGGAATCGCACCGCATCCGCGAATCACTTCTCACTGGAGCTCCCATGGAATCTCGAAACTACATCGACGGCCAGTGGGTCGGCGCCTCGGACGGAGAGACCTTTGCCCAGCGCGATCCGGCCGACCTGGAGCACGTGACCGGGGAGTGGCCCCAGGGCACCCGCGCCGACGCCGAGCAAGCCATCGAAGCGGCGCACGCGGCCTTTCCGGCATGGGCGGAGATGGGCGTGTACCAGCGGGCGGAGTACTTGTCGCGGGCGGTTGCCGTGCTGAAGGGGCGGGCCGAGGAGATCGCCGCGGTCCTCACCGCGGAGAACGGCAAAACCCTCGACGAAGCGCGCACCGAGGTGGCGTCGGCCGTGCGCGAGATGGAGTTCCAGATCGCCCGGGGGATCTCCATGTGCGGCCAGACCGCGCCTTCGGCGCAGGCCGGGGTCTTCGCTTACAGCGTGCGGCGGCCCCTCGGGGTGGCGTCGATCATCAGCCCCTGGAATTTTCCCTTCAACGTGCCGGGGCGGAAGTGCACTCCGGCCCTGGTCAGCGGCAACACCATCGTCTTCAAGCCGGCGAGTCTGACCCCCGGAGCCGGGCGAGCCTTCGTCGACATCTTCGCCGAGGCGGGGCTGCCTGCGGGAGTGCTGAACTTCGTCTGCGGCGGGGGCAGCACCGTCGGAGAGACGATGATCACCCATCCCCTGGTGCAGTCGGTTTCCTTTACGGGATCGACCGGGGTGGGCCGGGGCATTCAGCAGCGCGCCGCCCAGGGGATGATCCGCACGCAACTGGAGATGGGCGGCAAGAACCCCGCGGTCATCCTGGCCGACGCCGACCTCGACATGGCGGCGGACGCCGTCGTCAAGGCGGCCTACGCCTGCGCCGGCCAGTGGTGCACCTCCACGAGCCGCGCCATCGTCGAGCGGCCGGTCGCCGCGGAATTCACCGACAGGGTGCTGGAGCGCGTCAGTCAGATTCGCGTAGGGAATGGGACAGAGGATGGGGTCGACATGGGGCCGGTCTGCGGCACGGACCAGCTCGACACCATTCTGGGCTACATCGAGATCGGAAAGGCGGAAGGGGCCTGCCTCGCCCATGGGGGCGAGCGCCTCACCGATGACGGACTCGACAAGGGGTGTTTCATCGCGCCCACGGTCTTTGCCGATGTGCAGCCGCAGATGCGCATCGCCCAGGAGGAGATCTTCGGCCCGGTGCTGTGCCTGATGGCAGCCGAGGATTACTCCGAGGCCCTGGAGATCGCCAATGGCGTGGAGTTCGGACTGGCGTCATCGATCTTCACGCGGGACATGGGGCGGGCCTTCCAGTTCCTGGATGAGACCGACGTGGGGCTGACCCACGTCAACATGATGACGGCCTACCGCGAGCCCCAGCTCTCCTTCGGCGGGGTGAAGGCGTCCGGGCACGGGATCCCGGAAGCGGGCGACACGGGGATCGAGTTCTTCACCGAGCACAAGGTCGCCTTCATCAACTATCGCTGATGGGCCGGTAGGCCGGGAAGACGCGGGGATAGGAGCGGCCCGTCGTCTTCTGGCGGGTCGCCGCGTCGATGTAGCAGACGCTGAAGGCGCGGCGCGGCCGGTCGGTGCTGTTCGTCTCCGAGCGGTGCAAGGTCCAGTTGTGCAGGAGCACCACTTCGCCCTTCTCCATTTCCAGGTACAGCCGCTTCTCGTCCGGGGCGTGCAGCG
>CAZEHQ010000109.1:0-13947 GCA_964512165.1 uncultured Gemmatimonadaceae bacterium | reverse complement strand
GTCGGGTTGATCCAAATGATCGACCTCTTCACTCATTGGCAGGTAGTGGAGCTGGGTTGCCAGCCAATGTCTATGTCCCAAGAACAGACATCTATGAATTCTCGGCATTTGATTGGGACGTGATATGGAACTGGTTCGTCGGTCCTCTTGTTGGTGCCACGATTGCATCGGAACTGGGGCGGGATCCCACTGAGTCTCGGCGTTTTTCCGTCGATTTCGTGCCCGGTCCCGGAGCCTTGTCTGCCGTCGCCAGGCTGAGGTTCTGAATGAGAGGCTGGATTCCCCTGGCGTTCGCACTGACCCTGATGCTCCCCCCGGCCGGTTGGGCGCGAACCCACTCCCCGGGGTGAGCCGGATACTCCCGTGGAACCGGACCCGGGCCCGAAGGCCAAGCCGGTCGCCACCGCCTTCGACGGGTCCGATGCCCTGGAGGCCCGCCCCGCGCCCACCCTGACAACCCCTCCACGATCCTCCATCTGCAGTTGCCGGCGGCCGACCATCTACATGTCGCAGCCCAGCCAGCCTCCAGTGCCCCGGGCCGCACCCGCCGAGAGAACCCCTGGGCGCCGCGAGCGCAGCGAACCGGCGCCCAAGCAGATCCCCCAAGAGGAGGCAGCCGCTGTTCCGCCTCCTCGAGAGCTCCGGTTTTCTCCCGGGTGGCGGGCGTGGGCCCGCAGGCGCATTACGCCGGCAGACCCACGCACCCTGGGTCTGAAGGACCGCGAGACTCGCCGCAGGCGAGGCTCGCAAGCACTGCAGAACGACTGAGCACAAAGCACCCCTGACCTCAACCGGCGTACCGCGCCGACGGGTCCACGCCCGCCACCCAAGAGGAGAACAACCTCCCGAGCCCGAGCACCCCCCTGCATCTCCAGCTGCCGGACCAGCCCGGTCGGCGTCCTCGCCAACGCCGCATGGACCGCGCCTTCGTCGAGGAACCCCGGCGCGCCTGAGGCATCCCCCCTGCGGCGGCCGGACGCGCTGATTGCCTCTTTCCGCCGCAACGGGTTACCTTAGCAAGTCTCACAGGACCACTGAATCTCCGGCTCTCGAGCACCGCTTCCGAGGTGGAACGTGGCGGTCGATCTCTCCCGTCCCGAATACTACATCAACCGCGAGCTCTCCTGGCTCGACTTCAACCGCCGCGTCATGGAGGAGGCCCGCGACGAGCGCAATCCGCTGCTGGAGCGGGTCCGCTTCCTCGGCATCGTGGCCAACATCCTCGACGAGTTCTTCGAGGTCCGCGTCGCCGGCATCCTGCAGGTCCAGGAGAGCGGCGGCACCAGCACCGGACCGGACCGGCTGACCCCGGCGGAGCAGCTGGCCGCCATCTCGCGCACCACCCACGAGCTGGTGGCCGCCCAGTACCGCTGCTGGAACGAGGAGCTGCTGCCGGCCCTGGCCGCCGAGAAGATCCACCTCAACGAGCCCTCGGAGCTGCGCGGCGAGCAGCTGGCCTTCATCCGCCGCTACTGGCGCGACGAGCTGGAGCCGATCCTCACGCCCATCGTCATCGATCCGGCCCATCCCTTTCCGCGGGTCCTCAACAAGGCCCTGTGCATCGGCGTCCTGCTCGAGCAGGACGGAGGCACCGCCTTCGGCGTGGTCACGGTGCCGCGGGTGCTGCCGAGGATCCTCGCCCTTCCCGACGCCGGCGACGGCTCCGTGCACATGGTGACCCTGGCCGGGATCGTCGCCCACCACCTGTCGGAGCTCTTCGAGGGCTACGGCGTCAACGGCCACGGCGCCTTCCGCGTCACCCGCAACTCCGAGCTCTACGTCAACGAGGAAGAGGCCGACAACCTCCTCGAGGAGATCGCCGAGTCCCTGGAGCAGCGGCGCAAGGGGGACGTGGTGCGCCTCGAGATCGAGGAGCAGGCGCCGGCGCGCCTGGTGCGCTTCCTCATGACCCAGTTCGAGGTCGACCAGGACTCCGTCTACACCGCCGAAGGCCCGGTCAACCTCAACCGCATCAGCACCATTTACGGCCTCGTCAACCGGCCGGAGCTCAAGGACCGGCCCTTCACTCCCCTGGAGGTCAACCTGCCGGCCGAGCCGGACCGGTTCTTCGAGAGCCTGCGCGCCCGGGACGTCCTCCTCCACCACCCGTACGAGTCGTTCAACACGGTCATCGACTTCATCCGCATGGCCGTGCGCGACCCCCGGGTGCTGGCCATCAAGCAGACCCTCTACCGCACCGGCGAGGACTCCGAGGTCGTGCAGGCCCTGATGGAGGCGGCGGAGCAGGGCAAGGAGGTCGCCGTCCTCGTGGAGCTGAAGGCGCGCTTCGACGAGGCCTTCAACATCGAGTGGGCCAAGCAGCTGGAGGAGAGCGGCGTCCACGTCGTCTACGGCCTGCTGGGCATGAAGACCCACTGCAAGCTCTCCATGGTGGTGCGCCGCGACGAGGACCAGCTGCGCCGCTACGCCCACCTGGGCACCGGCAACTACAACCACGTGACGGCGCGGTTGTACACCGACCTGGGCCTGCTCACGGCCCGCGAGGACATGACCCGCGAGGTGGCCGAGGTCTTCAACCTGCTCACGGCGCGCTCGGAGGAGACCTTCCGCAAGCTGATGGTGGCGCCCACGACGATGATGTCCGGCTTCCTGCGCCGCATCGACCGCGAGATCGAGCACGCCCGCGCCGGGCGGCCGGCGGCGATCGTGGCCAAGATGAACGGCCTCACCGACGCCAGGATCATCCGCGCCCTCTACCGCGCCTCCATGGCCGGCGTCGAGATCGACCTCGTGGTGCGCGGCATCTGCTGCCTGCGGCCGGGGCTCCTCGGCATCAGCGAGCGCATCCGCGTGCACAGCATCATCGGCCGCTTCCTGGAGCACAGCCGCGTGTTCTACTTCGCCAACGGCGGCGATCCCGAGATCTGGACCGGCAGCGCCGACTGGATGAACCGCAACCTGCGCAACCGCGTGGAGGTCGTCTTCCCCGTGGAGGAGGAGGGCATCAAGGCGCGCCTGCACCACTACCTGCAGCTGTGCCTGGCGGACCGCTCCAAGACGCGGGCCTGCCTCTCCGACGGCAGCTACGTCCGCCTGGAGCCGCCCAACGGGGAGCCCGCCCTGTGCATGCAGGAGGCGCTCATGGCCATGGCCCGGGGCGAGGATCCGGGGGTGGAGCTGCCGCCCCTGGTCGGTTGGAACGGCGCCGCCGGGAGCGCCATCGTCGGGAGCGCCGCCTGATGCCCCCGGACGGCCGCCGCCTGCGGGCCCGCCTGCGCGAGCTGGACTCGCCCCTGCTGGAGCAGCCGGGGCGCGTCGGCGTGGTGCTGGCCGCCGGCCACGGCAAGCGCATCCGCTCCGACACCTCCAAGATGCTCCACGAGATCTGGGGCCGGCCCACGGTGGTGCGCGTCGCCGACGCCGTCGCCGACGGCCTGGAGAGTCCCAACCAGCTGCTCGTCGTCGGCATCAAGGCCGAGGAGGTGGCCGACCACCTCGGCGCCCGCCCGGGGCGGCGCTTCGCCTACCAGGAGAACCCGGTCCTCGGGCTGCCCGGCGGCACCGGCGACGCCGTGCGCGTCGCCCTCGACCACTTTCCCCCCCCCGCGGAAGGGCGGGACCGACAGGTCTACATCTTCCCCGGCGACATGGGGCTGCTCACCGAGAACGTGGTCGCCCACTTCCGCCGCGCCTTCGAGTCCGAGCCCTGCGACATGATGGTCCTCACCGGCCTCTACGACGGGCCGCCGGAGCAGAACTACTACGGCCGCATCGTCCGCGTCCCCCGGGAGGACGCCGACGGCAACGACGCCCGCGAGGACGCCGGCCGGGTGATCGCCATCAAGGAGCACGGCGACATCCGCGGCCTGCCCGAGGGCGGGTCGGAGGAGCTGGTCTGCCGCGGCCGCCGCTACGTCTTCAGCCGCCGGGAGCTGCTGGAGACGCGCGAGATCAACACCCTCGTCGTCTGCTTCCGCGAGTCGGCCCTGCGGGCCCACATCGGCGCCATGGACACCGACAACGTGCAGGGCGAGCTGATGCTCACCGACCTGGTGGAGATCTTCAACGGCCACGGTCTCGTGGTGCGCGCCGTGCCCGCCGCCAACGGCGACGAGATCCTCGGCTTCAACGTCAAGAGCGTCTGGCGCCGCATGGAGGCAATCGCCCGCCGCCGCGCCTACGAGCGCCTCATGGACATCGTCACCATCGTCGACGACGAGGACTTCTACCTCGCCGACGAGGTGATCGAGCAGATCGTCGCCCTCGACAAGGACCGGGGCCCCCTCGACATCGTCATCGGCAAGGGAGCCAGCGTCGGCTCCGGGATCCAGCTCGACCGCCGCGTCCACCTCGGCGACCGCTGCGAGTTGAGCGGCCGCGTGGTCCTGGGAGAGGGGGTGCGCATCGGCGCCGGCGTGCGCCTGAGCACCTATCCCCGCCAGGCCATGGTCCTCGAAGAGGGGGTGGAGGTCCTCGACCGCAGCGTCCTCAAGGGCAACACCGTCGTCGGCGCCGGCAGCCGCATCGAGTCCGGCGTCATCATGACCGGTTCCGATGAGCATCCCATGCGCGTCGGCCGGGGGGTGACGGTGAAGGGCACCAGCTACCTCTACGGCTGCCGCATCGACGACGACGTGCTGGTGGAGCACTCCGTCATCAAGACCCGCCGCGTGCAGCGCGTGACCCGCGCCGACGGCACGGTGCAGCCCGTGCGCTACGTCCTGCCCCAGCCGGAGGGCCTGGACTCGATCGCCCCCCTCGGGGACTGAGGAGAGGCAGACCATGACCGCCATCGCCCCGCACGCCTGGGCCCGGCCCCTGGCCCAGGACTCCACCGAGGTCTGCCGCCTCCCGGACCCTGAGGTCTACAGTTCCGCCCCCTCCCTGGTGCGCCTGCCCGGCGGCCGGCTGCTGTGCAGCTTCGCCCTGCTCACGCGCCTCAACCGCCTTCCTGGGAACCCCGACCAGGAGCTGAGGACCCGCTTCTGGATCAGCGACGACGGCGGCGCCACCTGGCGTCGGCAGGGCCGGGCGAGGGTTGGCGACGGCCTCGTCTTCGTGCACCGGGGCCGGCTCTACCTGCTGTGCAACGGCCGCGGCCGCCGGGACATCCTGCTCACCGCCAGCGACGACGAGGGCGCCACCTGGAGCGATCCCGTGGTCCTCTTCCGGGGCGGCTACTGGAACACCTTCACCCCCCACGCCGTGCGCGGCGACACCCTCTACTGGTGCTTCGGCGCCGCCAACGAGGCGGGGAACTTCAACCGCGCCGGATCGCGGATCGCCGCCGTCGCCGGCGATCTCGGCGCCGAGGACCTGATGGATCCCTCGGCGTGGCGCATCTCCGCGCCCCTGACCTATCCGGGCACACCGCCCGGCCTGAGCCTGGGCCTGGCGAAGCAGGTCGACGCCGCCGTCCAGTACCCGGGGGCCAGCGGGGCGCCGAGCTTCCGCGACCAGGCCCCGGACATGGGCGACCACTGGCTGGAGCCCAACGTGGTGAACGTGGACGGCCGCATCCGCGTCTACGTCCGGCTGCGGATCGACGGGCAGTCCACCCCCCACCTGTGCGCCATCTGCGACCTGGAGGACCGGGGCGGGGAGCTGGACCTGCGCTTCACCCAGTTCCACCCCTTCCCCGGCAACGTCTACTTCCACGTCATCCGCGACGCGCCGGACGGGTACTACTGGACGCCGGTGAACCTGCCGACGCGGGCCCAGGACGTCGAGTGGGGGCGGGCCATGGCCGAACGCGGCCTCGCCGGGGGCGCCGGCAACGAGCGCCGCTTCCTCATGCTGTTCTACAGCCTCGACGCCCTCAACTGGTTCCCCGCCGGCTGCATCGCCCGCTGGCCCGGCCCCGGCCAGGGGTTCCAGTACAACGCCGCCCTCGTCGACGGCGACGACCTGCTGGTCTCGTCGCGCACCGCCGAGAGCGCCCGCAACCAGCACGACAACGACCGGATCACCATCCACCGGGTGCGGGACTTCCGGTCCCTCGCCCTGGACCTGCAGCCGGGACCGGCCTAGGCGGGCTGGATTCCGCGGTCGGCCAGCGCCGCCGCCGGCGAAGGGAGTCCGCCTGGCCGCGGCGAGTCCGCCTCCGGCGCGCGGGCCAATGGGAGGTCCCGCCCCGGCTGCGCCGGGTCCGCCGCGTCGGGCCCACAAAGGAGACCGTTCATGCTGGGGAAGTACGGGGTCCCCGAGGACCTGGAGGTCCGGGTCCGGCCCGAGGACATGAGGTGGACCACCGAGCGCCTGCTGGAGGCCCTCGGCATGCCGGCGGCGGACGCCGCGAAGACCGCCGACGTGCTGATCTACGCCGACCTGAGGGGCGTCGACACCCACGGCGTCTCCAACCTGCTGCGGTTCTACCTGGGCGGGCTGACCTCGGGCGCCATCAACCCGACGCCGGACTGGAAGATCGTCCGCGACAACAAGGCCACCTGCCTCATCGACGGGGACCGCGGCCACGGCATGGTGGTGTCCCCCGCGGCCATGCAGGAGGCCATCGAGCGGGCTTCCCGGTTCGGCATCGGCGCCGTGTCGGCGGTCAACTGCGGCCACCTGGGCCCCTGCTCCTACTACGCCGAGATGCCCCTGGAGCGGGACATGCTGGGCCTGGCCACCACCACCGGCGGCCTCGGCATGGTGCCCACCTTCGGATCGAAGGCCCTCCTCGGCCTCAACGCCCTGGCCTTCGCCGCGCCGGCGGCCAAGCACCCGCCCTTCGTCTACGACGGCTCGCCGAGCGTGGTGGCCGCCAACAGGATCTTCCTGGCCCGGCGCCTGGGGCAGACGATCCTGCCCGGCTGGATCGCCGACGAGCACGGCACCCCGATCCTGGAGGAGGCGGAGATCCCCGAGTCCTACATGATGCTGCCCCTCGGCTCCACCCGGGAGGGCGGCTCGCAGAAGGGCTATGCCCTGTCGGTCATGTCGGAGGTGCTCACCACCGTGCTCACCGCCACCGGGGCCGGCCCCCGGCGTCGGAGCGACTCGGTCCACCACTTCGTCGCCTGGGACATCGCCGGCTTCTGCGATCCCGCCGACTTCAAGGCCGACCTCGACCAGTACCTCACCGACCTGCTGGAGTGCCCGCCCGCCCCAGGGGCCGACCGCGTCCTCTACTCGGGCTGGCCCGAGGCGCAGACGGCGGTGGAGCGGGCCGGGCGGGGCATCCCCTACCACCCCGAGGTCATCGACTGGTTCCGCCAGGCCACCGCCGAGCACGGGGTGGAGTGGCGGCTGACCTGAGGGAGAATGAACGAGGCGGCGGGGTTCACTCGTCGTCCGAGAAGACCCCGGCCATCTCCCAGAAGGGCTGCTCCATCGAGCCCATGTAGGTGAGGATGTGCTCCGCGCTGCGCTGGAGCCGCCGCCGCAGCCGCTGGTCCCTGGTGGCGCTGTTGGTCACCGTCAACACCCTGTCGGCCAGCACGTGAATGCGGGCCATGGTCGTCTCCGGCACCGGCGCCTCCGGACGCCGGATGCGCCACACGAAGGCCGGTTGCGCCATCGACGGCCATCTCGTTTCCGCGTCCATCCAGCGCTCGATCTCCTCGGTCGGAGAGAACCGGTCGTCCTCTTCCTCCCGATGCGCTTCCCGGTTGGTGCCGGGGAAGGGCAGCAGCTTCTGCGCCAGGTCGTCCGCATCCCCGTCTTCGGATTCCTCCTCCTCCTCCGCGGCGGCCCGGAACCGCCGCAGGGGGCCGAGGTCCAGGTCCAGGGCCAGTTGCTCGCCGTCCTCGTCCGAGCCGTCGGGGTCCAGCGGATCGCCCAGGTACTCGAAGTTGCGCATGGCCCGCAGCACCCCCATCAGCTCCGGCCGCCGCGCCGCCTCGAAGGTGTAGGCGGACCAGGTGAAGGCCACCTGCTCCCCGTCGCTGTTGGTGACCGGGGGCTCCAGCAGGGTCTGTACCATTCTGTGGTAGAGGTGCAGGAAGTCGAGGTCGAAGGGCAGCAGGTCCAGGGGGCTCCGCACGCCGCGGTTCTCCCGCAGGCCGGCGCCGCCTTTGCGCAGGGGATCCCCGAAGATCTCCCCCTCCAGGGGCGGGGAGACGGCTCCGAGGATGTGGGTCCCGCCGGCCGGGACCGCCTGGGCCAGCACCATGTCGTCCGCCTCGATCGACCGGTAGGGGGCAGGCAGCCACACCTCCAGGCGCCGACCCAGGACCAGCTCACGCATCCGGGCCCGTCCCTTTCCGTCGGTGCTCTCGATCTCCCAGTAGGCGAGGGGCTCCTGCCGTGCCGCCGCCAGCAGCTGCCGCGCCGCGGGCTGCAGCTTCCACCCGGACTCCAGCATCCGGGCGGCCAGTGTCCCGGGACAGGGCAGGATGTCGCTCTCCAGATCCCGATCCTCGGGGATCCAGTGGAAGGCGAACCAGCCGATGAACAGATCGAAGAGCCGACTCTCCTCCCAATGCTCCGGGGGCTCCTCCTCCCAGAAGTCCAACCAGGCCTGGCCGAGGATAGCCTCTCCGTAGCGCTCCTCGGCGAAGAGGATCACCTCCTCCGTCAGGTCGATCAGCAGAGTGTAGAGCTGGCTGCGGGCCTGCTCCTCGCGCAGGCAGCATCTCTTGTACTTGCGGCCGCTGCCGCAGGGGCAGGGAGCGTTTCGACCGACCTTCGCCATCAGCGCCTCCGCGGAACGGTCCGATGGCCCGGGGTCGCGGCCCTCAACAGGAAACCGCGTAGAGCCGGGCGCCGTCCCGGAGCCGCGCACGGACCACCAGGGCGCGGCCCACCCGGGGCTGGCGGCTCCCCGTGCCGATGACGGCCGACAGGTCGCTGCTGCCGCGCCAGGTCACCAGGTGGTCCAGCGAGTCGCCCTGCACCGGGTCGCAGTCGTCCAGGCCGAAGCCGGGCACCGCCAGGCCGCTCTGACAGTCCACCAGCTCCACCGCGATCGCTCCGCCCGAGGCGTCGGCGTTCAGGCGCAGCTCCGGGCGGGAGAAGCTGATGAGGGTGGTGGTCAGGGTGCCCTCGCCGCCGCCCGCGGAGCCGCCGTCCGTGGGGGTCAGGGCCACCCAGCGGTCGCGGCGCAGCTTCACCAGGCCGAAGGCGGAGCGGGTTACGCGCCGGCCGTCGGCGGTGGGCTCGCCCCAGATGTGGCCGGCGTTCTTGCCGTAGTAGAAGATGAAGACCTCGTCGCCGACGGCCTGCGGGTTGAAGGGGATGATGCAGCCGTCGTCCCAGGTGGGCGGCGGCCCCTTCGGAGCCAGAAAGGGGCCGCGGTCGACGCGGGTCCAGCGCCGGGCGTCGCGGGAATGGACGAGCTGGGGCACGATGTCGGTCACGCCCCGGTCGGCGCGCACCTCCGAGGAGGCGGACAGGAGGCCCACGAAGCCGCCGTCGGAGGCGGCCACCGTGGAGAGCTGGTCGAACTGGGTGTCGGGCGGGTCGTCCTCGTCGGGCACGAGGACGCACTCGGGGAAGGTCCAGTCCTCGAAGTCGGGGGAGAAGCTGACGCCGATGACCCGGTGCTTGGGCAGGATCCGCGGCCGCTGCCACAGCACCCAGCGCCGGGTGTGGGGGTCGTACCCGTGGAGGATGGAGTTGTCCATGATCAGGGCGCCGGACCCGGCCCAGCCCTCGCGCTGGCGCCAGGTCAGCCCGTCGGCCGAGAAGGCGAGAAACACGCCGCAGCCCATGTGGCGTCCCTGGCTGCGGTACCACTCGTCCTCGCCGTCGGGGCCGGTCCACGTCGGCTCGCCCAGACGCCGGGGGTGGCGGTCCATGCCGATCGCCTTGTAGCGCCGCGCCGGGTCCGGGTCGTCCGGGTCTTTGGCGACGCTCCACAGGACCGCCGCCGACTCCTCCAGCCCCTCCAGGCGCAGCAGGTTGTTGGCGGTGGACCCGGCGAAGGAGGTCAGCCCCAGATCGGGCCGCTCCCAATGGACGCCGTCGGGGCTCTCGGCAAAGGCCCACCGCCGCCGGGCGCCTACCGGTTCCCCGGGCAGGGCCGGATCGTAGGCCGGGTACCAGCACTTGAAGCGGGACTCCTCGGCGTCCCACAGGACGCAGTTGCGGCCGATGAGGCCGAGGCCCTCCCAGGGCGCCTCCGGCTCCAGCACGGGGCCGTCGGCGGCATGCGTGACGGGTCCGGGGAGGCGCCGCAGGCCGTCGAGGCGGGCGACGTAGTGGTCGTCCAGGAACAGGTGGGTCCGCGCCGGGTAGGTCCCGGTGTCGTGGGGGGAGGGGGCGCTGCTGATTCGACTCATCTCCCGTCCGGGCTCGATTGCTTCGGTCCGGGATTCAGCAACGGCCGGTCGGACTCCCGTTCGCGCTTGCGGAGGGCCTGAACAATTCGTTCGAGGTCATTGCCGTGCTCTGCAGCGTGGGCCACTGGATCGTCAATCATCCGACAGTCCTCCAACGGAAAAAGCCAGCACCCCCCGCTCTTCCTCCCCCTCGCCCCGCCGCAGGAACCGCACCCGCAGCGGCGTGCCGAGGCGGATCTCCTCGGGCCGCGCCGTGTCCAGGCCCTCGATGCGGGCCACCACCCGGGGGCCCTCGTCCAGGGCGACGACGCCGGTGCAGAAGGGGTTGTCGCGGCCGTAGCCCTCGGCCTGCAGGGCGGGGGTGACCATGGTGATGCAGGTGAAGGCGGCGAGGGTGCCCGTGCCCTTCACCTGCTCCCAGGCCATCCCGGTGCCGCGGCACTCCGGGCAGACCGCCCGCGGCGGCACGTGCAGGGCCCCGCAGCCGGCGCAGCGGCTGCCCATGAGCTTCTCCTCGAGGAGGAAGCGGCCGAAGGAGTCGTCGGTGATGGGCCGGTCGCCGGACACGCGGCTCATCTCCTTTCGAGGATGGTCACCGTGCAGGTGCCGCCGGTGCCGCCGAGGTTCTGGGCCGCGCCGACGCGCAGGTCCGCATTCGGCACCTGGCGGTCGCCGGCCTGGTGGCGCAGCTGCTCCCACAGCTCCACGAGCAGGGCCACGCCGGTGGCGCCCACGGGGTGGCCCTTGCACTTGAGGCCGCCGGAGGTGTTGACCGGCTTGGGGCCGTCGAGGCGGGTGGCCCCGTCGGAGACGGCCTTGTAGCCCTCCCCGGGCTCGTAGAAGCCGAGGTCCTCGAGGTGGAGGATCTCGGAGACGGAGAAGCAGTCGTGGACCTCGGCCACCTGGATGTCGTCGGGGCCCATGTCGGCCATGCCGTAGGCCTCGGCGGCGGCGTGGCGGGTGGCCTCGAAGCTGGTCAGGGTCTCGGCGGCGTGGAGGCCGCGGCCGCTGGCCTGCCCCAGGCCGGCCACGTGCAGGGGCGCGTCGGTGAACTGCCGGGCCAGCTCCTCGCCCACCAGCAGGAGGCAGCAGGCGCCGTCGCTGATGGGGCAGCAGTCGAAGAGGTGCATGGGCCAGGCCACCGCGGGGTTGGCCTTGGGGTCGGAGAGGAAGTGCTTCTCGTCCTCCCATTCCGGCACCTCCTCGCCCCGGCTGCGGGCGCGCTCGACCTTGCCTTCCATGATCGTGCGGATGGAGGAGCGGTACTGGGCCCGGGGGTTGAGGGGCGCGTTGTCGTGGCTCTTGATGGTCACGTCCATCAGGTGCCGTCGGTCGGCGCCGTAGCGGTCGAAGTAGGCGGTGGCGATGGCGCCGAAGACGCCGGGGAAGGTGAAGCCCGACTGGCGCTCGTAGGGGATGGCGGCCAGGGCCAGGCCCTCGGCCACGTCGGCGGTGGAGCGCTTGGACATCTCCTCCACGCCGCCCACGAGGACCATGTCGTAGAAGCCGGAGGCGATGGCGAAGACGCCCTCGCGGAAGGCGATGGCGCTGGAGGCGCAGGCGCCCTCGGTGCGCGTCGCCGGCTTGGGGATCATCCCCAGGGCGTCGGTGAGGATCGGCCCCCAGTGGGACTGGCCGGCGAAGAAGTCGTTGGTGAAGTTGCCGAGGTAGAGGGCGTCGATGTCGCCCGGGTCGACGCCCTTGTCGACGGAGGCGAGCATCGACTGGAAGGCCTCGGTGAAGAGGTCCTTGGAGTCGCGCTCGGGGAAGATGCCGAAGCGGGACATGCCGGCTCCCACCATGGCCACGCCGCGGCCGAGTCTGCGTTTCTTTGACATCGCTGATGCTCCTGTGTGGTTAGACGACCCGCCGCTCCCGGCCCCGCCAGTAGGGCTCGCGCAGCTCGTTCTTGACGATCTTGCCGTAGTTGTTCTTGGGGATCTCGTCGACGAAGTCGACCGACCGGGGCTTCTTGTAGCTGGCCAGGTGGCCCCGGCAGAAATCGATCAGCTCCCCGGCGGTGGCGCCGCGGCCGGGGGCCAGGACGACGACGGCCTTGACCGCCTCGCCCCACTCCTCGTCGGGGACGCCGATGACGGCGACCTCGCCGACGGCGGGGTGTTGCACCAGCACTTCCTCGACCTCGCGTGGATAGATGTTCTCGCCGCCGCTGATGATCAGGTCCTTGGAACGGTCCATGAGGAAGAGGTATCCACCCTCGTCAAGGTAGCCCAGGTCGCCGGTGTGCAGCCAGCCCCCGCGCAGGGCGGCGGCGGTGGCCTCGTCGTCGCGCCAGTAGCCCTTCATGACCAGGTCCGAGCGGGTGACGATCTCCCCGGTCTCGCCCGGCGGCAGGGGGCGGTCCTCGGCGTCGACGATGCGCACCTCCACGTCGGTGCGGGCGATGCCGGCCGAGGACAGGCGCCGCGCCTGGTCGGGGCTGCCGTCGAGGACGTGGTCGCCGTGGGGCAGGTGGGAGATGGTCATGGGCGACTCGGCCTGGCCGTAAAGCTGCACCAGGCAGGGCCCCAGCTTCTCCATCGCCTTGCGCAGGTCCTCCGCCAGCATGGGGGCGCCGCCGTAGACGATCGCCTTGAGGGAGCCGTGGTCGCGGCGGTCGATGGCGGGACTGTCCACCATCCGCTTCACCATGGTCGGCGCCGCGAAGAGGTTGGTCACCCGGTGGCGCTCGATGTCCCGCAGGGCTTCCTCCGGGTCGAAGGAGGGCGACGGCGGGATCACGTGCGCCGCGGCCTTGCCCACGTTCGGCAGGGCGTACAGCCCGCTGCCGTGGGACAAGGGGGCGGCGTGGAGGACCACCTCGCGGGTGCCGAAGCCGGGGCACATGTCGGCGTAGAACCCCATGGTCATGGCCAGCAGGTTGCGGTGGGTGAGCATCGCTCCCTTGGGCAGGCCCGTGGTGCCGGAGGTGTAGAACAGCCAGGCCGTGTCGTGGGGTTCCACAGGGGCGGAGTCGAAGCGGTCGGAGCCGGCGGCCACCAGCTCCTCGTAGTCGAGGGCGCCGGAGGGGGTATCGCCGGCGACGACGAGGTGCCGCAGGTGGGGCAGCTCGGTCCGCATGGCGGCCACGGTCCCGGCGAAGGCGTCGCTGGCCAGCACCACCGGGGCCTGGGCGTGGTCGATGATGTAAGCCAGCTCCCGCGGGTGCAGGCGGAAGTTGAGGGGGACGGCGGCGCACCCCGCCTTGAAGCAGGCGAAGATCGACTCCAGCATCTCCGGCCGGTTGTGCATGAGCACCGCGGCCGTGCCGCCGGGCTCCAGGCCGAGGCGGTACAGGCCCGCGGCCAGCCGGTTGACCCGCCCGTTGAACTCCGCGTAGTCCAGGCGCCGCTCGCCGTAGAGCACGGCCGGGTTGCCGGGGAAGGTCCGCGCCGCCTTGGTGAGTAGGTCGCCGATGTTCACGCTGAGGCCTGCGCAGGCATCAGGCTCCGATGGAGCAGGTCAGGCCGCCGTCGACGACCAGCTCGGCGCCGGTGACGTAGCGGGCCTCGTCCGAGGCGAGGTAGAGGGCGGCGTGGGCCACATCCCAGGCGTCGCCCATCTTCCCGGTGGGGCAGAGCTGGTTGCGGATCTCCACCATCTTCTCCACGTCGCCGCCGGAGTAGGTCTGGGAGAGGGAGTGGACCACCATGGGCGTCTCCATGAAGCCGGGCAGGATGGCGTTGGCGCGGATGTTCTTCTTCGCGTACTGCATGGCGATGCTGCGGGTGAGCTGGTTAACGGCGCCCTTGGTGGCGCTGTA
>CAZEHQ010000108.1:0-14045 GCA_964512165.1 uncultured Gemmatimonadaceae bacterium | reverse complement strand
AGAGCGTGCCCCCGGTCCCGGCGGCGGAGTTCTTCCGCGGGATGGCCTGGATCCTGGAGGCGAACCAGGCCGCCAGGGAGGGCCGGCTCCAGGCGGCCCTGGAGCTGTACGCGCGCCTGCAGGCCGCGTGGCCGGCCCCCGAGGCCGTTCTCGGCGCCGAGGCGGCGGCCCGGCTGCTGGCCGGGATCGGCATGCTGCACCTGGAGAGCGGCCGGCCCCACGACGCGGTGGCGCCCCTGCAGCGGGCCGCGCGCCTGATGCCGGCGGACCTGGAGACGCGGAACACTCTGGGCGCGGCGGCGGCCTCGGCCGGCCGGCTGGCCAGGGCCGCGGAGATCTGGAAGGAGCTGCTGGCCGACGAGCCCGGATACGCCCCGGCGCGGCGCAACCTGGCGCGCGCCCTCGCGGAGCTCGGACGCCTGAAGGAGACACGATGAGGAAGCCGATGCGACCCAACCTGTTGTTCATCTTCACCGACGAGCAGCGCTGGGACACCCTGCCCTGCTACGGCAACGACGCCGTGCAGGCGCCGAACCTGGAGCGCCTGGCCCGCCAGGGCGCCGTCTTCGAGCACTGCTACGTGACCCAGTCGATCTGCACGCCCTCCCGGTCCTCCCTGATGACGGGGTACTACCCCCACACGACGGGCTGCATCGGCAACAACGTGGCCCTGCCCGCCGACATGCCAACCCTCGCCGAGCTCGTGCCCGGCGACTACCTCCGCGGCTACGTCGGCAAGTGGCACCTCGGGGACGAGGTCATCGCCCAGCACGGGTTCCAGGAATGGGTCAGCCTCGACGACGAGTACCGGGCCCACTACTCGCGGCCCGAGTACGGGGCCCGCCTGAGCGACTACCATCACTTCCTCGTCGAGCAGGGTTACGAGCCCGACACGGAGGAGCACGGCGCCCGGGTCTTCAGCCGGCCCTTCGCAGCGAGCCTGCCGGAGCCTTTCACCAAGGCCCGCTTCGTGGGCCGGCAGACCGCCGACATGGTGCGCCGCTTCGCGGGCCGGGAGCGGCCCTTCGTCATCTGCGCCAACCTCCTCGAGCCGCACATGCCCTTCACCGGCCCCCTGAACCACCTCCACGACCCCGGCGAGATCCCCACGGGGCCGGCCTTCCTGAAGCCACCGCCGGAGAACGCGGCCCTGGTGAACCGCATGCTCGCCGAGTACTTCCTGAACTCGGAGTGGGAGGGCCACGACCTGCGCACCGAGGCGGGCTGGCGCCGCATCCGGGCCAACTACCTGGGGCTGGTGACGCTGGTGGACAACGCCGTGGGGGACATCCTGCGGGCGCTGGAGGAGAGCGGCGCCTCGGAGGAGACCATCGTGGTCTTCACCTCGGACCACGGCGACATGATGGGAGACCACGGCCTCCTGGCCAAGGCGGTGCAGTACGAGGAGGCCGTGCGCGTGCCGCTGCTGGTGCGGGCGCCGTGGCTCGCCGGCCAGGGGCAGCGGGTCCGGGGGCGGTTCAGCCAGATCGACCTGGTGCCCACCCTCCTCGACCTGCTGGGTCTGCCCGTGCCCGGCGGGCTGCATGGTCAGAGCCGGTCAGGCGCGCTGCAGGGCGACGGATCGCTGGAGGGAGAGGACGCGTTCATCGAATGGAACGGGCGGCACTCGCGGCCGGGGCCTCCCTTCACCACGGCCGGGGAGGAGACCCGGCGCATCCTGGCCCTGCCCTGGCGCACGGTGGTCAGCGCCGACGGCTGGAAGCTCAACCTGAACGCCGGGGACCAGTGCGAGCTCTACCACCTGGAGAGCGACCCCCACGAGCGGCGCAACCGCTACGACGAGCGCGGGCAGCGCTCCCGGATCCGCGACCTGACGGGCAGGATCGAGGCCTGGCAGCAGCGAACGGCGGATACCGCCGTCCTGCGCGGCGCCGGCTCCGCCTGAGTCGGCATGCGCCCTGACAGGGCACCTGGGGGTGGGCGTACCCGGCGGCGCGGCGAGTCTCCCCCGCGGCAACCCCTGGATGGTATCCCGGCTGGCTTCAGCCGCCTCGATCGGCAGCCATCACTCCCTCACGCGCCCAGTTGCTCTTGGGGATCTCGTCGATGACGACGTGCACGTGCTGCGGGTCGGCGCCGCAGATCTCGGCCATGGAGTCGGTGATCGCCTTTACCAGCTCTCTCTTCTGCTCCTGGTCCCGGCCTTCGAGCATGCGCACGGAGATGAAGGGCATGGATGGATGGCTCCTCGGTCAGAGCTTGGGGAAGGGGGCGTCCTCGGGGCGGCCGCCGGCGTCGCGATGGCGGCGGTACTCGGCCTCCAGCCGGGCGCGGACGGGGTAGGGCGGCACCGAGACGGCGGCGTTCAGCTGCGCGTGGGAACGCACCGCGTGATCGATGAGCAGACCGCGCAGCCGGCTCACGACCTCGGCGTACCCGGGGTCGCCGGCCAGGTTGCGCAGCTCGCCGGGGTCGACGGTGCGGTCGTAGAGCTCGGTCGAGCCGTCGGCGTAGTGGCCGTAGGTGTAATCGGCGGTGATCACTCCGACACGGCCGCCGATCTCGCTGATGGCGGCGTCGCGGATCGAGCCGCCGGGGTCGTCGAGGAGGGCGCCCAGGTCCTGGCCCTGGAGGCCGGAGGGCGCCTCGGCCTCGCAGGCCGAGTAGAACAGGGGCACCAGGTCGAGGGTGCTCACCAGGGCGGGGCAGCGACGGCCCGACGCCACGCCGGGGCCGCGCACCAGGAGCGGCACGTGCACCATGGAGTCGTAGAAGAACCCCTTGAAGGGCAGCCCGTGGTCGCCGAGGGCGTCGCCGTGATCGCTGGTGAAGACGATCAGGGTGTCGTCGAGGGTGCCGGCATCCTCCAGGGCCGCCAGCATCTTGCCCACCCCCTCGTCGATGAGGCTGATGTTGGCGTAGTAGTGGGCCCGCCACCGCCGGTAGTGCTCGGCCGTGGCCAGGGAGGGGTCGATGCGGAACATGGAGTTGTGCAGCGACCCGCGGCCCCGGCTCCGCTGCGCCGGAGGCTTGCCGGCCAGTTCCTCGGCCGACCCCACCGGCTCGGGGATGGGCGCGTCGTAGTACATGGCGGCCATCTCCTCGGGCGGGTCGTAGGGGTCGTGGGGACCGGCGAAGCTGACCCAGGCGGCGAAGGGCTCGTCGCCGTAGCGCCGCAGCCACGCGGCGGCCTGGTCGCCGGTGAAGCCGTCCACGTGGAAGCGCTTCTCCCGCGGCGTCACCGGGGCGCCGAGGGACTCGAAGTACCCCGGCAGGCTGGCCGGGTGAGGGCGGTCGAGGCCGTGCTGCCGCAGGAAGGTGACGTGGTCGTCGGGCAGGTACACGTGGCGCTTGTCCTCGGCGCTGATGCGCTGGTCGAAGCCGCAGCGGGCGTCCCAGGGATCGAAGTGCATCTTGCCGATGGCCGCGGTGCGCCGTCCCGCGGCGCCGAGGCGCGACGGCCAGGTGGGCACCGACGCCGGCAGCCAGGCGTTGTTGCCCAGGACCCCCGTGGTCGACGGGTACTGGCCGCTCATGAAGGCGGCGCGGCAGGGCACGCAGACCGGCGAGCTGACGATGCAGCGCTCGAAGACGAGGCCCTCGGCGGCGATCCGGTCGAGGGCGGGCGTCTGCATGAAGTCGAGGCCGTAACAGGGCAGGGAGTCCCAGCGCTGCTGGTCGGTGGTGATGAACAGGAGGTTGCGGGCCACGGGGGTTTGCCTTTCGCTTCTGAGAGCGCAGCCGTCCACGATAGCCGGACCCGCGCCGCCGCGTCAAGGAGAGAGCCCTGCCGACCTGTGCGCGCTTCGCCGCCGCCGGCCTGACCATTGTCGCCGCCATCGCCGGGTTCCGCCACACGACCTGGGTGCCGGCCGACGACATGCTCGTCATCTGGGTCCGCGACCGCCCCGAGCAGACGGCGATCTACCGCGAGAGCCTCGACGACTACCTCGCCGAGCACCCCGGAGCCCGCTGGCGGATGGAGGTGATCCCGTCGCGGGCCATCCTGCAGAAGTTCCTCACCGGCATCGACGCCGGGCACGCCCCCGACGTGGTCAACCTCCACTGGCGGTCGACGCCGCAGGCGGCCAGCACGGGCCAGGTCCTGGCCCTCGACAGCCTGGTGGCCCGCGACGGCATCGACCGCGGCGCCTTCTACCCCATCGGCCTGCAGGCCTACTCCTACCACGGCGCCCTCTACGGCATGCCCCTGAAGGGCTCCACGGTGACCGGGTTCTACAACCAGGACCTCTTCGACCGCTACGGCGTCGAGTATCCCTCCCGGGACTGGACCTGGGAGGAGATGCTGGACAAGGCCCGGCGGCTGACCGTGGACGAGGACGGCGACGGCCTGCCGGACGTGTACGGCCTGTCGCCGTACGACATCGCCAACTACGTGTGGAGCGGCGGCGGCCGCTTCGTGCGTTGGGAGAACGGCCGCTGGGTCTCCAACCTCGACGACCCGACGACGGTCGAGGCGGTGCGGTTCTACGTGGAGCTCTTCAGCCGCCACAAGGTCTGCCCGCCGCGCCCCGGGATCCGCTCCGAGGCGCCGATGAGCACCTTCACCTTCATGGCCGGGCGCATCGCCATCGAGCTCGGCGGCCCCTGGTACATCCCCGACTACCAGTTCCTCGACCGCTTCCGCTGGGAGGCGCTGCTGTTCCCGAAGGGCTCGGCCGGGAGGCGCACGCGCTACGCCGGCACGGGACTGGTGATCTGGAAGGGGACAGGGCGGCCCGAGGAGGCCTGGCGCCTGGTCAAGCACATGACGGGGCCGGAAGCGACGGCCAAGATGGCCCGTCTCGGCAGCGACATGCCGCCCCTGCGGGCCGTGGCCCGGGAGGCCTTCGTGAACCCCGAGACCCACTGGGAGGAGGAGGTCTTCGTCGAGTCGATGGACTACGACATCCACATCTTCCCGCTGGAGCTGTGGTGGGAGGACCTCTACCGGCGCATGCTCGACGAGCTGGACCCGGCGCTGACCGGGCGGGAGACCGTGGAGAAGGCGATGGCCGACGCCCACCGGGTGACGCAGAGGTTCCTCGATGGGCTGACGGAGGGCTGACTCGATGCCATGGCCGGGTGGTTCGGCACGGTGCCGGGGCCGGGAGGGGATCACCCTGCGGGCCTTCTCCCTCGGCGCGCTCGGGGCGCTGGCCATCGGCACGGGGGTCTCCTACACGGACACCATGGTCCGCGGCGGCCGCATCGCCCAGGACTTCGGCTCGCCCGTGGCCGTCTTCCTGCTGGTCCTGGTGGCGGCGGGACTGAACCCGCTCCTCGGCTGTCTGCGGCGCCCGTGGCGCCTGACCCGCGCCGAGGTGGCCCTGATCTACATCATGGCCCTGCTGGCGGCGGCGGTGCCGTCCATGGGGCTCACCTCCTTCCTCCTGCCCTTCCTCAGCGGCGCCCAGTACTACGCCACGCCGGAGAACCAGTGGGCGGAGTTGTTCCTGCACCACGTGCCCGCCTGGCTGATCCCCCACGACCCGGCGGCCATCCAGGGCTTCTACGAGGGCAGCCCCACGGCGCGCGTCGACTGGGCCGCGTGGCTGCCGCCGCTGCTGGCGTGGACGCCGTTCCTGCTGGCCCTGTACCTGGTGATGATCGCCCTCATGGTGGTCATGCGGCGCCAGTGGATGGACCACGAGCGCCTGCTCTACCCGCTGATGCAGCCGTCGCTGGCCATGCTCGCCCAGGACGGCCGGCGCCTGCCGCCCCTGTTCCGCTCGTGGCTGTTCTGGCTGGGGTGGGGGATCCCGTTCTCGATCGGCGCGGTCAACGGGTTGCACGCCTACCACCCGGTGGTGCCCGAGATCGAGCTCTACGGCCGCACGGTGCTGTTCCGGGGGACGACGCCGATCCGGCCTTCCCTGAGCTTCACCACCGTGGGCCTCACCTACTTCCTCAGCCAGGACATCGCCCTGGGGATCTGGGTGTTCAACGCCATCGCCAAGCTCCAGCAGGGGGCGTTCAACGTCCTCGGCATCACCACCGGCGAGCGCATGGAGTGGGTGACGGTGCCGCTCCTGGCGCACCAGAACATCGGCGCCATGACCGTCTTCGTGCTCTTCGGCCTGTGGGTCGGGCGGCGCCACCTGAGGGCGGTGCTGCGCAAGGCCTTCCGCGGCGATCCCGCCATCGACGACGGCGACGAGATGATTTCCTACCGGGCCGCGGTGCTCACCATCCTCGGCGGCAGCCTGTTCATGCTGTGGTGGCTGGTGCAGACGGGGCTGCCCTTGTGGGTTGCGCTGCTGACCCTGTTCATGGCCTTCGTCATCTTCCAGGGGCTGACCCTGATGGTCACCCAAGGCGGCTTCTTCATCGCCCGTACGCCCATGAACCCGGGCAACTTCATGGTCTCCGGCTTCGGCGTCGAGGCCATCGGGGGCCGCGGCGTCACCGCCCTCGGCTACACCTGGTCCTGGGCCGGGGAGATGCGGATCTTCGTCATGGCCGCCTGCGCCAACGCCCTGCACCTGGCCCAGCGCTGCGTGCGGGGCAACCGGCGCCTGCTGTTGTGGGCCATGCTCGCGGCCATCGCGGCCAGCGCCGCGGGGTCGGTGTGGGCCCAGCTGACCCTGGGCTACCAGTACGGGGCCATCAACATGGGCGGGTTCTACACCGGCCTGGTGAAGTATCCCTCCAACTTCATCGCCCGACACCTGATGAACGACACGCCCTGGCACCCGGGCGGCTGGCTGTGGACCGCCTTCGGCGGCGGTCTCATGTGGGTGCTGCTGCTTGCCAGGCAGCGCTTCCTGTGGTGGCCGATCCACCCCATGAGCCTGCCCATCAGCGCCATGTGGATGACCGACCTGATCATGCTGAGCGTCTTCCTCTCGTGGCTGCTGAAGCTGTTGATCCTCAAGTACGGCGGACCGGCGCTCTACCACCGCGGCAAGCCCCTGTTCATCGGGCTGGTGGCCGGCCACTTCACCTCCATGTGCGCCTGGGCCGTGCTCGACGCCTTCACGGGCATGACGGACAACCAGGTCTACTTCCTGTAGGCGTACCGGTCGCGCTTGACGGCGCCCGTCCCTCCGGCTAGCGTGCGTCCCCGATGCGAGACCGCCCGAACATCGTGTTCCTGATGCCGGACCAGCTGCGCCACGACTTCCTCGGCTGTTACGGCGCCGGCTTCATCGACACGCCGAACATCGACGCCCTGTGCGAGGAGGGCATCCGCTACGAGCGCGCCTACTCGGAGCATCCCGTGTGCGTGCCGGCCCGGGCGGCCCTGCTCACGGGCATGAACGCGGTGAAGGCGGGCGTCCTCGACAACAGCCGCTGGCTGCGGCCCGACTACGGCCAGTGCGGGGTGCGCACCTGGCCGGAGATCCTCAACGACCTCGGCTACTACACCCTGTCCACGGGCAAGATGCACTTCTACCCGTGGCAGGCGCGCTTCGGGTTCCAGCGGCGGATCATCGCCGAGGACAAGCTGTGGGGGTTGGTGGAGGACGACTACCACCACTTCCTCGCCGCCCGGGGCTACACCAAGCGCGAGATGGTCGACGTGCCCGCGTACCACGAGAACCACATGGCCCTGGTCAGCCCGATCCCCTACGAGTGCACCGTCGATCACTGGGTGGGAGTGCAGTCGGCCGAGTGGATCGAGGCGTACGACGGGGAGGCGCCCTTCGCCATGATGGTCGGCTTTCCGGGGCCCCACTCGCAGTACGACCCGGCGCCGGAGTTCGCCACCTTCGACCCCGGGCAGATGCCCGAGCCGGCACCCGCCGTCGAGGAGGACGTGGCCATGATGCGGTCCGGCCGGCGCGGGCGGGGGTCCCGGGCCGGAGGGGGCCGCCGGTCGTGGTACCAGGTGGACAATCCGAACCCGCCGACCCGCGAGACCCACATGCTTCACCGGGCCCACTACGCGGGCCTGGTGAAGCAGATCGACGTCGAGGTCGGGCGGATCGTGGCGGCCCTGGAGGCCCGGGGGATCCTGGACGACACCGTGATCATCCTCTCCTCCGACCACGGCGACTACCTTGGCGACCACGGCCTGGGCGGCAAGGGCACCTGGTACGAAGGCTCCTGCCACGTGCCCATGATCGTGCGCCACCCGGGGGCCGGGCCGCAGGTGCGCGACGATCTCGTAGCCCTCACGGACGTGACGGCCACCATGCTCAGCCTCGGCGGCGCCGACATCCCTGGTTACATGGACGCCCGGCCCCTGCCGGGCCTGGGGCTGGCCGGCGAGTCACGGCGCGATCACCTCACCGGGATCCTGCGCTCCGGGTGGATGGCCTTCGACGGCCGGTGGAAGCTGGCCCGCTACGCCGGCGGCTCCCACCTGTTCGACCTGGCACGAGACCCGCAAGAGCAGGACAACCGCGCCGCCGATCCCGCGTGCGCCGAGATCTACCGCCGGCTGGACCAGCGCCTGCTCGAGACGGTCATGGGGCTGATGGAGGAGGCCACCTTCCCGGCGCGGCACCTCACCCACTCCAGCTCCACCGGGTTCGGCCGCGTCGGCTGGGAGCGGCGCTACCCCATGCCCTGGGGCGAGGTCTCCGGAGACGACAGCTGACGCGGGGCTGACAGGGCGACCGGAAGCACCCAGACTCTCCAGCGCCAGCCCCCCCTCCTCGTCAGACCCGCCCTCCGGCCCCCGCGGCGTCCGGCCCGGCGATGCCCGCCAGGTAGCCCCGCAGGCGGTCCACCATCCGCTCCGCCCTCCGTGGCTGAGAAGCGAAAAGGTTCTCCTTCTCCCCCGGGTCCTTCCCCAGGTCGAAGAGCTGGTGGTTCCCCAGGCTGTTCCAGAGCAGCTTGCGGCGGCCCTCCAGCAGGGCCCGCCAGTGGCCGTCGGAGCTGAGCACGGGCAGGGGGTAGGCCTCGGCCGTCACCGGGTGGCCGATGTCGGGGGGAAGGCCCGCCTGGACGCCCTCGGGCAGGGGCAGCTCCAGGCGGTCGAAGAGGAGGGCCATCACGTCGACGAGCTGCATGGGGGCGTCGGTGCGCACGGGTCCCACCTCACCGGCGGGGTACTTCACGAAGAGGGGGACGTGGATCTCCTCCTGGTGCAGGTAGTTGCCGTGGCCGAAGCGGCCGTGCTCGCCGAGCAGCTCGCCGTGGTCGGCGGTGACCAGGATGAGGGCGTTGTCGTAGAGGCCCCGAGCCTTCAGCTCCTTGAAGAGGCGGCCGATGTAGCGGTCCATGTAGAGGATCTCGCCGTCGTACAGGGCGACCCGCTCCTCGAGGGTGACCTTGCGTCCGCGCAGGTCGGGCCCGGGGGGCACGAAGGTCCAGGCGAACCGCTCGGGCGGTTTGTAGGGGCTGTGGGGGTCGTAGTAGTTGAGGAACAGGAAGAGCGGCTCCTGTTCCCGGCCTTCGATCCAGCGCAGGGCGCCGCGGGTGATTTCGGGCGCCAGGCGGCCGGAGATCGAGCTGATGGAGGAGTCGTCGTAGTGGTCGAAGCCCTTGTTGAGGCCGAAGATCTTCTTCATCCAGGGGCCGCCGAGGACGGCGCCGGTGGCGTAGCCGGCCTGCCGCAGGAGCTGCGCCAGGGTCGGCTCCTCCGGGGCCAGGCCGCGCGCCCGGAAGACCTCCCACGAGGCGGGGGCGTCGATGGCGCGGTCGAGGCGCAGGGGCCCCTCGGGATCGTAGCGGGCGCCGTGGGAGGCGGTGAACTTGCCGGTGAACAGGGCCGCGTGGGAGGGCAGGGTCCAGCTCGACGGGGCGGTCGCCTTCTCGTAGAGGACGGACTCGGCCGCCAGCCGGTCGAGGTGGGGGCTCGTGTGCCGGGCGTAGCCGTAGCAGGAGAGGTGGTCGGCGCGGGTCGTGTCGAGGGTGATGAGGATGACGTGAGGGCGCCGGCTCCGGCGGCTGCAGCCGCCCAGCAGCAGGGAGGGGGCGAGTCCCGCGGCGAGGCAGCCGTAGAGGCCGCCCTTGAGGATAGCGCGGCGGCTCAGGTTCCCCGGCCGGCCCGGCGGGCTCGAGGCGGGTCGGGCCCCACGAGGCCGGCGGCGAGTATGGGCACCTTCTGTCCTCGGGTGCATGATCACCCCTGCGGATTGCATCTGGATTCTGGTCGACTCGTCTCTCACGCCGCGCAAGCATAGGCCCCCGCCGGAGCGGATTCCACGCCGCCGCCGGCTGGTTGACATGCCGGACCTCCCCGCTATGCTAGCCGCCATGGCCCTGGCGATCCACTCCGGCGACCCCCTGATCACGGATCCCTTTCCCGGCTGGCCGATCCAGGACGGCACCGAGCTGAAGCAGGTGCAGGCCGCCCTCGAGAGCGGCACCTGGGGGGTCGGGGGCGGGTGCCTTGCCGAGTTCAGCCGCCGCTTCGCGGAGTTCCAGCAGGCCGGCCACGTGCTGCCCGTGGCCAACGGCACCGTGGCCATCGAGATGGCCCTCGAGGCCCTGGGCCTCGGCCCCGGCGACGAGGTCATCGTCCCCGACTATACCTTCGTCGCCACCGCCACCGCGCCGATGCGCCTGGGGATCCGGCCGGTCCTGGTCGACGTCCGGCCCGACACCTTCACCATCGACCCCGCCGCGGTGGAGGCGGCGGTCACCAGCCGCACCCGCGCCGTCATCCCCGTCCACTTCGGCGGCAACCTGTGCGACATGGAGGCCCTCCTCCATCTCGCCGACCGCTACGGCCTGGCCGTCGTCGAGGACTGCGCCCACGCCCACGGCGCCCACCTCGGGGGGACCTACGCCGGCGCCTTCGGCGAGATCGGCACCTTCAGCTTCCAGTCGAGCAAGACCCTGTGCTGCGGCGAGGGCGGCGCCGTGGTCACCCGCTCCGAGCGCCTGCTGGCGAGGATGCGGGCCATCCACAGCGCCGGGCGCCACGGCAGCGAGGACGACTACAACCACTTCACCCTCGGCAGCAACTACCGCCTCTCCGAGCTGCAGGCGGCGCTGCTCCTGGCGCAGATGAGCCGCCTCGAGGAGCTCTGCGACCGGCGCGACCGCCACGGCGCCCTGCTCAACGAGCGGCTCGCCGCGATCGACGGCGTGCGCCCCCAGGCGAGGCAGCCCGGCCTCGGTCGGCACGGCCACTACCTCTTCCCCTTCGTGCTGGAGGCCGGCGTGCCGCGCGACGCCTTCAAGCGGGCCCTGCAGGCCGAGGGCGTCCCCGTGGAGGACCCGTACCCCGCCCTCCACGAGGTCGCGTGCCTGCGGCACCGCGGCCTCACGGCGGGGGAGTTCCCCGTCTCGACGGAGCTCTCCGAGCGCTCGGTCTGGGTCTTCCACCACGCGCTGCTCGCCGAGGCAGGCCAGGTCTGCAGGATCGCCGACGCCGTGAGCAAGGTCCTCGACCACCGCGGCGAGCTGGTCTGATGAGCGGGACCGTCTTCCTCACCGGCGGCGCCGGCCGCATCGGCCGGCGGGTGCTGGTCAAGCTGCTGCACCGCGGCTACCACGTGCGCGTCCTGGTCCACAACAACGAGCCCGAGGGCATCACCGGCGGCGGCATGACCCTGGTCCGCGGCGATGTCCGCGACCGTTCCACCTTCGAAGAGGCCGTGGCCGGCTGCGACTTCGTCTGTCACCTCGCCGCCGTCTTCGAGATGGGCACGGCCGTGGAGGACAGCCTCGAGAACGACCATCTCTTCGACCACCTGGTGCGCGGCACCTACAACGTCCTGGAGGCGGCGCGCCGGGCGGGATCGGTGCGGCTCTTCACCTTCGCCAGCAGCGACGCCGTGTTCTGCGCCATCTACCGGGAGCACGAGGAGGTGATCACCGAGGAGGTGGAGGTCACCCTGCGCCCGGGCCGGTTCTACTCCCTGGCCAAGGCCACCCTCGAGAGCCTGTGCGCCAACTACGAGAGGTCCTACGGGCTGCCCTGCGCCATCCACCGCGTCGGCTGGACCCTCGACGAGAGCGACGTGCTGCAGGCCTTCGAGCCGGAGTTCTGGGAGACCCTGGTGGCCCCGGGGGAGCAGGAGCGCCTCGACGCCCTGCGGGCCGAGGGCCCCGGCCTCATCGCCCCCCTCTACGAGGACGGGACCTCGGTGGAGGTGCAGCTGGCCCACGCCGACGACATCGCCGACGGCTTCGTCCTCGCCGTGGAGAACCCCCGGGCGGCGGCGGGGGAGATCTTCAACATCGCCGGCGCCGCCCCCTTCCGCTTCCTGGACTGCATCGACAAGGTGGCCCGCGGGCTGGACCGGCCCTGGGCGGGGATCCGGCTCTCGGGGCTGGGCCGCTACCGCATCAGCAACGACAAGGCGGGGCATCTGCTGGGGTACTCGCCGCAATACACCATCGACCGGATGATCGACGAGGCCCTGGAGCGGCGCACGGGCGGCTGATGCGCATCGCCATCGGCGCCCTGATGCACGAGTCCAACACCTTCGCGCCGGGGCTCACGACGCTGGACGACTTCCGGCGGACCCAGTTCCTCACCGGCGCCGACATCGTCGAGGCCCACGCCGGCACCGGCTCCGAGGTCGGCGACGCCCTGGAGGCGCTGCAGCGGCATGGCGCGGAGGTCGTTCCCACGCTGTCGTCCTGGGCCATGCCCTCCCCCCTGGTGGAGCAGGCCACCTACCTGCAGATCCGCGGCGAGCTGCTGCGGCGGCTGGCCGGCGCCGGCCCCCTGGACGGCATCCTCCTGTGCCTGCACGGAGCGATGACCGTGGAGGGGATCGAGGACCCCGAGGGGGACCTGCTGCAGCGGGTCCGCTCGCAATCGCCCGGGACGCCGCTGGCCGCGACCCTGGACCACCACGCCAACGTCACCGAGACCATGGCCGCCAACAGCGACGTCCTCGTGGGCTATCGGACCCACCCCCACGTCGATCAGTTCGATGCGGGGCGCCGGGCGGCGGAGCACCTCGTGGAGCGGGTCGGCGGCGGGGAGGAGTTCGCCACCGCCTTCATCAAGCTGCCCCTGATCACGCCGGCCGAGAACCGCGGCGAGCCGATCGACCGGCTGCGCGCCGAGGCCGAGGCGATCGACCAGGCCCCGGCGGTCGTCTGCAGCTCCTTCTACGTGGGATATCCCTGGGCCGACGTCAGCATCCAGGGCGCCGGCGTGCCGGTCACCACCCGCGGCGACCCGGATCTGGCCCGGGCCGGCGCCCGCCGCCTGGCGGCGCGGATGTGGTCCCTCCGCGACCGGTTCCGCTTTCCCATCCACCCGGTGGAGGAAGCGGTGCGCCTGGGCCGGGCGGTCGAGGGGCGGCCCGTGGTCCTCAACGAGCTGGCCGACTGCACCCTGGGCGGGGCCTCGGGAGACGTGGTCTCCACGGCGCGCCATCTCTACGAGAACGCGATCGGGCCCTCGGCGGCCGTGGGCATCGTCGACGCCGTCTCCGCACCGGAGGCGGCAGCCGCGGGCGCGGGGAAGCGAGTGCGGCTGTCCATCGGCGGCCGGGTCTGCACCGAGGACAACCCGCCCCTGGAGTTCGAGGGGACAGTGCGCTCCGTGCACCGCGACGTGCACGGCCGCACCTCCATCCACTCGGGGTACGAGACCCCCGTGGGCGCGATCGCCGTCGTCGAGGGGCGCGGCCTGTCGATCGTGCTGATCGAGCGCGCCGGCAAGCTCGGCGGGCCCACCTTCCTCGAGGAGGTCGGCCTCGACCCGGCGGCGATGGAGTTCATCGTCGTCAAGGAGGGGCTCAACCCGCTGGTCACCTACAAGGACGTGGCGGCGTCGATCCTGATGGTGGACAGCCCCGGCTTCGACCGGCAGATCCCGCGCCCGCGGGACTACAGCCGCCTGCGGCGCCCCGTCTATCCGCTGGACCCGGAGATGTCCTGGGATCCCGGCTGAGGGCAGACCGGAGCGACACGTCCGACGGCGCCCGAAACCGCCGGGTTGCCGCGGCGGCCACCTGACTCAGCCCCGCACATCACCTGCGCGATCCGGCCGTATGGATCTCCCGGCCGCCCGCAACTCGGCCGTTGCCGTGGCGGGTAGCCGCTCAGCGTGGCAGCACACCTTGGGGCTGCGCTTCGGCCGGCGGCAGCCGTTTGCGCCTCCGGCCAGCCTCTCGCGACCCGGCGGGTCCCGCCGGCCGCCCGGCTCCGGGCATCAGCACCACCTTGCGAGGCGCATCCGGCCGCCCGTCGTGCGCGGTAGGGCGCCCCGGCGC
>CAZEHQ010000107.1:0-14245 GCA_964512165.1 uncultured Gemmatimonadaceae bacterium | reverse complement strand
GTCGAGGGACATCGATAGTGCGGCCAGCCTCGGGGCTATTCGACCTCGAGCAGGTATGGAAGGAAGGCGCACACGAAGAGCCCCACCGGATTCATCTGAGAAACCTGTTGCCTCAGGGTCCAGCTCACGTGACGGGCGGACTCCTCGCAGCCGAGGGCCCGGAGCTGCTCCACGCAGGGATGGAGGAGCGGAAAGGCCTCATCCACCTTCTGCCGCAGGAAGCAGGCCTTGTCCCGGGAACTCAGCATCGCCGCAGCATCCTCGTAGCCTTCCATGTATGAGACGAGGAAACGATTGCGGTACTTCCTGCGATCGATCTCCCGCAGCCGCTGATGCAGCACCTCCCGCGTCGAGGGCCTTCCCATCTCGGGTGGATCGACGTCGAGATCCCACCGGGTGTTGTCGATTCGGCGCAGAGCCGCGAGGCGTCCGGTGTAGAGGCGTGCGCCGAGAAACCCGACGTACGCGCGCTGGCGGGTCCGGTGTCGCGTCTTCAGGCCCATGAAGAGCGCCATCAGGTTCCGGTCGAAGAAGGGCAGGTACATGTGCATCCCGAGGTAGCGGTACTTCCTGGCCGAGTTGACGATGTACTTCCTCTGCCGGTGCTCCAGGTTCCAGCGCTCGGCACAGGCCAGGGGATCCTCTCCGCAATCGGGGGCGATGGCGGCCAGGCTGCGGCGGATCCTCTCCCGCAACAGTTCCGCGAAGCCGGGGCTCGAGATCGCCGTGAGGCTGCAGTGAAAGTCGAGAAGGTACTCGACCAGGCCCTCCAGGGTCCGGGTGTGGAGGAGGCGGGCGTCGATGAAGGAGCCCGTCAGCCAGTCCCCCCCGTGGCCGGGGCAGACGACGAAGGAACCGGGGGCGAGCCGGGCCATGGGCCGCCAGTCGGACTCCTCCGGGAGGCTGCGGCCCAGGTGCATGGCCCTCACCATCTCCCTCATGTCCGCGCTCTCGAACCAGGTCTTCCCTTCAGCACTTGTCGTAGGAATGGTGGTGTGGCGCAGCCCCAGCTCGGCGCAGATCCGGCCGGGTATGGTATGGTCCCTCGCCGCCGGCACTCCGTAGGTGAAGGCCTCCAGAGGCTGGCGGCGCTTCAGGGCGAGGGCGAGTATGGTCCTCGAGTCGAGGCCGCCGCTCAGGGGCAGCAGGTAGCTCCCATCCCAGGGGGGCCAGGCGCGGCAGGGAGCGCATCAGGGCCGTTTCCAGCTCGTCCGGGTCGCAGTCGCCTTGGGGGCGGAGGTTGAACTTGAACCACGTCCTCTGGCGCAGCTGTCCGGTGGCGGTCTCGAACTCGTAGAGAACGCCGGAGCCGCACTCCCGGATCCCCGAGTAGATGGTCTCGTCGTCGATGGTGAAACCCGAGGCCAGTAGACAACAGACCGCGGCGTCGCTGTAGTCCGGGTTCGGCACCTGAGCGGAAGGGTCGTCGAAGAGGCTCAGCTCCGGGTCGAGCTGGTAGAACAGGGCAGCTCCCCCGAAGTGGTCGATGCCGAACCATACCCGCCCCTCCTGCTTCACCACGTACCGGTAGGAGCCGTTCAGACGGTCGAGGGCTCCGTCGATCCCGTGGCGGGCCAGCACAAGCCCGAAGTGGTGGGAGGCCTCGGGGCCGACCAGCAGCGCATCATCGGCGACCAGGTATCCGTCGAAGAGATAGCCTGCGCCCTCCAGATCGCCTTCACGCGCGTCCCCCAGGCGGACCCGTCCCAGCCCCGGAGTCGCCTCGGCCCCCATTCCTCAGGAGACCGCCGGTGCCGCGGCCGCCTCGCGGGGCCGGTCCACGGCGGCCAGACGAGTCACCAGGGCCCCGAGCCGCTCGAGTTCGGCGGCGGGCATGCCCGGATCGAAGGGCAGGTAGACCGACTCCGACAGGCGCCCGGCTCCGGGAGCCTCCATCCCCTCTGCGCAGACGACGCTCAGCCGCTCCGACATGGGATCGAAGCCGTGACGGCGAAGGGAGGTCTTCAACTCGTCGCGGTTGGCGGCCAGGACCGGGATGATCCAGTACGCGTGTGCGCCGGTGCCGCGCGTCGGCACCGGCACCTGACCGCCCAGGGCGCCGAAGAGGAGCTCCCCGGGTGCGGTGCGCCGCGCCACCGGCGCATCCCCCTCCCGGAGCCTGCGCTCGAGAAGGCTCAGAAGGGCGGCGCAGGGCCTGCGCCGGATATGGCCCAGCGAGCCATGGCGAGGCACGTTGCGTGTGAGCCCATGGATCCACCGCTCCCGATGGAGCCCCAAGAGATCCGCCAGGAATACCAGGGCCCCGTAGACGGTCGGATTGGAGGCCGCCTTCAACAGGCCGTAGAGCAGCACGCGGCGCGTGAACTCACCCGTGGACTGCATGGGGTACTGCTCGAGGAAGGCGGCCATTCCCAGGCGCACCTCGGGCTGGCGAACGCAGGCCACGGCGCCGCCCAGGGAGGTGGCGATCTTCATGGGACCGAAGGAAAAGAGCGCCAGCTCGGCCGCGGGGTGGCCGTTCCGGCCCGGTCCGCGGTAGGCCTGGGCGCAGTCCTCCACCACGGCGATGCCGTGCCGGCGGGCGACGGCCATGGCCGGTTCCACGTCGAGGCGGGCGCCGAAGAGATGCGTGAGCACGACGGCTTTCGTGCGCGGCCCGATGCATCGCTCCAGGGCGTCCGCGTCCCAAGCGGCGGTCAGGGGATCGATGTCGAGGGGCACAACCTTCAGCCCGTGCTCGCGGGCGATGCGCGGCATGTCGGGCACCGTGAGGGCGGTGAAGATGATCTCGTCGCCGGGCCTCCACCGCTTCGCCCGCAGGAACAGGTCGAAGGCGGAGCGAACCGTGAGGCAGGCGATGGCATCCCCCTCCGCCGACCACAGACGCTCCACGCGGGCGGCCATGTCCTGCCCACGAGGCGGCTTCAGGCATCTCCCGATGGCGAAGAGCCAGTCGGACCAACTGAAGTCGAATCTCTTGCACGGCCAGATCATGTCGGCCTGTCGAGATCGATGGGACGGGGTCCAGGTACGGCAAGACCCCGAAAGGTATCCCCTCGGGGTCTCGACCGGCCAGGACCGCGAACCTCAGCGGCGTGTTATTTGGCTCCGGCGGTAGGACTCGAACCTACGACTAAGTGGTTAACAGCCACCCGCTCTGCCAACTGAGCTACGCCGGAACCGCATGAGAATACGGCGCACGAGCCAGAAGAAGATACCGGAGGGTTGTGACCTGTCAACCGGGACAGCGCCCCCCGGGACGGCGATGAATCAACCCTCTCCGTAGTACTCCTTCAGCACCTCGCTGCGGTTCGGGTGCCGGAGCTTCTGCAGGGCCTTCTCCTTGATCTGGCGAACCCGTTCGCGCGTGCGCCCCACGTACTTGCCGATCTCCTCCAGGGTCATGGGCTCCTGGCCGTCGAGCCCGTAGTACATGCGCAGCACGCGCCCCTCGCCGCAGGTCAGGGCGCCCATGGCCGTCTGGATCTCCTCCCGGAGGTTGCCTTCCGACAGAACCTCGTCAAAGGCCTTCAGGGTTTCGTCCGGAAGCAGATCTCCCAGGCGGCGGTCCGGCTCCTGCTCGTCGCACGGTGTCTCCAGCGACACGGGCCGCTGGGCCAGGCGGAGGACCATCTCCATGTCGTCGGGGTTGGCCTTCAACTCCGCGGCTACCTCCTCGACCTCGGGGGCGCGGCCCAGGCGCTGCTCCAGGCGCGTGAGGCACTTGTTCACCTTGGTCAGCTCGCCGATGCGGTTGAGGGGCAGACGCACGATCCTGGACTGTTCGGCCAATGCCTGCAGGATCGCCTGCCGGATCCACCAGACGGCGTAGGAGATGAACTTGAAGCCCTTGGACCCGTCGAAGCGCCGGGCGGCGGTCATCAGGCCGAGGTTGCCCTCGTTGATCAGGTCCGGCAGCGGAAGTCCGAGGTTCTGGTACTGCTTGGCGACACTGACGACGAAGCGCAGGTTGGCCTGAACCAACTCGCTCAACGCTCCCTCGTCGCCGTCCCGGATCCGCGCGGCCACTTCGACCTCCTCGGCAGCGGAGAGTCC
Organism: uncultured Gemmatimonadaceae bacterium; assembly: GCA_964512165.1. GTDB lineage: Bacteria > Latescibacterota > UBA2968 > UBA8231 > UBA8231 > UBA8231. The sequence continues at coordinate 10,228 of CAZEHQ010000107.1, read as the reverse complement.
GACCGAGCTCTCGATCTCGTGGAAGTAGCGATCGACCAGCGTATCGGTCTGCAACGTTGGTGACGACATGCGATTACACCCCTCCGTTCTGGCGGGTGTGCCCCCTCCCCTGAAGCCGGGAGAGGGAGAGGACGCGCAGGGGCTCGGAACAGACCACCAGAACCGAGCCTCTGTCGAAGCGGGAGAGCAACTCGGGGGAGGAGCAGGGTCGGACCACGCACCGCGGGAGACGGGCGCTGGACTCGTGGGGATCGCTTGAAGGGGAGGGAGGGGCGCGGGGAGGGGGCTTCCGGAGGGGAAAGTACCCCGCGAACCGTGAGAGTATAACGTGGGGGATGGCGGATATCAACCCCTGCTGACGAACGGGGAGAGGGGGCTTACCCGGTCCGACCCTTCGCGGTGTCCACGGGTTCCCGGGCTTCGATAGCTATATTCGGCACTCACTGCATGAAGAAAGGAGGACCGCGATGAGAGACCATGCCTCCCCCTTTGGTCTGCAGGGCCGGAGGGCCCTGGTGACCGGCGGGGGCCGAGGGATCGGCCGGGCCTGCGCCGTGGCCCTCGCCCGGTCGGGTGCCGAAGTCGCCGTCACGAGCCGCACGGAGTCCCAGTTGAGGGCCACAGTGGCCAGGGTGGAGGCATCGGGGGGACGGGCCATCGCCGTACCAGCCGACCTGGGCACGACCGACGGCATCGCGTTGCTGGGGGAACGCATCTCGGGCGCGTGGCCCGAAGGTGTGGACGTACTGGTGAACAACGCCGCCGTGAGCCCCTTCGTGAAAGCCGCCGAGACCTGGAGCGACGAGGAGTGGAGCGAAGTCCTGCGCGTCAACCTCGACGGCACCTTCCGCGTCATCCGTCACCTTGGCCCGGCGATGCTCAACAGAGGCAGCGGCTCGGTGGTCAACCTGACTTCCATCGCCGCCGACCGGACCCTCCCGAGGCTGGCCGCGTACTCGGCCTCCAAGGCCGCCCTCGCGTCGCTGACCCGCACCTTGGCGGTGGAGTGGGCTTCCCGTGGGGTGCGGGTGAATGCGGTGGCCCCGGCGTACATCGACACGGAGATGACGGCGGAGGTCAAGAAGCGGGACAATCTGCGCGGCTGGGTGGAGAAACGCACCCCCCTGGGCCGGTTCGGACGGCCCGAGGAGGTGGCATGGGCCGTTGTCTTCCTGGCCTCGGAGGCGGCCAGCTACATCACCGGTACCACCTTGTACGTCGATGGCGGCTGGGCCGCCGCCTGAGCGTCGCGCTTCCCTCTCACCCCCGGTCGACGCCGATCGCTTCGGCCGCCAGGCTCTTGCAGCGATCGATATCGTAGTCGCGGTGGATGGTGATCTTCTGCGCTTCGAGCGAGCCCTCGGCGTGGATGGCGAGAAACTGGTTGTAGCCGCCGAAGTCGGAGGCGGTCAGGTCCCGCACCAGGTTCATCGCCTTCAGTCTGTCCGAGGCCTCGGCGCCGTTGCCGCCGCCGAGGAACCGGTCGATGTAAGGCCGGGTCTCGGGGCTGTCCATGTCCTGCTCCGAAGGACCTGTCACGACCAGGCCGCCGGCGATGTCCTGCACCCAGCGCATCGCGTCGTGGTACTGCGCCGCGAAGTGAACCTTGGCGAGGTTGGTGAGCACCACGTCGGGTACTGCGAGACCGGAATCGGTGATGCGGCAGTCGTGGGCCGCCGCCCGGCTGAGGCCACGCACGGTCTCGGTCCATGCGATCAGCTGCGTCAGCTTCTCGCGGACATGGCCGGCCTTCTCGATGCCGTTGTACTCGGCCAGGAGCGCCGCGGCGCCGATGAAGAGGTCGCACAACGGCGGCTTGTACGATACCGCCGTGAAGCGGTGGAACTCCACGAAGGTGTTGGCCAGAAAGCCGGCCGCCTGCCACTCTCCCTGCAGGAAGACCCGCTCCCTGGGCACGAAGACGTCCTCGAACACGGTGAGGGTGTCCACCAGGCGATGCCGGGAGCTGACCGGGTAATGGAAGGAGCTGTCCCCCTCGGCGGCGCCGAAGGGGCTGGCCAGGAGCTTGACTCCCGGGGTATCGACGGGTACGGCAAAGGAGACGGCGTAGGAGGAGTCCTCCGCGCCGATGGCCCTCGTGGGCAGGACGACGACCTCGTCGACGACAGGGGTTCCCGTGGTGTGGGCTTTGGCGCCGCGCACGACGATGCCGTCGTCGCGCTCCTCGACGATGCGCACGTAGTAGTCGGGATGCGCCTGCTGCGACGGCAACAGGCTTCGGTCGCCCTTGACGTCCGTCTGCGCCACGGCCAGGGTCAGGTCGAAGTCCCGGCAGTGTCGGTGAAAGGCAGCGACCCGGTCGTTGTAGGCCGTACCGGCCTTGTCGTCGACGACCCGGGTGACCAGGTCGAGGGCGAAGAGGGCGTCGGTTCCGATCTCCTTGACCAGAAGCACGACGCTGCGTCCGCGGCGCGTGGAGGTCTCGATCATCTCGCGCCGGTTCAGCAGGTCCCCTGTCGACTCGGGCCGTTTGTAGTAGCGGCTGTGGAGGGAGCCTTCGTCGTCCATCCAGGTGAAGAGCTCCTTGTGCCGGTCGTCCTCGGCCAGCTCGAAGTCGAGAGCCGCGTGCCCGGCGGCTACTCCCAGATGGGGATGGCCGGTCACATCGGCCACGGGTCTTCCATGGAAGTACACCGTGCGCCCGTCCCGCAGCCCTTCCATGTACTCCGCCGCCGTGCGCAGTCCCATGAGGTCCTCCCTTCAGTTGCGCAGGGGTTTGCCGGTTTCCAGCATGTGGGCGATCCTCGCCCGGGTGGCCTCCGTGCCGCAGAGCCCGAGAAAGGCTTCGCGCTCGAGGTCGAGCAACCCTTGCTCCGAGATCGTCCCGCGGGCGCCGCCGCCGCACACAACCCGCGTCAGAGCCTTGCCCACGACCACGTCGTGCGCCTCCAGGCGGCCCTCCGCCGCGCCGGCGTCGATCCCGGCGTGCAGCCTCTCGAGCACCTCGGGACCGGCCACCGGCAGGTCCCGAGGCCGCGGCGGGGACCATCCGCCGGCCAGTTCCCGGCCCCTCTTCACGGCGGCTTCCAGGAGCCGGTCGCCATCGAGCCGGATATCGTCCGAGTCGTCGAGGAACCCCCAGGCCCGCGCCTGCAGCGCGTTGTCGGACATCCGTCCCTCCTGCAGCGCCGGCAGGAAGGCATCGACCTCCGCGCCGAAGCGCCGCACCATCTCCTTGCAGCCTCCGGCCCCGGGCACGACCCCGATGCGGGTCTCCACCAGACCGAGGCGCAGCTCCGCGGCGGCTACCCGGGAAGCGGCGGAGAGATTGAACTCGCAGCCGCCGCCAAGGGCCAGACCCCGCGCCGCCGTGACCACCGGCATCGGCGCGTAGCGCACCCCCGCGGTGGCCTGCTGAAAGAGCCGCAGGTAGGTGTCCAGCTCCGCCCAGGCGCCGGCATCGATCCGTTGCAGGACGTACCTCAGGTCGGCGCCGGCCGACAGATGCTCCCCGGCCCCGGTGAGGACCAGGAGATCGAAATCGCCTTCGGCGACGGTGTCGCGGGTGAAGGCCAGCGACCCGGGGCCGAGGACGTTGAGCTTGCCGCGCAGCTCGATCGCCGCCGCCCCGTCACCGAGCCGGAGCAGACGCGCCGTCTCGCATTCGCGCAGGACCTCGGCCGCCGCCAGGAGGTCGGCGTCGGCCGGGGGGCCCGAGGCGCGGAGAGGGCGGTGACCCCCGCCGTCCGGGGCCATCACGCTGCGTTCCCCCGAGTCACTGCCATAGACCCGCCTTGTCCCACTGGCGGCGATGCGGGCGAGCAGCTCCGGCGGCTCGATGCCAGTCTCTTCCAGCCCTTTGACCAGGACGCCGGCGCCGATGAGATCGATCTGCTCGAAGGGGCCGGCCTCCCAGTGGAAGCCCCAGCGCAGGACCCGGTCGACGTCTTCGAGGGAGTCGGCCACCTCCGCCGCGCAGGCAGCGCAGTAGCCCAGAGTCGCGAAGAGGTGGCCGCGAGCGAAGCGGGCGAGGCGGTCCTCCCCGGCGGCGGCTACCGCGGCCAGGCGTTCGCCGAGGTCGCCCCGGGCCGGGAGGGGGGGCCTGACCGAACGGCGGGCCCGGTACCCGAGAGTGGCAAGGTCGATGGCCTCGATGCCCCCCACTCCCCTGCGGTAGAAGCCGCTCCCGGCCTTCTCTCCGAGGAGCCCGGCCTCGACCATGGCCAGCAGCCCGTCGCCGGGCTCGAAGACGCCGCGGCCGGGATCGTGGTCCAGGCCGTCCCTGGCCGTGCGAGTCACGTGGACGAGGGTGTCCAGGCCGATAATGTCGCACAGCCTCAGGGTGGCGCTGCGGGGGCGTCCCAACACCGGCCCGGTGACGGCGTCGACCTCCTCCACGGTGAGGCCATCGGCCTCCATGCGCCGCAGGGCGTCCATGACGGCGAAGAGGCCGAGCCGATTGGCGATGAAGTTCGGCGTGTCCCGGCAGGCGACCACCCCCTTGCCGAGGCGGCTGCGCAGGAAGGTGGACATCTCCTCCATCCGGGAGGGATCGGTCCCCGGCCCCGGAATCAGCTCGACGAGCTTCATGTAGCGCGGCGGATTGAAGAAGTGGACGCCCAGGAACCGGCCCCGCAGGTCCGCCGGAAGGCCCTCGGCGAGGGCGGCGATGGAGAGCCCGGAGGTGTTGCTGGTCAGTACCGTGGAGGGCCCGAGACCCGGGTGAATGCGCTGGTAGAGGGAGCGCTTGACCTGGAGATCCTCGACCACGGCCTCGACCACCCACTGGACGCGGCTGAGATCCGGCGTGCCGCTCAGGGAGCCGGGATGGATCCGTTCCGCCGCCTCCGGCAGAAAGAGTGGGCTCGGCCGAAGGCGCCCGAGACTCTCGAGTCCGGCCCGAGCCCGGCCCGCCCCGTCGGAACCTTGGGGGAGGTCGAGCAGGTCGACCTCGAGTCCGGCGTTGGCCATGAGCGCCGCGATCTGGCTGCCCATGACTCCGGCGCCGAGAACGGCCACTCTCTCGATGCCGCCGTCCTTCATCCGCCGCTGTCCTCCGGACCGCCGCGGAGATTCATGCTCTCCCCGAATCGCCTTCGAACAGGAACAACTGGTCGGGGTGGGCGGCGGTCCTGCGGCCGCCGTGGGAGGAGGCACCGCCCTCGTGGCGCGCTTCGAGCCAGGCATCGACATCGGCGCGCCGGAAACGCACGAGGCGACCCAGGCGGTAGTGGGGGATCTCCGACCGCTGGGCCAGCCTTCTCACCATCGAAACGGAGCACGCGAGGTACTCGGAAACCTCGGCCACGGTCATCAGCGCTTCGCGAGGCATGGTTCAGATGGTGACCGACCGCCGCAAGGCAAAGAGGTTGTTGTCCGTCTCCTGGATGGTGACCTCCAAATCGTAGTCGATCCCCCGGTCGGGGAACAGCTCGGACAAGGCTTCCACCGCCCGCTCCATACAGTACCGGGCGACGTTCTCGACGCTCGGGTTGGCGCCGGGGATCAGGACGATGCCGTCGGGCTCGAAGAGCCGGCTGTCGAGAAAGATCTCGTCCCGGCCAGAGACCAGCAGGCGATGGTCGAGACTCCTGAATATCTCCTTGAGGGCCCCGAAGTCGACGGACATGTCGATGCCCTCCAGACGCGGGAAACGCTCGGCCCGCACGACGAAGGAACCCCGCCAGGTGTGACCGTGGACATGGGCGCACTTGCCGTCGTAGTCGAGCTGCCGGTGGGCGGCGTGAAAGTGCCCTTTGGCGGTGAGGGTTTCCATCGATCGGAGGGGGAACCGCCCCCGGGACGCCTCAGGCGGCGCGGATCACCGGGGGCCTGCTGCCCGCCGCTCGGCCCACAGGCGCAGGATCCAGGTGAGGAGGGAAGCGACGGGGACGGCGAGAATCAGGAAGTAGAGACCCCGGGCGGTAACCTGCACGAAGGGGCCCGTGGAGATCGTGGTGAGCACCACGATGAGGAGGAACGCGACGATCATCACGCCGGTGAGAAAGCGCAGCACGCGGTGGGATGCCTCGTAGAGCGCGGCAGGATCCCGGGTCCGTGCTTCGGCTGCTGGCCTGGATCTCTCTCCGGACATCGTCTCTCCCTCAGCGGCGGGTCCCGGCGGTGGCGGGACTCAGGCGTTCCACGGCCCGCGCCCGAGCCTGGCGGTCGGCTTCGAGGACCGTCTCGAGGTCGGTGGCGGGGCCTGGATTCCAGCCATCGACCACGCACAGGTTCAGTTCGTGAATGTCCAGAAAGCCCAGCCGCCCTTCGAGGAAGGCGGAGACGGCGACCTCGTTGGCGGCGTTCAGCGCCGCCGGGGCCGTGCCGCCGGCCCGCGCCGCATCGCGGCACAGGGACAGGCCCGGTACTCGCTCCGGGTCGGGGGCCTCGAAGTGCAGGGCCCCCACGTCGGCCAGATCGAGCCGTGGCAAGGGACCGGGCTTGCGCACGGGATGGGTGAGGGCGTACTGGATCGGCAGGCTCATGTCGGTCCGTCCGAGGTGTGCCAGGATCGAGCCGTCGGTGAACTCCACCAGTGAGTGAACGATCGATTCCCGGTGAATCACGACCTCCACGCGATCCACGTCCACTCCGAAGAGCCAGGCCGCCTCGATGACCTCGAAACCCTTGTTCATCAGGGTCGCCGAATCAACGGTGATCTTCGGCCCCATCCGCCAGGTCGGGTGATGGAGGGCCTCGGCGGCGGTCACCCTGGCGAGCTCCGGTCGGCTGCGGTCGCGGAAGGCACCCCCCGAGGCGGTCAGGATCAACCGGGAGACGTCCTCCTCACGCTCCCCCCGCAGGCACTGCCAGAGGGCGCTGGGCTCGCTGTCCACGGGCAGGAGCTCACCTCCCCCCGCCAGTGCGGCCTCCTGCAACAGCCCCCCGGCCATGACCAGGGGCTCCTTGTTGGCCATGGCGACGGTCTTGCCTGCCTTCAGGGCGCTCACCGTTGGCGGGAGCCCCACGGCCCCCACCAGCCCGTTGACGACGACATCCACCCGGCCGTCGGCGACAAGCTCGCAAAGCCCCCGCCCCCCGGAGAGCACCTCGACGCCGGGCAGCTCTTCCCTGGCCCTGCGGGCGTCGGCGCTCGCGGCCACGCAGACGAGACCGGGAGACCACGCCCTCGCCTGGTGGATCAGGTCCTCGACGCGGCGCCCCGCCGCCAGGGCCACGACCTCCCACTCCGCGTTTCCGTCCTGGCGGCGCAGCCCCTCGAGAACGGAGAAGGTCGTCGTCCCGATGGAGCCGGTACTGCCGAGGATGGCGAGTCGTGTCACCGCCGCAGCAGGGCATCGCGCCCCAGACGAAGAGACGCGCGCTCGCCGGCCATCGGCACGGGCGCCTGCCGGTCGAGGGAGATCGCCTCCTCGGGGCAGGCCGACTCGCACAGACCGCACAGGAGGCAGCGCCCAAGATCGAGCTCGAAGACGGCGGGCCAGCGTTCGCTCGTGGCAGGACGGTCGGCCTCCTCGACCCAGGGCGGCGCCGAGGCTTCGATGCGAATGCAGTCCGAGGGGCAGGCGGCGGCGCACAGGGCGCAGGCGACGCACCGGGGGCGGCCGTCCGAGTGCCGGCGCAGGTGCGGAGTCCCTCTGCGGGGGGCCGCCCCGGCCGCGGCGCTCCCGGCCACGGGAGTCCGCCGGGACGCCAGGCGGCCGATCGCCCGCCAAAGGCCGGTGAGGGTTCCGCGGCCCCTCTTCCTCACCGTCGCCAAGAAGAACCCAAGGCTCTACCCGCCGGGCCGGGGCTGTCCGTTTCGAGCATGGCGTCCGTTGCGGGGGGAGGAAACGTGGGCCCGGCGCCTCGATCTCGGGTGGCCGCTTCGTGGACCGCGAGGCCGCAGGCTGGTGCTCCGGGCGGCGCGTGTCTCGCGGACGACCATCACCTTCACCTCGCCGGCGAAGGTCAGCTCGTTCTTCACGCGCTCGGCGATGTGGAAGGCCAGGATCTCGGCGTCGTCGTCGCTCACCTGCTCACCGCGCACCATGACGCGGATCTCGCGTCCGGCGTTGATGGCGTAGACGTCCTTCACCCCCTCGAAGGAGGTGGCGATCTCCTCCAGCTTCATGATCCGGCGCGCGTAGCCCTCGAAGTCCTCCCGGCGGCCCCCCGGCCGGACCGAGGAGATGGCGTCGGCGGCCTTCACCAGGAAGCAGATCGGATCGACGCGCTCGTGGTCCTCGTGGCTCTCGGCGATGACCTCGCGTACCACGGGGTGCTCGTCGAAGCGCTCGGCCATCTCCACTCCGAGCTCGATATGCGAGCCCTCCAATTCCCGGCTTACCGTCTTGCCGATGTCGTGCAGCAGTCCGGCCCTTCGGGCGAGGGGGGCGTCGAGGCCGATCTCCAGGGCCATGAGCCCCGCTAGTTGCCCCACCTCCAGGCAATGTTGCAGCTGGTTCTGCCCGTAGCTGGAGCGGAACTTGAGCCGCCCCACCGCGGCGGGAAGATCCGGGTGGTAGTCGCTCGCCCCGATCTTGCCGAGGGCGCGGTGCCCCGCCTCCTCCATTTCCTTGTCCACGAGACGGCGGGCCTCGGCCACCACCTCCTCGATCCGGTTCGGGGTGAACCCGCCGTCGCGGACCAGGCGCTCCATCGAGCGCGCCGCCACCTCGCGGCGAAGTGGATCGAAGGAGGAGAGCAATACCGTGTCGGGGGTGTCGTCGACCACGACCTTGACCCCCGTGGCGTTCTCGAAGGCACGCACGTTGCGGCCCTCCTTGCCGATGATCCGGCTCTTGAGGCTCTCGCTGGGGATCGTCAGAGTGGAGGTGGCCGCCTGCTCCGCTTCCTCCACGGCGCAGCGCTGAATGGCCTGGGCGACGATCTTGCGCGCCTCACGGTCCGCCTCCTCCCGGGCCCGGGTTCTCTCGGCCCGGATCATGGCCGCCGCCCGGGCACGCACCTTGCCGGACAGGTGCTCGAGGAGCTGCTCCTTGGCCTCGTCCTCGGTGAGATTGGCGGCGAGTTCCAGTCTTTCCCGGTACTCCCGCTGCAGCGACTCGATCTCCACCTCGGTGGACCGGAGGCTGCGCTCCCTCGAGTTGAGGCGCCGCTCCTGGTTCTTGAACCGGCTCCACTCCTTGCGCACCTCCTGCCGCCGGGTGTCGATCTCCCGCTCCCGGGTCGCCAGGTCCTTCTCCCGGCGGCCCTGCTCCTCGAGGGCCGTCTCCAGTTGGTTCTCCTGGTCGGCCTTCAGCTTGTACCAGCCGTCCTTCTCCTCGAGAAATGCCAGGCGCTGGGCGCGCTCCTGCTCGGCGAGGCGGCGCACGACCCTGGCCTCGGCTTCCTCCTCCAGACGGTTCTGATCGGGCCTCCGCAGATAGAGGCTGATGAAGTACCCGATGCCGACGCCCAGCAGCAGCAACCCGAGGCCGCAGAGGACGGCGAGCCACAGGTCGGCGGGCAGAATGACTGCCTTTGGGTTCATTTTCCGTCACTTCCGTTTCCGGGAGGAAGCGCCCTCGCGGGGGCCTTCCTCCGCCTGGGAGCCTGCCTGGCAGGCTCTCCATCGTCAGGGTCTGGCTCCTGCGGCCTGGTCCTGCAGGGCCTCGGCGATCATGCCGGCCCTGGAGTGGGGATCGGACCAGAGCGCCCGCGCCTTCGGCCCGAGGCTGTGCAGGGGGTCGAAGAACAGGAACCGCTGCCCCGGCCTCACCACGGGACTGGTGAAGACGGAGATCCCGGTCTCCTGGTCGTAGCGCTCGTAGGAGTGGACGTCCCGCTTGCCCCCGCCCCCCATGGTGTCCAGAACGAAGGCGGGAAGGTTGAAACCCGCGGTGACGCCGCGGACCTGCTTCTCGATATCGATGGCGGTCCGCAGACTCGTGCGCAGCTCTTCGACGCCGCGGACCATGTCGTGGAGGAAGACGTAATAAGGGTGGATGTTGAGATATCCCAGGCGCCGGACCAGGAGCTGCATGGTCTCGGCGTCGTCGTTCACCCCGCGCTGCAGGACCGTCTGGTTGCGGACGACCATGCCCTCCGCCATCAGCCCTTCCATGGCGCGGCGGGTGAAGGCGGTGATCTCCCGGGGGTGGTTGAAGTGCGTGTGCAGGGCCACCTCCTTGTGGCGGCGGCGGCCCTCGGCGACGACGGCGGTAACGGCGCGCACCCAGTCGGGATCGGTGACCAGCTTCTGCGGCATCACCGCCGGACCCTTGGTGGCGTAGCGGAACCTGCGCACGTGCTCGATGTCGAGCAGGGTCCGGCCCAGCAACTCGACCTGCTCGGCCTTGAGGTTGTACATGTCGCCGCC
>CAZEHQ010000106.1:11467-14287 GCA_964512165.1 uncultured Gemmatimonadaceae bacterium | reverse complement strand
CAGCTCTCCCCGGGTGAAAGCCCAGGGCCGGTGCACCAGCTTGAGGAAGGGGTTGAGGAAGGCGGTGAGAAGGAAGAAGACGGCCACGGCGCCGGCGGTGATGTAGTCCGAGTTCATGCCGGCCGTGGACAGGGCGAGCCGGCAGTAGGCGAAGCCGACGCTGATGATCAGGGAGAGCAGCGCCCCGGCGACGATGCTCCGGACGAAGCGCAGCCGCGGCTCCCCGGCAGGCTGGGGAGCGCCAGAGTCATCCATCCCGCAAAGAAAGGGGCTGGTTGTGTACCTTGTCGATATCCCCGTGCTTACCGTGCGGAAAGGAGAAGCCCATGGACACGAAGGACGGGATCTACCGCGTCGCCCTCATCGGCTGCGGCCGCAAGGGGCACGGACACGCCCGCGGATACGCGGGCAACCCGCGGACCGAGGTGGTGGCCGCCGCCGATCCGGACGCGGACAACCTGGGGATCTTCCTGGAGCACTTCCCGGTGCCGGGATACGCCGACTACCGCGAGCTGCTCGCCAAGGAACAGATCGACATCGCCGCGCCGATCCTGCCGGTGCGGCCGAACCCGGGGGTCGTCATCGACTGCGCCGAGGCGGGGGTCAAAGCGGTCTACTGCGAGAAGCCGATGGCGGCGAGCCTGGAGGAGGCCGACGCCATGGTCGAGGCCTGCGAGTCGCGGGGCATCGCCTTCGCCTCGGGCGACGCCTACCGCAACATGCCCCAGCACTGGAAGGTGAAGCGCCTCATCGACTCCGGCGGCCTGGGAGATCTGTGCAGCATCAACCTCTACCAGTCGACGGGAGAGATCTCCGGCGGCGGCTGCCAGGGCCTCAGCGTCCTGCGCCTCTTCGCCGATGACGCCGACGTGGAGTGGCTCACCGGCTGGTGCCTGGGCGACCCCTTCTCCGACGACGATCAGTGCATGGGCGGGGCGATCCGCTTCGCCAACGGCGTCGACGCCTTCATCCACACCCGGCGCTCGCCGATGGAGGGGATCGAGGTCGTGTGCAGCGAGGGCGTCTATCAGTCCAACTGGATGAGCGGCCATCTCTGGCGGGGCGAGGCCCACGGGAAGCTGGTGGAGGAGGAGGGCTTCTTCACCGAGTTCGGCGACCCCGAGGACTGGATCACCCCCAGCGGCACCCGCCAGCGCGGCGGCATCCAGTCGATCGTCGAGTCCCTCGACCAGGGCATCGAGCCGCGCTGCAGCGGCCAGAACATGCGCAAGGTCCTCGAGATCTCCATCGGCCTGCGCCAGTCCCACCGCGAGGGCCACGCGCCCGTCCGCTTCCCCATCGAGGACCGGAGCCTGAAGATCGTCCCCAACATGAGCCGCTATCTCAACAAGAAGGAGACCTTCGGCGAGGAGCGGTACGCCGAGCAGATCCAGTCCGCCGCCGGCCGGCCCATCGGCGGCGCCGAGGCCGGTGGGTGACCGGGTGACCGACTCCTTCCTCGTATCCCTGTACACCTATCCATGGGACCTGGCCGACGACGGTCTGGAGGTCTCCCTCGACCGCATCGCCGACCTGGCCGCCTGCGGCGAGGTGCTGCTGACGCCGTGCTACCACCGCTCCGAGTACTACCTGCCCCACAACCCGCGGCGCCCCGTCTACTACGGCGAGAACGGCGCCGTGTACTTCTCGCCGGACATGTCCCGCTACGTGGGCACGCGCATCTCCCCCCGGGTGAGCCGGGAGGTGACCGACCCCGCCTGGTTCGACCGCATGGTGGAGGCGATCCGCAAGCGGGGCCTCGGGTTCTCCGCGTGGATGGTCTACACCTTCCAGAACCACCTCTCCGAGCGCTACCCGGAGTTCGCCCGCCACGACGCCTTCGGGACTCCCCACGTGGGAGCCCTGAGCACGGCTCCCCAAGACGTGAGGGACTACTTCGCCGCCCTCACCGCCGAGGTCCTTGAGCGCTTCCGGCCCGACGCCGTGTGGGTGGAATCGCTGTGCCGGCGCGGGTTCTCCATGCCCGGCAAGAGGCGGGCCCAGATGCCGGAGCGCTGCCGGTGGCTGCTGTCCCTGTGCTTCAACCCCGCCTCCATGGCCTTCGCCGACGCCGCCGGCCTGGAGGCCGAGCCCCTGCGGCGGGACCTGGTGGAGTGGATGCGTCCCCGGCTGGCGGCCGGCGCCGACCCGGACGCCGACGAGCCGGCCACCGCCGCCTGGATCGCCGAGGCCTTCGGCGGCCGGCTGCAACGCTACATGGAGATCTCGCGCCAGCAGACGACGGATCTCTGGCTCGATGTGGTGAAGCTGATCCGCGGCAGCGGCGCCAAGGTGCAGGCCGACCTGGCCAGCCTGGAGCGGTCACTGACCAACGATCTCGACCCGGTCGTCAACCGGCAGGTGGACCGGCTCGGCTACACCCTGCGCGAAGGGGAGGATCCCGTCGAGCGAATACGCGAGCTGGAGGGGATGATCGCCGAAGGCGGGACCGTATTCCTGAGCCCCACCGGCGACATGCGGCGGGCGGAGCCGATCCGCGAGCAGCTGGCCGCCGCCCGCGAGGCCGGCGCCGGCGGGGTCACCTTCTACAACTACGGCCTGCTGACGCTGGAGCAGTTGGGGAACATCGGCCGGGCCGTGAAGGCCGTGTAGGCGGTGCTACCGCGCCGAGCCTCTCGGGACCCCGAAATCGACCCAGTGATCCTCTCCCTGGGAGACTACCATTCCTCTTGTTGCGCCAGATCCCGAAAGTGGGACAGGGCCGCACGGCGGAAGGAGATCTCCTCAGGCGTCTCCTCGCCTCATGCAAGGCATCGGGAACCGTGATCTCGGTCTTCACGAGGACTTCCACCGAAGACC
>CAZEHQ010000106.1:0-11367 GCA_964512165.1 uncultured Gemmatimonadaceae bacterium | reverse complement strand
TGCAAGGCATCGGGAACCGTGATCTCGGTCTTCACGAGGACTTCCACCGAAGACCTGGCGGCCGTCAAGGCCGGGCCGTGCGGGTCCATCCAGGCGCATGCCGAGCGGGCGCCGGCGAGCATCTGGCGCCCACCCTCAGAAGTGCGAATCGCCGAGATGCCCTTTGACTTCGAGTTGCAGGGCTGCGGCCAACCGCTCCGCGAACACCCGGACTCCCGGCAGCTCGGTATGGTTGTGCGAGTAGACCAGGACGCTGATGCGGCAGTGGGCGGCATACTCCAACAGGTACAGGCTGGTCTCACCCGTCACGTAGAGATCGATGTCATGAGGCATGGCGTCCCTGATGTAGCCCGTGTAGACGCCGGCGCCGGTGACGCAACCGATCCTGCGGATCGCACGACCGGAGTCATGCAGAGACCGCGGCTGCTCCTGCAGCAGGGCATCGAAGACCGAGCGGATCCCCTCGAAGTCGGTTGATCCCTCCAGCTCCCCGATCCGCACTTCCCCTTCCGTCGGCTTCCAAGCCTCGGCACAGCCCACCTCCGAGAGCAGGGTGGCCGAGGTGCCGAACTCCGCCTGGTCCAGCGGCAGGTGCGCCCAGACATGGGTCAGGTTGTTCGCCCGCAGCAGCTCGTATACCCGATCCCGCTGCTCGTACATGAAGCTCCACGCATCGTGATGGGTCACGATCACGTTCACCCCGAGACCGAGGGCTGCTTCGATGGACCTCGGCGTGATCGTCGTCGCGTAGACTATCGCGGAAGGGGTAGGACAGTGATCGCTGATCCCCCACTCGTCCGGGTGCTCGGCCAGCAACCGGGCGCCGAACAGATCCTCCAACGCGACGCGGAACATCTCAGGCGAGCGTCTCCCTCAGGAAGTCGTAGGCGCGGGCTCCGCTGATCTGGTGCCGGCCGGAGAAGATGTCCGCCTTCACCTGTCGACCGGCCTCGAAGACCCCGTAGACCTTGCGCGCCCTGGCCAGGCCGGAGCGCACCGCCGAGATCGGGAAGATCGGGTCGTGGGTGCCGGCTTCCACCAGTATCGGCCGCGGGGCGATGAGGCCGGCCAGATCGTGCATCTCGCCGAACTCGGAAGTCCCGGCACGTAGTTGCAGGGGCAGTGATGCATGGCGAGGATGCTGTCCCGGAAGGTCGAGAAGTAGCCGCTCACCACGCAGGCGCGGATGCGTTCGTCGATGCAGGTGGAGAAGAAGGTGTGCATGCCGCCCCCGGAGATGCCCATCGCCCCGAGGCGCCGGGTGTCGAACTCGGGACGGGTCTCCAGGTAGTCCACGAGACGCAAGCCGTCGGCGACGCGGATGCCGACGACCGAGGTGCCGAGGTGGAAGGCGAGGAAGGCCATGTGGGCGCAGGTCGAAGGCGCCCCCTGCCCGAGGCCCAGGCCGGAGAAGTCGGTCTGGCGCTCGCCGAAGCCGGAGATCTCGGGTGCGGCCACGGCGAATCCCGCCCGGCACAGGGCGACGCCGAAGTCCTTGTGGTAGCCGTCGGGAACATCCCGCTCGCCGCCGTCCTCCCACAGGCCGACGATGTCCTTGACGCCGTACCCGTGGCCGTGGAAGGCCACCACGGACGGCAGGGGTCCCTCCACCCCCTTGGGCAGCAGGAGGTAGACCGGCATCCGCGAATGGGGGCCGGTGCGCAGGACGATCTTCTCGCGCAGGTAGTCCCCCTTGTCCACCACCTCGATCCTGCGCGGCGCCGGGTCGACGCCCTCGCCTGCCTCCAGCCGCAGAAGCCCGGCCAGGGCCCGGCGCGTCCTCCTCTGCCAGCGCTGCGCCTCGGCGGCGGTCTCCGCCCTGAAGGCGCGGGGGGCGGCCGCCGGGTCGTACTGCTTCCACAGCGACGTCGCCGGTTGCAGCGGTTTCATGCTACGGCTGTCGAGCACCCTGGATGCCATGCCTTTACATCCGTATCCAGTCCGCCAGCTCCTGGTGCTGGAAGATCATGGTCTCCTGGATGCTCGACATGCGCCCCGTACCCGCTTCCCTGGCGCGGAGGTACATCGCGTGGGCGATGGCCACGTCGACGTAGGCGAGGCCCACGGCGTTGAAGTAGGCCCGCTCCTCCGGCGACTCCCTGCCGCTCTTCTCGCCGGCGATGATCTCCACCAGGTTGGCGTGGACATCCTCGTCCCGGAGCTCGCCGTCCTTGTACATGCGGCTGAGGGTTTGAGTCCGGTGCTTCACCGTCTCCCAGTCGTCGCAGACGATCTTGTCGCACTGCTTCGCAACGGCGTACTCGTCTTCCCAGCCGCCGATGTGACTGTAGAAGCTCCCCGGCTTCATCCACGCCGCCTTGAGGAGAGGGGCCTGGGCGCTGGTGGCGGTGACGAGGATGTCCGCCCCCTCCATGGCCTGCTGCGCGTCGGTTCCCGCGGCAACGAACCGCATCTCTCCGAAGAGGGGCCTCATCTCCTCGATGAACTGCTGCTCCTCGTCGGCCAGCCTGGCGGAGACCCGGCACTCATCGATCCCGGGAATGACCGTCTTCATGCCGATCAGGTGCATCTTGGCCTGCTCCCCCGCCCCGATGAAGGCGATGCTCCTCGAGTCGGGCCGCGCCAGGTGCCTGGCGGCGAGGGCCCCCATCGCTCCGACGCGCACGTTCGAGCACAGGGTTCCATCCATGAAGGCGATGGGGAAACCGCGCTCGATCTCCGAGAGGATGATGACGGCGGAGAGGTTCTGCATGCCGTACCTCTCGGGGTTGCGCGGGAAGACCGACACCCACTTGACCCCGCACACCTTCTCCGTCAGCAGGGTTGCGGGCAGGCAGTTGATCCGCTCCTGGGTACCCTCGTCGAAGATCTGCACCACCTTGTCGGGAAAGAGGATCTCCTCCCTCCGGAAGGCGAGCATCGCCTCCTCGGCGGCGCCTATGGCAAGCCGCATGTCCAGGCATCCGGCCTTCAGCAGGTCCTCCTGCGAGAGGAAGAGGCACTCGATACGGTTGTCGTTCATTCGATCAGACTCTCCGGTGACAGGGTCTCGATGGCCAGGCGGCTGATCTCGCCGATGGCGTCCATGCCCTTCTGCTGCTCCTCGCGGGTGTCGGTGGTGGCCAGGGCGGCGATGACCAGGGGGCCCGTGGGCAGGTAGACGACGCCGGTGTCGGCCTTGATGCGGCCGCTGCCCCCGTTCTTGCGCGCCGCCTCGATCTCTGGCCTCAGGTACTGGCGGATCCGGTTCGGGTTCCGCGGCTGCTTCATCATCTCCAGCATCTCCTCACAGGCCGCGGCGTCGACGATCTCGCGCCGCTCCATCCTCTCCATCATCCGGCCCAGGTCCCGCGCCGAGGCGACGTTGTTGTCGAGGGAGCTGGCGAAGGGCAGCTCGCGGTCGCCGCCGCCGCTGAGCCGGCCCGCGACCTTCAGCTGGTCGTTCTCCCGCGACGGCGTGACCGTGATGCCGTCCATGAGGTAGTGCCAGACGCCGATGGGCATGGGGAAGCGGGTGTGATGGAAGCCCATGGACTCCATGGTGGCGTTGATCGCCTCCGGTGTCACGAGTCCGACCAGGGTATCGGTGGCGACGTTGTCGCTGACGGCCATCATGAGCCGGCAGTAGTCGCGCACCGTCAGCTCCGGATGGTCGCGGGTGATGCGCAACACGCCGGTGCCCTGGGAGGATACATCGGCCGGCACCCGATGGCGGTCGTCGAGGGACAGGCGGCCCTCCCGGTCCTGGCGGAAGACCTCGATCAGGGCCGCCACCTTGATGGTGCTGGCCGTGGGCAACGGCTCGTCGGCGTTGTGCTCGCACCGCAGCCCGGTGGTGAGGTCCTTGACGTAGAACCCGATGCGGCCCGGGACTCCGCCGGCCACGGCGCTCATGTCGGAGGTTGGGAAGGTCATCGTGAATCCGTTTCGCTGGTCTGGTCCCGCTTGTGATCGCGGATGTGGGCGAGGAAGGCCTCGGTGCCTTCCGACTCCCGGCGTCCGACGTGGCGTCGGCGGCTGGGGATGATGCGCAGGCCGCGGTCCTGGAGAGGGAGATCGACCCGGACGACGCCGCGCCGATGGGACTCGCGGACGGCGATGGCCACCTCCAGGGCCTTGCGCAGGTCGGCGCCCGAGCACTTCACGGGAGCCCCGCTGTCGACGGCGTCGAGGAAGGCCGCCACGCTCTCGGTCATGCGCGTGCGCGGGACCTCCCAGCCTTCCGCGTCGTAGTCGTGGAGTGCGGTCTGCCCGGGGTCGGGGTCCGGGAACAGGCCACGGGCCAGCTCGAGACGGCGGCCCTCCCGCCGCCATATCCCGCCGACGCGGCTCTGCCCGATGAACAGCATCCCCTCGGAACCCAGGACCTCGATCCCGTTCTTCGCCGAGACGTTCCGGTGCAGGTGGGCGGTGAGGCCGTTCGCGAAGCCGATGACGCCGAAGGCGACGCCCTGGTCGTGGTCGCTGTGCTCGTCGATGCGGCCCAGGTCCGCGTCGGCCGGATCCCCGTCGACGGCGCCCACCACCCAGTCGACCTCGGCGTCGCCGGCGAACATGAAGCCGTCGGAGAGCTGCCGGCAGCCCTGGCCCGACATCTGGTTGCCGCCGCAGCCGTAGATGTCAATCGACTGAACGCCCCCGATCTCTCCGGACTCTACCAGGCGGCGGGCGGTCCAGATCTCGGGGGCGTTGCGGAACATGTCCCCCGCCGACCAGGGGATGCCGCGGGCGGCGCAGGCGGCGACGGCGAGGTCGGCCTCGGCGAGGCTGACACTCACCGGCTTCTCGCTGAAGATGCCGAGGACTCCCTGCTTCTCGGCGCAGGCGGCGACGACCTCGGGGTTCACCGAGACCGGCAGCGCCAGCAGGGCGATCTCGAACTCCTCTGCTGCGAGCAGCTGCCGGTAGTCCCGGTAGCCGGGGAGGCCGCCGAAGCGCCGGCAGAACAGGTCGAGCCCTTCCTGCCCCCGGTTGGCCCCGGCCACCACCCGGCACCGCGGGTCCAGGTCGAAGGTCCGGGCCAGGCGGGTGCCGTGGCTGCCGCAGCCGATGACGGCCACGCGGTACTCGGGCGGAGCCCCCATCAGTGAGGGAAGCCCGGCGGCATCTCCGGCTCGGAGGCGACCTGGACACCCTTCTCGTGCCACGGGTGCGCGTACGACGGGGTGTTGACGAAGCGCTCCATCCCCAGGTCCAGGCGGATCGAGGTCGACGGCGGCAGCGAGACCGTGAGGTACTTCCCTTCCACCGGCTGGCGCCGGGTCTCCTCGCCCTCGCGCCAGGCCGCCCCGGTGAAGGCGTGCTCGCCGAAGGCGCCGGCCTGCAGGATCACCGCGGCCTGGTTCGAAGCGCTCAGGTTCACCAGGCGCAGGTTGGCGCCGTCGGGGCGGATCTCCTCCACGAGGGCGGCGGTGTCGGCGGGCAGGCCCGGGCGCCCGGCATTCGCGTCAAAGTAGCGCACCGTCGCCCGCAGCAGGCTGCCGTTGTAGACCATCTGGGGGCAGCCCATCATCGTCTGGATGAGGGCGCGCGAGCGGACGCCGTTGACGGGGTGGGCGTGCTGGTCGACCAGCTCCTGGGGCGTGCGACTCTCGTCAACGAGCCGCTGCCGCCGCCGCAGGGCGTCGTCCAGCTCGTGGCGCAGGATCCTCACCGGCCAGTCGGGGTTGCGGCCGTCGTAGTAGTTGAACCGCGCCAGCTCGGAGTCGCCCTGGTCCTTCTCGCTGGCGCCGAGCTCCTCGTTCCAGTCGCGGCGGACCTCGCCGTCGCGGAAGTGCCGGAACAGCTGCGCGTCCTCCTCGGCCAGGGAGGCGTGCCACAGGTGGGCCAGGTCCTTGCCCCGCATCGGCGAGGCGCCGAGGTGGCCGTACTCGTTGTCGTCGACCCAGCCCCGGTAGTCGTGCCGGTAGCGGATGAGGAGCTGGCCGTCGTCGCCGGTGACCGCGTTGTCGGCGATGACTTTCAACTGGGAGCGCAGGATGTCGAGATATCCCGCGTCGCCGGTGAGCAGCTGGGCGCACTCGGCGGCGGAGACGAGGCCGTGGAAGATGATGTTGAAGCCCATGTAGTAGCTCCAGCCCATCAGGCCGCCCCACCACTGGCCGTCGCGGTGCTCGCCGATGATGCCGTTGGGTCCGATGTTGTCGGGGATGATGCCGTCGTTCTTGCGGATGCGCTCCATCCACGCCTCGACGTAGTCCAGGACCCACTCCTTGTACTGCTCCTCGCCGGTGTAGAGATAGGCGTTGGTCACCAGGCTGCAGGCGGCCAGGTTGTTGGCCACGTCGCCGTCGAGGACCATGCGGTTGAAGAGCTTGAGGACCTCGGCGGCGCGCGCCGGCTTCCTCCACCAGCCCTCCTCCAGGCTGTCGAGGCGGGGCCGCAAAGTCGTCTTGGTGCCCATCTCCTTGAACAGGTACCGCTCGCCGGACTCGTGGACGCGGCTGCCGTGGAGCTCGGCCATGGCGTTCTCCAGGGTGACCTCGAAGACGGGTCCGCGGCTCGTGGGGAAGGGAGAGCGGATGATGCGGTGGTCGGCGTCCCAGTTGGGGGCCTCCGGGTCGGCGCCGATGAACATGTTCGCGAAGCGGCGGGCGCGGTCCACGTTCTCGGGGATCTCCGGGTCGGCGAGGCCGAAGCCGTAGAAGGCCATGTTGCCCTCGGAGTGGTGGTGCCACTCGTTCACCATGCGGCGCCCCGGGACCCAGGTCGACTCCTCCTGCCGGCCCAGGCAGTAGTACTCGTTGTAGAGCTGGGGCAGCATCCAGCCGAAGACGGGGTTGCCCCGGGGGCCGTTGGTCCGCGTCGAGGCGTTCCAGATCATCATGGCGTCGTCGAAGACCCGGCGGGCGCCGCCCATGGCGTAGAGCACGCTCCAGTTGTCGACCTTCTCGTAGTAGTCGTCGATGTCGTCGACGTAGTACATCATGCCGCCGGGAGCGCAGTGTTTCTCCACCATGAGGGCGGCGTTCTCCTCGCCCACCTCGATGAGGCGGCGCTGCAGGAGGGCCCACTCCGGCGGGGCGGCTGTCTGCGAGGCGGCGATGGCGGGGCCGTACCGAGGGGCGGACATGGGTCTCCTTCTACTGGAAAGGCACGGGAATGCGCTCCCCGTGCCAGGGGAAGGCGTGGGAGGGGGCGTTGACGAAGCGGCGCAGGCCCGCCTCCAGGCGGATCGCCGCCGACGGCTGCAGGTCCACGGCGAAGTGTCTGCCGTCCACGCGGGTGACCTGTGTCGACTCGCCCTTGTCGACGCGGACCTCGGTGAAGTCGTGCTCGCCGAAGGCGCCTGCCTGCACCACCACCCGCCGCCCGGCGGCGGGATCGAGGTTGACCAGCTGCAGTCCGACGCGGCCGGCCTCGAGCCGGTCCACCAAAGCGGCCACGTCCCGCGGGATGCCGGGGCGGGCGTTCTCGGGATCGAAGTAGCGCACCGTCGCCCGCAGCAGGCCGCCGTGGTAGACCGGCTGCGGCGCCCCCATCATCACGTTGGTCAGGACCTTGGTGTGGACGGGATTCTGGGGATAGTGGTTGTCCTCGATGATCTGCTCCACGGTGCGGTCGTCCTCGGCCTGCCCGCGGTGGACCTTCAGGACGCTCTCCAGCTCGGCCCGCAGGATCGACTCCGGCCAGCCGGGGTTCCTGCCGTCGTAGTACTGGAACCGCGGGTACTCGTGGACCCCTTTGTAGAAGTCGGGACCCTCGACCTCGTTGGCGCTCCAGTCGATGGTCACGTCCCGCTCCCGGACCCAGGTGAGCAGCTCCTGGTCCTGCCGCGACAGGGAGGCGTGCCACAGGCGGGCGAGCTCGTTCATGCGCACCGGCTGGTCCAGTCCGGTGACGGGGTTCCACATCTTGTGGCCCCAGCCCTCGGGCCCGTGGCGCACCGCCTGCAGGAACTGGCCGTCCTCGCGGGTGATGCCGTTGTCGATGAGGACCCGGATCTGCGAGCGCAGCAGGTCGAGGTAGCCGTAGTCGCCGGTGAGGAGCAGGGCGCACTCGGCGGCGATGGTCAGGGAGTGGAAGAGGATGTTGAAGCCGCAGTAGCTGTTCCAGCCGTAGACGCCGCCCCACCAGCAGCCGTCTCGGTGCTCGCCGATCTTCCCCGTTGGACCGACGTTGTCGGGGATGACGCCGCCGTTCTCGCGGATGCGTTCCATCCACAGGCCGACGTAGTCGACCACCCAGTCCCGGTAGCGGGAGTCCCCCGTGTGCAGGTAGGCGTTGGTGATCAGCGCCGTGGCCCCGAGGTTGTTGGGCGAGTCGGCGTTCAGGACGATGCGCTCGAAGAGGCCGACGATCTCCCTGCGGCGGCGGGGCTCCTTCCACCAGTCCTCCTCCAGGCGGGGGACCACCGGGTGGAGGGTGGCGCGCGTGCCGTAGTAGTTCACCTCGCCGCCCAGCTCGCGGGGTCCGTAGAGGTAGGCGTGGGCCTTCTCGGGGCTCGCCTTCAGCCACGGGCCCTGGCTCGTCTGGAAGGGGGAGCGCAGCACCTTGTGGCGCGGGTCGTAGTTGGGGGCGGCCTCGTCCTCGCCGAGGTAGAACCCGGCGAACTGGACCGCGCGCCTCACATTCTCCGAGATCGTCGGGTCCGCCAGGCAGAGGTGGTAGAAGGCCATGTTGCCCTCGCCGGCGTGGTGCCACTCGGCGTCGCCGGGATGGACGAGGCCGTAGTACTCGCGGTGGACCTGCTGGGTGAAGCGCGGGTGCACGCGGTTGACGATGCTGTCGTCGCCGAAGCGGGTGACGGCGTTCCAGTGCTGCAGGGCCAGCTCCAGGACCCGCTCGGACGCCCCCATGGCGTAGAACAGCCCCCAGTTGTGGATCATCTCGTAGAGGTCGTCCACGTCGTCGGCGTAGTAGGGCACGCCGCCGCGCTGCGAGTAGCGGCTCACGCGCATCTCGGCCGCCTCTTCCATGACCTCGAAGAGGCGCCGCTCCAGCAGGGCCCAGGCGGGCGGGGCCGTGACCGTCGCGGCGGTGACGGTGGGCAGGTCCAGCTCGATCCCTCGTCTCATGACGGCGGCGGGATCTTGACCGGGTCGAGGGCCTCGGGCAGGTCGAACTCGGTATAGCGCAGGTGGATCTCGACGCCGGTGAGGGTGCGGTCGAAGCCGGCGGTCCGCTCCTTGCGGAGGATCTCCAGCTCCACCGTGTTCTCGCCCTGCACCACCTCGCCGGCGTCCAGGGTCCACCGCAGCCAGTAGAGGCCGCGCCGGGGCTCGTGGATGCCCTTGCTCTCGACGGGCAGGTCCCTGCCGTTGAAGCGGAAGGCGACCTCGTCCTCGACGCAGAGCTGCCGGAAGGTCAGGGTGAGCACGGGGTCGCGGATCTCGCCGTCGGCGATGGCCGCCTCGATCTCGTCGGCCACGGTGATGCTTACGGTCTCGGCGACGCCCTCCTCGAGGACCAGGGGCAGCCGGCGTCCGTCGGGCCGGACATAGGGGGGCAGCTCCTCCCGCTCCGGCAGGAAGTAGCGCTTGTCGTGGCGCAGGGCCGCCTCGGGGAAGGCCAGCTCGCGCAGGACCCGGTACTCGGCGTCCGAGAAAGGCCAGGGCAGATAGCCGAGGTAGGCGCCGGTGAACCCCTGCCAGCGCGCGGTGCGGCCGAAGGCGCGGAACATCTCGATGTTGGCGATGCCGGCGCGGGGGTCCTCGAGCCGGCGCCCCGGCCGCAGGTAGGAGGCCACTCCCGCGGCGTTGGCCGCGTCGGCCAGCCAGCGTCCGTCGGTGACGCACGGGTCCAGGAACAGGTTGGGGATCTGGCCGACGACGATGTCGATGTCGCCGGCGGCGATCCAGGCCTCCACGTCCAGCCCGAGGCCCAGGTTCTCGTCGCGCCGGTGCCAGACCCGGGCCATGACCGGGATCGTCCGCGACTGCGCTTCGCCGACCTCCCGGGTCAGGGAGCGCACGTCGGCGACGAAGCGGTTCATCGTCTCCACGTGGGCCTCGGTCTCGGAGCGCCGGAAGTACAGCGGGAAGAACATGAAGTCCAGCTCGATGCCGTCGGCCCCGTACTCCTCCAGGACCTCGCGGACGAGGCTGAGCTTCTCGTCGCGGACGGCGGAGTTGGCGTAGTCGTAGCACCACTCGGTCTGGTGAGAGGGGAAGCGGTCGTCCCCCGTCCCGAGGGTGACCTCCATGCCGTGACGCCACTTGAGCCAGCCGCAGCGCTCGCCGCCCTGGGGGGTCGGGTCCTGCAGCTTGAGGCTGGGGAAGACGCGGATCCCCGCCTCGCGGCCGTGGCGGATCACCTCCCGCAGCTGGTCGGTGCCCATGGCCGCGGCGTCCCGTACCAGGCGCATGATGCGCCAGTTGATGAACTCGTTCCAGACCTCCTGCTCCTGGCCGATGACGCGGCCGATGCGGGTCTGGTGGAAGTAGACGTCGCCGAAGCCAAGGCCGAAGGCGAGCAGGTCCACCCCGGTGCCGGAGAGCTCGTCGATGGGCCAGCGCATCCTGTGCAGGCTCAGGGGCGGATCGACGCGCTTGGCGTGGAAGTGGTGAGCGTCGCTGTAGTAGATCAGGCGAGGCGGCGGGGCGGAGTCCGGCATGTCGTCTCCTGGGGGTGGGGCGTTCAGTGGCCGGGGATGCGGAGGCCGCGATCCTCCACCGGCACGGAGAGGCGGGCGCCTCCCTGCAGGTGGGAGCAGGCCACGGCGAACTCGGCCTCGGCCGCCTGCAGGGTGCGGTCGATGTTGCCGCTGGTGCGCTGGCCCGTCTCCAGCTCGCGGACGATCTCGCGGATGATGACGACGGTGGGGCTCTCGCCCCGGGGCCGGATCACCTCCTCCTCCCAGCCTCCCTCGGCGCGGCGCCGCACCCGAAAGTCGCCGCCGTCGTCCCAGGCCCAGACCCGCCCCCGGTCGCCGTGGACCTCGAACTCGGTGGCGCCGAGGCGCGGCACGAAGACGGACTCGGTGCCGTTGGCGTAGCCGACGCGGGCGAACTCCAGGACGGGCTCGGCGTAGCGGGTGCCCTCCGGCGGGACGAAGCAGTGGCCCTCGGGATCGTAGGCCGGGACCGGCAGCGGCTGGCGCGCCATCTCGTCCCCCTCGCGGGGTCCCATGCGTGAATCGCCGGGGTCGAGGGGATCGCCGGGCTCCACGAGCCGGCCCTCGGCCCAGACCGGCGCCGGGTCCCCGAGGAGCATGGCCACGGTGTCGAAGGAGTGGGAGTGGTGCTTCATGAGATCGGTGCACCAGAAGGTGAAGGCGAACTGCGGCGTGCCGATGTCGCCGCCCTCGATGGCCTGACGCAGGCGCACGAACCCGTCGTGGTAGCGGCGCTCGGCTCCGAAGTTGAAGGCCACACCCTTCGAGCGGCAGGCCGCCGCGATGGCGTCCGCCTCGGCCAGGGAGGCGCACAGGGCCTTCTCGGCGTAGATGCCGCGGACCCCGTGCTC
>CAZEHQ010000105.1:13052-14323 GCA_964512165.1 uncultured Gemmatimonadaceae bacterium | reverse complement strand
GGCTCGCTGATGCGCCCCCAGTCGCCCGGCTCCCCAGCGGCGTACCAAACCGACTCGGCGGCCGAGCGCCTGCCCCGGGTCAGCAGGTAGTGGACGCGTCCGTCCGGGGTCTGGTAGAGGCGGCCGCTGTTGAAAGCGCCCAGGCACCAGCTCCGGAAGGGGCCGCCCGCCGGGCCCACGGCGTGGTAGAGACGGGAGTGGGCCGCGTCCTGATCGGTGGCGGCCCACACGCTGCGGGCCGGCTGGCGGTTCTCGTAATAGACCAGGTGGATGAGCCCCTCGTCGTCGGCGAACAGGTCCTGGTGATCGGTGGTGCCCCGCGCTCCCGAGTCCTCGTCCCAGGTGTCGCTCACGTCGCTGACCAGGGTGCACCGCCAGTCGTCGGGAGAGCCCGCCAAGTCCGGGTTGTAGTAGTAGTATGCCTTCAGGACCGGGTAGATGCCCTTGGGCGTGCGCCGCGTGCGGGTGCCGCCCGTGGCGGGGTCGGGCACGGTGATGCGCTGGTCCGGAAAGCGGTCGCCGGCGACGAAGTAGTCGTCGGAGCAGAAGGTGTGGGCGGCGCCGTCCCGGAAGAGGACGAACTGGTAGCCGCGAGCGGTGGAGTGGGGGATCTCGCCCTCGGCGGCGGGAGCGAAGTCGGCGGAGCCGTCGAGGACGTACCAGGCGAGGCGCGGCAGCCCCCCGGCGACGAGCACGCGGTCGCGGCCGTCGATGGCGGCGCCGAAGCGGGAGTCGGCGCTGGCGCGGCGACGCAGCTCCCAGCGGTCGAGGCGGCCGGGCTCGTCGAAGCGCACGTGCCAGCCGCCGCAGTCGCCGCCGATGACGTGCAGGCGCCCGGAGGAGTCGACCAGGAGGTTGCCGTTCTGGGGGACGGGCGGCAGCACCGGCCCCGGCTCCCAGGTCCCTTCGGACAGGCGCCGGAAGACGCAGAGGGTGAGATCGTCGCGCCAGCTGAGGGCGTAGAGGTCGTCGCCACAGCGAACGAGGTTGGACTGGTTGTAGCCCCAGCCGCTGGCGCCGCTGCCTCCGGAGAGCCGGTGCCCGGCGGTATCGGTGATGGGCTCGACGCGCCAGTCGAAGCGCGCCGGGGCGCCGAGACGCACCTCCGGGCGGTCAGCCATCCACTAGCTGTAGGGAGGCATGTGCATGGCCAGGGCCAGGGAGACCTCGATGTCGGAGATCGCCTGCGCCATGGCCTGGCTGATCAGGTCGAGACGGCGCACCTCGTCGATGCGGGGGGCGATGTGCTCCACCTCGCGGGCCGACAGGAT
>CAZEHQ010000105.1:0-13042 GCA_964512165.1 uncultured Gemmatimonadaceae bacterium | reverse complement strand
GGATCTGGTCGCTGAAGAGGATCTCCATGATCCGCAGCTTGACCTCCCGCTCCACCCGGTCGTCGATGGCCGGGTAGCGCCGCGACCGGAAGACCCACAGGAAGCGGTCCTCCTGGCGCTGCAGGATCCCCCGTTCCACCAGGCGGTCGAGGGCCGCCTCGCGGATGGCGTCGGCGCTGCGCAGGGCGGTGCGCTCCACCCAGAAGCGGGCGTCGTGGGTCTCCGTCGCCGCGGCGATGTCGGCCAGGGTGGGGTCGAGGAGATCGTCTCCCAGGGGGGTCGAATCGACGAGCATGAGTTGCTTGAGATCGGTGTCGATGCGGTTCTCGAGGGCCAGGTCCATCAGCACCCCGCCGGCGAGGGCGTAGCGCAGCTGGCGGTCGGGCACCCTGGCGAACTTCCCGTCCTCGTCGTCGAGGATGAGAAGCATGAGCTCTTCCGGGAATCTCAGCATGGAAGTCCCCGCCTGTTCTTGAGGTTAGATTCCGAGCGCTTCCCGCTCCTGGGACATCGCCAAAGGTGGCGCACCTGCCGGGCAGCGGCAAGCGGCCGGCACGACACTCGCGAGGGATGAGAAATGCCATTCTCCTACTGCCTGAACACCAGCACCATCCGCACCGAGGGCCTCACGATCGTGGACGCCATCGACATCGCCGCCGACGCCGGCTGGGACGGCATCGAGCCGTGGGCGCAGGAACTGGACGACTGGGTCGCCGGCGGCGGGACTCTGCGGCAGGTCCGCGCCCGGGCGCAGGAGCGGGACCTGGCCATCGTCAACCTCATCGGCTTCCCCGAGTGGGCGGTGCCCGAGGACGACCGCCGGACCCGGGGCCTGGAGGAGGCGGTCCGCTGCTTCGAGATGGCCCGCGAGCTGGGCTGCCCCCACGTGGCCGCGCCGCCCTCGGGGATCCACGACCGCCGCGTGGAGCTGCGCCCGGTGGCCGAGCGCTACGCCGCCCTGGTGGATCTGGCCGCCAGGTCCGGAGTCACGCCGCTGCTGGAGTTCTGGGGGATCGCGCAGACCCTGGGAAGCACGGGCGAGATCCTGCTGGTGGCGGCGGAGTGCGGGCGGCCGGGGGTGCGGATGCTGACCGATGTCTTCCACATGTACAAGGGCAGCGGCCACCACTTCGGGCTCGAGCACTTCGGCAACGGCCGCCTGGGGCTGGTCCACGTGAACGACTACCCGGCGGCGCCGGGGCGATCCCAGGTGACCGATGCCGACCGCGTCTACCCGGGGGACGGGCTGGCCCCCTGGCCGCGGATCGTGGCCATGCTCGAGGGGATCGGGTACGAGGGGATGCTCTCGCTGGAACTCTTCAACGAGAGCTACCGCGCCAGGGGTCCGGCGGCCGTGGCCCGCGAGGGCCTGGAGAAGCTGAAGAGCTGCGTGGAGGGGTAGGCGGTGGGGCCGAAGGAACCGGCGCAGAGGCCGGCCGCGTTCTATGTAGAAAATACTGTCCACAGCCCTTTCCGTCAAATCTTGCAAAACACA
Organism: uncultured Gemmatimonadaceae bacterium; assembly: GCA_964512165.1. Lineage (GTDB taxonomy): Bacteria > Latescibacterota > UBA2968 > UBA8231 > UBA8231 > UBA8231. The sequence goes on along the minus strand of CAZEHQ010000105.1, from coordinate 11,547 downwards.
TAAGTCACTTATTTACAGATAGTTATTGACATTCTACGGCAACGGCCTTTCTTCGCTGTCCCGCTTCCGAAGGAGGTGCCTGGAATGGCCGACCCCCGTGATTCCTCTTCGTCCGACGCCGTCCGCGTCGAAGGTTCGATCGTCCGCTCCGGGAACTGGTCCGGGAACCTGGCCGAGCTGGCCGCCGACAGCGAGGAGCTCCGCCGGCTGCTGGCCGGCGAGCGCGTGGACGAGGCCCGCGCCCTCCTGCGGTCCCGGTCCGCCGAGGAGCAGGCGGCCCTCGTCGCCATCGACGCCGACCCCGAGCAGGTCCTGGCCCTGACCGCCACCGACGGCCGGGGTCTGCCCGCCTACAACCGCGAGGTCGTCGACCGCCTTCCCTCCGAGCTGCTCGCCCGTCTCGCCGCCCCCGACGCCCGCCACGGCCGCTACAACCCCGCGATCCTGCGGGCCATGTCGCCGCGGGTCTTCGACCGCACCGTGCGGGACGTGCTCGATCCCATCGACAACCCCGACCTGCGCACCCGCGTCGCCTGGGAGTGGCTCGAGGCCGTGGCCGCCCTCCACGACCCCAACCAGGCGGCGGCGCTGCTGCGCGCCGTCGACCCCGCGGCCCTGGAGGAGGCGGTCATGGACCGGCTGACCGACCTGAACCTGGGGCAGGTCGTGGGAGGCACCGAGGTCGCCTCCGTCAGCCTCTTCCAGACCATGACCGAGGGATTCGCCTGGACCCGGCCCTCCGACTACGTCGCCGACCCGGCCACCGCGGAGGTCCTCGACGCCCTCTGGGAAGCGGCGCCGGAGCTGCTGGCGTCGACCGTCGTCAACGCCACCCGCCGCCTCCACGGCACCGGATGACCGGCCTCGCGCACCCGGACCTGAACCGGATCGCGGCCGGCACGGACCGTTTCCTCGGAAGGGTCCTGGTCCTCGGACGGGACCACCACCGCCTGCCCCCCGGACTCGAGGGCGGACTGATGGCCTTCCTCCGCCTCCACGCCACGAACCATGCGCGCTGCTACCGCACCGGCATCGCCATCGACCGGGATTCCCTCGAGGCCGGGGTGCGCCAGGGCTTCGCCTGCGTGGAGGCGGGGCTTCAGGCCGCCGCCGGGGACGACGTGGAGCGGGCCATCGACCTGCTCGCCGCCGCCGATCTGGAGGACCTCCGCCGGCAGGGGTGGGAACGGGCCTGGAACACCCTCGACGAGATGCGCCGGGAGTCGGCGGCCCACCTGCGCGGGCCGTGGCCGGAACTGCTGGACGAGTGGCGGGGGGAGCTGGAACGCTGGACGACCCTGGTTCCGGAGTCCTGGACCGCCGCGGGAACAGGCGGCGCGCCCGAGCCCGTGGACCCGGCGGCGGAGTTGGCCCGCTTCCTGCACGTGTCGGAGCGGGCCCGGTTCCTCGCCAGCCTGCCCGACGACGCCCTGCGGCCCTTGGTGCGGAAGTGGCACCCCCCGGCCGACTTCCCCCTGCTCCTGCGGCACCTGGTGGCGGCCCTGGCCCTGGACCGCCTGCGCCTGCCGGTGGCCCGCGCCGGCATCGAGCGGTTCACCGCCACTTGCTTCGACGGGCCGGCCATGGCGGCGGCGGTTCGGGCGAAGGTGCTGCAGCAGCTGGAGGCCCACCTCGAGGCCGGGCCGCCCGACACCACCCGGGACCGCCCGATCCTGCCCGTCCCCCGGGGGCGGGTCACGATACTGGTGGAGACGGTGGAACAGATCGTGCTGCTGGAGAACGCGGATGGCCCGGCGCGGATCGCCCTGCTGCAGCTGCCGGGCCCCGGGCGCCGGCGCTGACCCGGCTCAGGAGCGCAGCCGCCGGGTCTCCTCCTCGTCCACGGTCCACCCCTCGACATCCACGGCGACGCCGTACTCCCGCCGGGCCGCCTCCACCGAGACCCGGCCCTGGCGCACGTCCTCCAGGACGGCCCGCGGATCGCGCTCGAAGGGAGGGCCGTAGCCGCCGCCGCCCGGCAGCCGCAAGGTCACCCGCTGCCCCGCCTGCAGCAGGTACTTCCGCTTCGGGTGCAGAGCCGTGCCGTCGGAGAGCACCATCTGGCCCACGGCGCCGTCACGCCCGCCGGCGAAGCCGCGGGCAGCGCAGCGGGTGCGGTCGTACATGGGCGAGTGCAGGGCGGGCTCGTCGCTGTCCACGGCGAGGACCATCTCCTGCCCGAGACCGCCGCGGAAACGCCCCGCTCCGCCCGTGTCGGGGCGCAGGGCCCGCTTGAGCATGAGCGTCGGCGACACCGATTCGATCGCCTCCGCCGGCACGCCGCGGATGCCGCTCGGGAAGGCCGTGGCCGACAGCCCGTCGGCCGTCGGGCGGGCGCCCATGCCGCCGGCGGAGAAGAAGATGTAGGCGAAGAGGCGGCCGTCGCGGCCTCGGCCCTCCAGCTGCGTGTTCCACAGGCCGGCGGAGCCGTCGGCGATGACCCGGCCGGGAACCACCTGGGAGAGGGCGCCGAAGACCGCCTGGGAGAGGAAGTGGCCGATCAGGTGGCGGGCGCCGACGGCGCAGGGGCGGCGGGCGTTGAGGATCGACCCCTCGGGGGCGGTCACCGTCACCGGCCGGAAGCTGCCCTCGTTGTTGGGCACGTGGGGGCTGATGGCGCAGGCCAGTGGATAGGTGGTGTACGCGTGGGTGTAGTTGTAGACGACGTTGATGCCGCGGTCGACCTGGGGCGAGGTGCCGGCGTAGTCGACGAGCAGCCGCCGGCCCTCCACGGTCAGGGCGATGCGGATCACCAGGGGCTCGTCGAAGCCGTCGATCTCCACCTCGTCCTCCCAGGTGCCGTCGGCTACCGCCTCGATAGCGTCCCCCGTGGCCTGCTCCGAGCGCCCACGGACCTGCTCCCCCAGGTCCTCCACGTCCTCGAGGCCGTACTCCTCCATCATGTCCGCCAGCTTGGCGGCGCCCACGTCGTTGCCGGCCTGCTGCGCGTAGAGGTCGCCCACCACCGCGTCCGGCTCGCGCACGTTGGCCCGGACGATGCGCACCAGATCCTCGTTGATCCGCCCCCGGTCGAAGAGCTTCATGATCGGGATCGCCAGGCCCTCCTCGAAGACCTCGCGGGCGTCGGCGCCGAGGGTGCGGCCACCGATGTCCATGGCGTGGCAGGTGTTGGCGAACCAGCCGATCCCGCGGCCGCCGCGGAAGACGGGGGTGACCACGGTGATGTCGTGGAGGTGGCCCGAGACCATCCACGGGTCGTTGGTCAGCAGGCTGTCCCCCGGCTCCAGGGAATCGATGGGATGGGCGCGCACGAAGTGGCGCACGCCGGTGGCCATGGTGTTGATGTGGCCCGGGGTTCCGGTCACGGCCTGGGCGAGCATGTTCCCCCCGCGGTCGAAGATCCCGGCCGACAGGTCCCCCGCCTCGCGGACCACGGTGGTGAAAGAGGCGTGCATCAGGGCCGCCGCCTGCTCGTTGACGATCGAGATCAGCCGGTTCCAGAGGACCTCGAGCAGCACGGGATCCATGGCGGGCCGGGAATCGTTCATCCCTTCTCTCTCCTGACGATGAGGTTGCCGGTGTCATCGATGTCCAGCCCCCAGCCGGGAGGGACCACCGTGGTCGACTCGGCCTCCTCCACGATCGCCGGACCGGAGGCGCGGAAGCCCGCGCCAAGGGCGTAGCGGTCGAGGACGGGTGTCTCCCCCTCCTTTCCCGGCCTCTCGAACCGCACCTGCCGCGAGGGCTTCTGCGCCGGCCGGGCGCCGGCGGGCCGGTCCTGGTGCAGCCGGCCAAGGGCCGGGCGCGGTCCCGAGACCGTGGTGCGCCAGTGCATGCACTGCACGTCCACCCCCTCGCAGGTGCGCCCGTAGAGCCGGGTGTACTCGCGGTCGAAGTCGGCCTGCAGCCGCTCCAGGGCCGGCGGGTCGAGCCGGCCGCCGGAGACGGGCACGCGGATCTCGTGGCCCTGGCCCACGTAGCGCAGGTCCGCGGTCCGTTCCACCCGCATCTGCGCCGGAGGGACGCCCGCCCCGGCCACGATGCGGCGGCCCTCGCCTTCCATCTCCTCGAAGAGCCCGCGCAGCCGGCCGAGATCGGCCTCGCCGAGGCGGGTCACGTAGCTGCGGGCGAAGTCGAAGCTGATGGGGGCCAGCAGCAGGCCCACGGCGGACCCGACCCCGGCGGCGCCGGGCACGATCACCGTGTCGATGCCGAGGCGTTCCGCCACCCCGCAGGCGTGCACCGGGCCGGCGCCGCCCGTGGCCACCATGGCGAATCCGCGCAGGTCGATGCCGCGCTCGGCGGCGTGGACGCGCGCGGCGTTGGCCATGTTCTCGTTCACCAGCTGATGGATGCCCCGCGCCGCGGCCACGACCTCCTGGTCCAGGCGCCGCGCCAGCGACTGCACCGCCGCCTCTGCGGCCGAAGGGTCCAGCGCCATCTGCCCTCCCAGGAAGAACGCCGGGTTCAGCAGACCGAGGACGAGATCGGCGTCGGTCACCGTCGGCTCTCCTCCCCCCCGGCCGTAGCAGGCCGGCCCGGGCTCGGAGCCGGCGCTCTCGGGCCCCACCTGGGGCAGGCCCAGCTCGTTGATGCGCGCCAGGCTGCCGCCCCCGGCCCCGATCTCGATCATGTCGAGGACGGGTACCAGCAGCGGCAGGCCGCTGCCCTTCTTGAAGCGGTAGACGCGGGCCACCTCCGACTCGGTGGTCACCGGCAGCTCGCCGTCCCCGCTCAGGCAGGCCTTGGCCGTGGTGCCGCCCATGTCGAAGGCCAGCACCCGCTCGAAGCCCGACCGGCGGCCGGCGTCGATCGCCGCCAGGACGCCGCCGCTGGGGCCCGACTCCACGAGGCGCACGGGAAACCTCGCCGCCGTCTCGGCGGCGCAGGTGCCCCCGTTGGAGAGCATGATGTGCAGCGGCGCCTCGATCCCGCACTCGGCCCGCAGGCCCTGCTCCAGGTTGGCCAGGTAGCCCGAGGCCATGGGCTGCACGTAGGCGTTGGCCACTGCCGTCGAGGTGCGCTCGTACTCCCGCACCTCCGGAGCCACCTCGTGGGACAGGGAGAGGGCCGCCCCGGGCAGCTCCTCGCGCACGATCGCCGCGGCCCGGCGCTCGTGCTCGGGGTTGGCGTAGCAGTGCAGGAAGGCCACCGCCACCGCCTCGACGCCGGCTTCCCGGAGGACGGCGCAGGCGCGCCTGAGGCCCTCCTCGTCGAGGGGCGCCATCACCTCGCCGCTGGACTTCAGGCGGCCGGACACCTCCAGCCGGAGGCGGCGCTCTGCGAGGGGCTCGGGCAGCTCCAGGAAGAGGTCGTAGATGTCGTAGCGGCCCTCGCGGCCGATCTCGAGAACGTCCCGGAACCCCTCGGTGGTGATCAGCCCGGTGAGCGCCCCCTTGCGCTCGATGAGGGCGTTGGTGATCAGCGTCGTGCCGTGGATCAGCCGGCCGACCTCCCCCGGCTCTCCGCCGGAGGCCAGCAGCTGGCGGACCCCGCCCAGCACGCCCTCGGACGGGTCCGGACCGGTGGTCAGCACCTTGGCCACGGTCATGCGGCCCGTCGGTCCGTGGCACAGCACGAGGTCGGTGAAGGTCCCGCCGATGTCGACGGAGAGGATGGTCCCGCCCGCCTGCTCAGGCGCGCTGTTCAAGTCGTTCTCCCATGAGTCGGTCCGCCGGGGAAAATAGGGGCAGGCTGCCGTGCGCACCGCCCCGCCCCGGTCGACCGGATTCGGGCCCCCTGCTACAATAGGGGCCGCGCTTCGCGTCTTCCCCCTGCAGATCGGGATCGATGGTCTTCGAGAAGCTCAGCATCCTCATCCCCGCGTACAACGAGCGCTTCACGATCCGCGAGATCGTCTCGCTGGTGCTGGCCCAGGAGCTTCCGGGAGGCCTGGAGAGGGAGCTCGTCATCGTCGACGACGGCTCCACCGACGGCACCCGGGACATCCTTCGGGAACTCGGCAGGGCTCATCCGGAGCGCCTCCGCATCCACTTCCACGAGACCAACCAGGGCAAGGGGGCGGCTATCCGCACCGCCATCGAGCTGGCCACGGGAGACCTGTGCATCATTCAGGATGCCGACCTGGAGTACGACCCCGCCGACTACCCCAGGCTCCTGCGGCCGCTCCTGGCCGGCGACGCCGACGCCGTCTATGGCTCGCGGTTCGCCGGCAGCGAGTACCGCAGGGTCCTGTTCTTCTGGCACTCCGTGGGAAACCAGTTCCTGACCCTCGTGTCGAATGCCCTCACGAATCTCAATCTGACGGACATGGAGACATGCTACAAGGTCGTCAAGACCAGCCTCCTCAAGTCCCTCCCCATCCGCAGCAACCGGTTCGGCATCGAGCCCGAGCTCACGGCCAAGCTCGCCAAGCGGGGCTGCCGGATCTACGAGGTCCCCATCTCCTACCGGGGCCGGAGCTACCAGGAAGGCAAGAAGATCACCTGGTGGGACGGCGTGAAGGCCTTCGCCACCATGGTCTGGTACCGCATCGTCGACGACCTCTACGAGGAGCGCTACGGCCACACCCTTCTCCATTCGCTATCCCGGACGCACCGGTTCAACCGCTGGATCGCCGACGCCGTCCGCGCCCACGTGGGTGACCGCGTCCTCGAGATCGGAGGAGGGCTGGGCACCATCACGCTCCAGCTCATCCCCACGGACCGCTACGCCGTGACCGACTCGGACGAGCTGCACCTGGAGTACCTGGAGAACCGGTTCCGGGGCTATCCCAATGTCGAGGTGCGGCGTGTGGACGTGCAGGAGGAGGGGGACTTCGACTCGCTGCAGGAGAGCTTCGACACCGTGGTCTGCCTCAACGTCCTGGAGCACCTGGCCGACCCGCAACGGGGTCTGGCCAACATCCGCCGCGCCCTCGAGCCGGGAGGGACCGCCATCGTGCTGGTGCCCCAGGGCCGGTTGCTCATGGGGGCCCTCGACCGGGCCCTGGGTCACCGGCGGCGCTATTCGAAGAGGCTGCTGCGCGAGAGCTGCGAAGCGGCGGGACTCGAGGTGGAGAGGCTCTTCGACTTCAACCGGATCAGCTGCCTGCCGTGGCTCGTCAGCGGCCGGGTCCTGAGGAGGAGGAGGCTCGGGCTGATTCAGCTCAAGACCTTCGACTCCCTGGTGTGGCTCTGGCGGATCCTCGACCGCGTCGTGCCGCTCCCGGGGCTCGCCCTCGTCGCCGTGGCCCGGAAGCCGAAGTGATGGCGCGCCGGGCCGCTCACAGGTGGATGTCCAGCACGCCCATGTCCATGAGGGTCTTCACGGTGATGGCGAGGCCCACGCAGATGATGAACGCCGAGCTCGCCATGGGAAGACGCCGGATCCATCTGCCGTCGCCGGAGAACCGTTCCACCAGGGGCCGCGCCTTGACGAAGAGCACCCCCACGGCGATGAGCACCGCCGCCAGGCCGAAGCTGAAGACCACCAGGAGCACCAGGCCGAAGGCGATCCGGTCCAGGCCCACGGCCAGCAGCAGGATCACCAGGGCCCCCGGACAGGGCACGATGCCTCCGGAGATACCCAGGGTCAGCAGGCTGCCGACGGTTACCTTGGCGGGGATCTCGTGGCTGTGGCCATGGCCGTGGTGATGATCCTCCCCGTGGCCGTGCTCGTGATCTCCGTGGTCATGCTCCCCGTGGTGGTGGTCTCCATGGTCGTGGCCTCCCCCATGGTCGTGGTCCCCGTGATGGTGATGGTGGTGACCTTGGCCGGGGCCGGAGCCTCTGAGCTGGTTGACCAGAAGCCACCCGCCCAGGGCCACGATCAGGAGCCCGGAGGCCGTGCCCATCCACGGCATGATCTCCCTGTAGTCGATGTACTGGGTGGCGAAGAGGGCGGCCAGGCCCAGGAGAAGGATGCTGAAGGTGTGGGTGAAGGTGACCACGCCCCCGAGGAACATGGCATGGCCCACGGTGCCGCGGCTGCCCACGAGGTAGGCGGCGACGATCGTCTTGCCGTGGCCCGGCTCCAGGCCGTGGGCGGCGCCGGCCAGGAGGGCCAGCGCCAGGGCTCCGAGGATGATGCCGGCGCTCAGCTCTTCGGAGCCCACCATCTCCTTGAGGGTGTTCTCCAGGCCCGACGTCCCTTCGTCGCCGTGGTCGCCGGGGGCGCCGGCCTCCACCGCGGCGGGAACCGCGGCCAGCACTGCCGTGAGGACGAGCGGTCGTACCCAGTGCGCCAAGGTCATGCTCTTCTCCAGGGGTGAACGCGTCAACGCTGAACGGAGTCAACGGAAATGCAAACGAAGCCGGACGGCCAGCCCACGACCACTGCCGCCGACGCCCTCGATCTCGACGCGGTGATCGCCGAGATCGACGACCGGGGCTACCGCGTCCTCCCGGATGTGATCTCCGCCGAGGAGGCGGACCGGGCGCGGGCCGTTCTCGAGGGACTCCTGGCGGCCGAGATCGACGACGGCGCCCGGGAGAGGAAGCACCAGCGCGTCGGCGGCATCGCCCACAAGCACCCCGTCTTCCTCGAGTTGATGTGCCATCCGCTGATCGTGTCGCTGTGGAAGCGCTACCTCGGCGACGACATCATGTGCTCCTCGTGGACGGCCAACACCCTCTACCCGGGCCACGACGCCATCGGCTGGCACGCCGACTACCCCTTCTGGTCCCTCAAGCCCCCCTGGCCGAGGGGCCGCTTCGCGGGTCAGACCATGTGGCTCCTCGACGACTTCACCGAGGAGAACGGGGCCACCGGGATCGTCCCCTTCTCGCACCGGAAGGGACACCCGCCCGACGCCCCCACCGACCGCTGGCGCCCCGACGGCGAGATCCTCACCGGCCGGCGCGGCTCGGTGGTGGTGGCCCACGGCGCCTGGTGGCACACGTCGCGGCCGAACCGCAGCGACCGGCCGCGGTCCTGCCTGCTCGGCATGTACCTGATGCCGTGGTTCATCCCCCAGGAGGACATGCGCAGCCAGCTCGCCAGGATCGACGACCCTGCCGATCTGGTGACCCAGCTGCTGTGCGGCCACCAGCACAGGCCCAGTGTCATCGGCGAATGATCCGATTGACGAAATCGGCGAAGTGCGGTTATCCTAGCCAAATGGGTATGCGGATCTCCCGAAACCAGGCTCTTCCCATTCCAAAGGAGGATCGCGTGAATCGTCATGCGAAGACCATAGGGCTTTCCATAGGACTCTTCGGCGCCGGCTTGATGGGCGGCCTGGCCCTCGGACTGGCCGCCGGCATCCTGCTCGCTCCGCGCAGCGGCCGCGAGTCCCGCGACTCGGTGCGCCGCGGAGTCTCCGAAGCCTATGACAAGGGCCAGTCCTACGTGGACCGGTTCCGCAACCGCGACGGCGAGAAGGAGACCGTCGAGTTGTAGCCCTCGCCGTGGACGCGCTCCCGGCGCATCCACCCCTCCCCGCTGCCTCTCCGTCCCGCCCTCTTTCCGAATCCGCAGCTGTGGTTCCCGGTCCGCTCGACAGCCCGGCGCGGCCTGCCTAGAGTTACCGGCCGCCCGACGACAGGACCCCTTTCCAAAGGAGAGATTCGTGAAGAAGGTCATCGCAGTGGCCGTGCTCTGCTGTCTGCCAGGCGGGATCGGCCACGCCGAAGGCGGAGAGCTCACCCCCTACGGGTTCGTCCGCTTCGACGCCGTCCTCGACGACTCGAAGCTGAGCCACCATCAGTATCCCAACTGGGTGCTGCCGGAGCCGCCGGGCGCGGAGAACATCGGCAATCTGACCATCCACCCCCGGCTGACCCGGCTCGGGGCCAAGGTAGCCCCCGTCGACCTGGGGGAAGACAGCGAGATCAGCGGCGTCATCGAGACCGATTTCCAGAACGGCGGCAGCGAGTCCCGGCAGGTCCTGCGCCTGCGCAAGGCGTACTTCAACCTCAGGAAAGGGGACTGGCACTTCCTGGCCGGCCAGACCTGGGACCTCATCTCTCCTCTCTTTCCCGCGGCCAACAACGACGGCATGATGTGGAACACCGGAAACCTCGGAGACCGGCATCCCCAGGCGCGGCTCACCTGGAAGCCGGGGACCGGCGTTACCGCCGCGGTCGCCCTCGGCCAGACGGGGGCGGTAGACAAGAAAGACCTGGACGGCAACGGCATCCTCGACGGCTGGGAGGCGATGGCCCCCTTCGTGCAGGCCCGCGCCGGGATCGAGCGCGCCGGGTTCAAGGCCGGGGCCTGGGCCCACAGGGGGTCGGAGAAGACGGCCACTCCGGTGGGTGGCAATACCACCTTCACCTCGACCGTGGTGGGCGTGGACTTCTCGGTATCGCCCACGGACAAGCTGGCCGTCGAGGGAGAAGGCTGGACGGGCAGCAACCTGTCCGACATCCGCGGCGGCATCGGCCAGGGAGTCAACAAGGCGACGGGCGAGGAGATCGCCTCCTCCGGAGGCTGGGCCCACCTCGTGGTCGAGCCGGGCGAGGGCTGGAAGCTGTACGCCGGGGCGATGATGGACTCCCCCGACGAGGATGCGGTGCCCGATGGCGGGCGCATCCGGAACCAGGCGTTCTACCTGGTGAACCGCTACCGGCCTTGGAAGAGCTTCCAGGCCGCCGTCGAGTACGTGAACTGGACGACCGAGTACAAGGGACCCGCAGACGGGACGGCCAACCGGGTGGATCTCCACTTCACCTACAACTTCTGATGGACGACGGCAGGGTCCTGACGCGGAGGTCGCTGCTCCGCCGCGGCCTGGCGGGCCTGCTGGCGGCGCCCTGGATGGGGTGGGGCGCCGGCTCCGGGGGCGCCGGCGTGCTCCTGTCGGCGGGCAGGGCCGGAGGCGTCGAGCCCTACCAGGCCTCCGAGGACGAGATCGTCCTCGGCATGTCCGCCGCCTTCTCCGGTCCCTCCCGGGGCCTGGGCAGCGAGCTCTACCGCGGCGCCAAGGCCTGCTTCAACCACGTCAACGACAACGGGGGCATCGGCGGCCGCAGGATCTCCCTCAAGCTCTACGACGACGGCTACCAGCCGGATCCCTGCGTTCGCAACACCATGAAGCTCATGCTGGAGGACCGCGTCTTCCTGCTCTTCGGCTACGTGGGGACGCCTACCGTCACCCGCGTCCTGCCTCTGCTCAAGAAGTTCCAGGACGAGCGGGTCTACCTGTTCTTCCCCTTCACCGGCGCCCAGCCCCAGAGGGAGCCGCCCTACGGCGACTTCGCCTTCAACCTGCGCGCTTCCTACCGCCAGGAGACGGCCGGCCTCGTGGACAACTTCGTCCGCGCGGGGCGGAAGCGCATCGCCGTGTTCTACCAGGCCGACGCCTACGGCCGCAGCGGCTGGGCCGGCGTACGGGCGGCCCTCAAGAGGCATGGCGGCGAGATCGTCGGCGAGGCGACCTACCGCCGCGGTCAGAGATTCACCGGCAGCATGAGGCGTCAGGTGGAGATCCTGACGGCGGCCTCCCCCGACGCCGTCATCTGCATCGGGTCCTACGCGGCCTGCGCCGGCTTCGCCCGCGACGCCGTCGACCTGGGCCTCCGGGTCCCCATCGCCAATCTCTCCTTCGTGGGCAGCGAGAACCTCCTCAAGCTGCTCACCGAGGGCCGCGACGACCCCGAGCCCTACACGCGGCTCCTGGTCAACTCCCAGGTGGTTCCCAGC
>CAZEHQ010000104.1:0-14424 GCA_964512165.1 uncultured Gemmatimonadaceae bacterium | reverse complement strand
GACGACGACGGCGAGATCGTCGACGCCGTCGACCTGGATCCCGTACTCGGTCTCCCGGCCGAACATCCGAATCAGATGACGCTTCCGGAGGCGCCCGCGGGGGCGGGGCGGTCGGCGGCGGCGGAGCGGGGGTTGACGCGCACCACGTTGTCGGGGTCGTAGTCGAGGAGCTTGAGCCAGTCCTCGACGCTGTCGGTGGGCGGGAAGACCTCGCTCTCGCGGAACTCGGCGCGCACCGCCTCGAGCAGGTCCTGCTCGCTCACCCCGGCGGCCTCCGCGTCCTCGGCGGCGATGGCCCGCTTGATCGCCGTCTCCTTGGCGCGCTGCACGATGTTGTCGATGAGAGCCCCCGAGGCCAGGTCTCCGAAGTGGAGGCTCTCGGTGCGGCCGCTGCGCAGCGCCACCTCCAGGACCCGGGTCTCCTCGGTGCGCGCGAAGAGGGCCGCCGCCGCCGCCGCGATCAGGGCCCGGCGCGCCGCCTCGGGGCTGCCGTGCCCGCTCACCGCGGCCGGGTCGAGGGGCAGCCCCGGCCCGAGGTAGAGGCCGAAGATCTCCTCCGCCGCCTCCCGGCCCGGCCGGTCGACCTTGATTTTGCGGTCGATCCGCCCCGGGCGCAGGATCGCCGGGTCGATCAGGTCGTGGCGGTTGGAGGCGAGGATGATGACCACCTCCTGCAGCGACTCGATGCCGTCCATCTCGGTGCAGAACATGGGGACCACGGTGTTGGCGATGTGGTGGCTGCGCATCGACCGCCGCGTGCCCAGGATCGACTCGGCCTCGTCGATGAAGATGAAGGGCAGAAAGCCCTCCTTGCGCTTCTGCCGGGCCTGGGCGAAGACCTCGCGCACCATGCGCTCGGTCTCGCCGAGCCACATGTTGAGGATCTCCGGCCCCTTGATGTGCATGAAGTACTCCTCCACCTGCAGGCCCTCCTCCTCGCGCAGGTGCTGCACGAGGCTGTAGGCGGTGGCCTTGCCGATCAGGGTCTTGCCGCAGCCCGGGGGGCCGTAGAGCAGGAATCCCTTGGGCGTGGAGTACTCGAACTTCTCGAACAGCTCCGGGTGCAGGGCGGGCAGCTCGATCGTGTCCCGGATCGCCCGGATCGCTTCCTCCTGGCCGCCGATGCGGCTCCAGGGCACGTGCGGGATGTCCTCGAGGAAGTACTCGCGGCTCTCCTTCGAGGCCAGTCGTTCCAGGGCGACCTTCATCGACGGGTCGGTGCGCACCTCGTCGCCCACCTTCAGGTCGACGCCGGCGAGGACCTCGGAGCGCTCGATGACCAGGTCGGTGGTGCCGTGCTCGTTGCCGAGGCGCAGGCGGCCGTCCTCCAGCAGGTCGGATATGCGGGCCACGGGGCCCGCCGGGGCGGAACCCAGGAGCCCGACGATGGCGTAAGCCTCGTTGATCAGCACCCGGGCGCCCACGGTGAGATCGGCGGGATTCACGCGCGGGTCGATGTTGGCGTAGTACTCGGAACCGCTGACGAAGACGGTGGCCACCCCTTCCTTCGGCGACCCGAGGAAGATGCCCACGCGGTTGGCGGGGGCCGTGACCTTCTCCAGCGCCGTCTCCAGCTCGACGAGGGTCCGCCGCGCCTCCTGGAAGGTGATCTCGCGCTCCATCAGCTGCCGCCGCAGGTGGTAGAGCAGCGGCCGCGCCGGGTCGCGCTCGGGCAGGCTCAGCAGAACCTGATCGACGAGCCGCAGGGGCTCGTCGTCGTGCGGCTCCTCCTCGGGCTCGCCGCCTCGGAAGCGCTCCTCTTCGAAGGGGTCGAGCTCGTCGCCGTGGGGGCGGCGGCCGGGGCGTTCTCCGTCCTCGGCGATGGCGAAGAGGCTCCTAGTGGATGACCGTGCCCAGTCTGCTGTAGCGGGACCGGAAGGGCAGGGTGGGCAGGTTCAGGAGGAAGTTTCCCGCGTCGAGCACCATCTGCGGCAGGCCGTGGATCAGGGGGCCGTGGACCAGGGTCGAGGACCAGTAGATGATCATCGCCTTCCCCTTGATGCGCTCCTTGGGGACGGGCCCGAAGATGCGGCTGTCCTTGCTGTTGTCGCGGTTGTCTCCCATCATGAAGAAGTGGCCCCCGGGGACGCGCAGGGGCCCCAGATTGTCTCGCGAGCTCATCGACCCCGGCATGAAGGCCGTCTCCGTGTACTTCCCCAGAGTCGGCAGCCGGGAGGGCTTCCCGTCGACGATGAGCGCCTTGTCGCGGATCTCCACCACCTGCCCCCCCACGGCGACGCAGCGCTTGATGAGATCGCGCCCCGGCTCGGTGAGGGAGCGGAAGATGACGATGTCCCCGGGCTGCGGGTCGCGCAGGGCGGGGAGCCGGAAGAGGGGGCCGTCCATGCCCGGCAGCTCGAGGGGGGCGCCGTAGATGAACTTGTTGGCCAGCAGGTAGTCGCCCTTGAGGAGGGTGTCCTCCATGGAGGCGGAGGGGATGTAGAAGGCCTGCACCACCGAGCTGCGGATGAGCAGGGCGAGACCGACGGCGATGATGATGGAGGATCCGTACTGGCGGGCGCCGCCGCCCCTTGGGCGCTGAGAGGTCATGCTCGGCATGAATCGGAGTATAGCATAGGGCCCCCTTGATGTAAACGAGGACCGGCGCCTCCCCGGCCCCGCCGCCGTCAGCCCGGAAACCCGGCCGGCGGATCGTCGAACCAGCGGCAGTCGCCGAAGCCCGGGAACATGCCGAAGCCCCTCTCCAGGTCCCGCCGTTCCCACACCAGACCGGTCTCGCAGTAGCTCAGCGACCCGTGTCCCGGGGGCGAGAACCGGGGCTGTGCGAGCAGGTCGGCGCGGTGCCACAAGCCCCGGTGCCGGAAGCACAGGCCCCTCTCGAGGTTCTGCTCCAGGAACTCGATCATGTGCGGGAAGGTGCGCTGAAAGGCGGTGCCGGCGCCGAACTCGATGCGGGTTCCGATGGCCGCGCCCGCCGACTGGATCTCGGCCATCGACATGGGGGCCCCGTCCTCGACGAAGAGGGCGTCGAGGTTCGGATCGACGACGACCCACTTCTCCCACTCCGGGGCCCAGACCTCGGCGACGAAGTGGCCGTTGGCTCCGTTCACCGCCTCGGTCAGGGCGGCGCAGCGGGCCGGGATTCCCACGCTCTGGCAGGCGCCGACCAGGCTGGCGGCGTAGTGCACGCACATCAGGATCGGCCGCTGGCCGTTGTGCCCCTGCCGCTCCGGCCCCCAGGAGAGGGCGGTCTCCGCGTCCCAGGGGCCGTAGAGGTGTCCCCTGGCGGAGCTGGTGTGCTCCCAGGCGGCCGCCAGCCACGAGGACAGGACCCGCGCCCGGGCCAGGGTGTCGCCCCCCTCCCGCGCCCCGGCCGGCAGGCGCTCGCGCAACGACCGGACCCGCGGCGACCCGGGATCCTCCCAGACCATCGCCGGCGGCGGCGGATCCTCGCCCTCGGCCAGGCGCACGCGGACGACGTACTCCGCCAGCACCGCGTTCAGGTAGCCCATGCGCTCCCGGCGCCAGGTGATGCCGCCGTCGTCGCTGAGCTCCGATCCCGGGGAAGGGTGCCCGGCCTCCAGGGCCAGGGACCAGCCGTCCATGGCGGCGGCATCGGTCCACATCTCGAAGCGGTTGGGCCCCTCGCGCAGGGCCGCCGCCTGCACCTCGACGCGGTACCACTGATAGACGCCGGGCCTCGACGGCTCCACGACCAGAGCCTCGCCGCCGTTCACGGCCAGCCGCAGGGGCCCGGTGTGGCCGGGATAGGACCGCGCCAGCAGGAAGACCTCGGCCGGCGCCGCGGTTGCCGGCAGGTCGAGGGTTTTGCGGACCCGGCGGAACCGCGTCAGCTCCTCGCACAGGGAGGGGATGACGCGGCCCTCCTCCGTGTGGTAGAGGCGGCTCACGTGGCCGACGGATCCCGGTAGCGGGCGACCTGGTCCTCGTCGAGCTCGACGCCGAGACCCGGGCCTTCCGGCACCGCGGCCACCACCGGCCCCAGCTCCAGGGGCTCGGCGATCATGTCGGCGGCGTGGTACAGGGGGCCGAGCAGGTCTCCCGGATAGCGCTCGCTGTCGATGGCCGGACAGGCCACGGCCAGGTGCAGCATGGCGGCCGTGGCCACCCCCAGCTCGAGGTTGCTGCCCATGCTGCAGACCAGCCCGGCGGCGGCGGCGATCTCCGCCACGGCCAGCGACCCGAGAAGACCCGCGTTCTTGCCGGGATAGACGGCGAGGATGTCGGCGGCGTCGGCGCGCACCAGGTCCAGCGCATCCCGCGGGGTGAAGACGCTCTCGTCGGCCATGACCGGGATCGTCGTCGACCGGCGCACCGCGGCCAGGGCCCGGGGGTCTTCGGTGCCCACGGGCTGCTCGGCGAAGGTGACGTCGAAAGCCTCCAGCGCCGCCAGGGTCCGGCGTGCCGTCCCCAGGTCCCAGCCGCAGTTGGCGTCGACGCCGATGGAGACGTCCGCTCCGGCCAGCTCGCGCACGAGGCGCACGCGCTCGATGTCCTGCGCCGGGTCGAGGCCGACCTTCACCTTGAGGTGGCGCACCCCCCGGTCGAGGAAGCGCCGCGCCAGGTCCGCGGCCCTGGGCGGCTCGAAGGCGCCCACCACCATCTTCATCGGCGCCGCTTCGCGCACCTTGCCGCCGAGCAGGCGGTACACGGGCACGCCGGCGGCCTTGCCGGCGATGTCCCAGCAGGCCATCTCCACCGCCGCCCGGGTGAAGGGGTTGAGGCTGAGGGCCTGCTCCATCCGCCGGGCGACGGCGCGCACGTCCCGGGGGTCGGCGCCTTTCACCGCCGGCTCCAGGACCTGCGAGATGGCGGCGGCGCATCCCGGGCTGGTCTCGCCGCTCCAGCGCGGCGACAGGGTCGCCTCCCCCAGCCCGACGAGGCCCTCGTCGGTGTGGACCTTCACCATCACGTACGGCGAGTCGATGTGCTCGCCGTGGGCGGTCTTCGTCGTCATTCCCTTCCGCAGGGGCACCAGGACCGGGATCGGCTCCAGGGAGGTGATCCTCATGGCCTCACCGCCGCCGGGGTGATGCGCGCCCGTTCCACCGTGCCCTCGAAGCGGACAGAGCCGCCGCTCAGCTCGCCCACGGTCACCTCGGCGCCGCACTCGACCAGCCGGCCCGAGGCCTGGCGCCGGGCGGCCAGCTCGCCGTCGACATACAGGCTCAGGCTGCGGCCGTCGTAGACCCCGGCGAGGTGGTGGGCCCCCGGCTCCAGCCTGCGGTACGCGGCGACGCTGCGCACGCCCTGCTCGGTGTTGATCAGGAAGCTCGGCCCCGGGACCGCGGCACAGAGTCCGCCGTTGTGTCCGTAGTCCCCGTAGCGCAGGCTGAAGGCGCCGCCGCCGCCGAGGGTGTCGCAGCGCAGCACCCGGCCGTGGTAGGCCTCCCCCCGCCCGTCGAAGAGCGGGGCCCCGTAGAAGTAGCGGCCGTCGAAGGCGCCGGCGTTGTAGCCGAGGGTATGGAGGCCGTCCGTGCGCGAGGCGTCGTACGCCGACCAGCTGCCGGCCTCGGCGAAGGGGCGGGTCGTGTCGTAGCGCAGGAAGTTGCAGTGCAAGGGGATCTCGCCGGCGGCGGCCTGCCGCGTCCAGGGGCAGTAGTAGACGTAGCGGCCGTCGAAGAAGCCGCCGTCGAAGCCGCCCGTGTCCAGGCCGTCGGTGCCGCCGGCTTCCCAGCTCTCCCAGGCGTTCCCGTCGGCGAAGGGGCGGGTCGTGTCGTAGCGCACCATGCGGCTGTGGCCGTAGGCGCAGAAATAGAGCCAGCGGCCGTCGAAGACGGCGCCCACGTTCATCCCCAGGCCGTGGGGTCGGGCGTCGTGGACCTCCCAGGAGGCGGGGTCGTGGAAGGGGCCCTGGGTGTCGTGGCGGGCGACGACGCCGTGGATGAGGGGGACGAGGTAGATGTAGCGCCCGTCGTAGGCGCCGCCGTCGAAGCAGACCGCCTCCGGCGACAGGCGGGACGTGTCGAAGACCCGGTAGCTGTCGGGATCGCGGAAGCCGCCCCGCGTGTCCAGGCGCAGCACCCGGCCGCTGAGCACGCTCTCGTCGAAGGGCCGGCCGGGGACGCTCTCGTAGCCCGGCGGGAAGTAGACGTAGCGGCCGTCGGTGGCCGCCCCCTGCCCCGAGACCGGCAGGCCGGCGTCGTGGGCGCTCCACGAGGCGGGGTCGCCGAAGGGGCGGCCCACCTCGAAGCGCAGGACGCGGCTGTGGTAGCCCTGCAGGTCCTCGCGCGGGGTGAAGATCACGTGGCGCCCGTCGAAGGAGGCCCCGTAGTAGCTCACCGTCGTCAGGCCGTCCGTGTTGCCCGCGTCGAAGGCCTCCCAGGCCGAGGGATCGTGGAAGTCGGCGTGGGTGTCGCAGCGGAGCACGTGGCCGTGGACGCTGTCGCGGCGCCGGAAGGGGCGGATCGGACAGTAGTAGACGTGGCGGCCGTCGAAGACGGCCCCGTAGTGGCCGGCGCACAGGAGGCCGCCGGTGTGGGTCGCGTCGTACGCCGAGAACACGGGGGTCTCCGCGGGCCTCCACTGCGAGACCAGGGGCTGCATCGCCTCGGTCCGGTCGGCCGAGGTCCGCACCCACGCCTCCACCGCGATCTCGCCATCCGGCCCCGGCCGGGGATCCAGTTGCGCGTGGTCCGTCATCATCTGCCTCCCTGCTCGTCGTGAGGAGCCGAGCGAGTCTAGCCGCCATCGAACTCCCGTCAACCCGGTGTGCCCCGCAACCTTCGATTCCATATCCTTGCCGCCCCTGCCTCACGACTCAGCCACAGGAGAGGAAGATGAAGCTTGGCGAGATGACCTGGCCCGAGATCGGCGGCCTCGACCGCGAGCGCTTCGTCGCCGTCTACCCCATCGCATCCTTCGAGCAGCACGGCGACCATCTGCCCCTGCTCACCGACACCCTGGAGTGCGAAGGCATCACCGCCGCCATGGAGGAGCGCGCCGGCGACCGCATCGTCGTCCTGCCCACCCAGTGGCTGGGCTACTCCTTTCACCACATCCACTTCGGCGGCAGCCTGACAGCCACCTCCGGGACCCACGTGAGCATGATCGTGGAGACGGTGGACGGCCTGGTGAGGGCCGGCTTCGACAAGGTCCTGATCCTCAACGGCCACGGCGGCAACCAGGCCGACATGCGGGTTGCCCTGCAGGACCTGCGCGAGCGCCACATGGAGGCCCGCGTCTACGGCGCCTCCTGGTGGGAGGTGGCGCAGGCGGGGCTGGACGAGGTGCGCACCGCCGGACCGGACGGCTCCGGCCACGCCGGCGAGACCGAGACCTCGCTGATGCTGCACCTTCATCCGGACCTGGTGCGCCCGGCCCGCCCCGACCGCGGCGGTGTCAGGGCCGCCTCGGCCCACGAGAGCGAGGTGCAGCGCTTCCACATGCTCGAGGAGGTCAGCCCCCGGGGCCACTTCGGAGACCCCACGGCGGCCAGCGCCGAGAAGGGCGAGCGCATGCTCGGGGCGATCGTCGACAGCCTCTGCGGCATCGTCGACGACATCCTCTCCGGACGGCTGGAACCCCAGCCGGGGAGGGATTCATGACACCGCAAACCCCCGGGCAGATCGGCCTCTGCAGCTGGTCCATGCGTCCCCGCGACGCCGGCCACATGGCCGCCATCATGGAGGAACTGGGCGTGAACAAGCTGCAGCTCGGACTGGTTCCCCACCGCGACGACGCCGGCCTCGTCGACGGCGTCCCCGAGGCCCTGGCCCGGATCGGCGCCCGCGTCGTCTCGGGCATGTTCGGCACCGTGGGCGAGGACTACACGACGATGGAGACCATCCGGCGCACGGGGGGCATCGTCCCCGACGAGCACTGGGAGGCCAACCAGCAGGTGGCCCGCGGGGCGGCGGCCAAGGCCCGGGAGCTGGGCCTGCCCATGGTGATGTTCCACGCCGGCTTCCTTCCCCACGACATGGAGAGCGCCGAGTTCCGCAAGCTCGCCGACCGCATCGAGGTGGTGGCCGGGATCTTCGGCGACCAGGGGATCGACCTGCTCTTCGAGACCGGCCAGGAGACCGCCGACGACCTGTGGGCGTTCTTCGACCACCTCGAGGACCGCGGCGTGACCAACGTGGGGGTCAACTTCGACCCCGCCAACATGATCCTCTACGACAAGGGCGATCCCCTCGAGGCGCTGCGCAGGCTCCTGCCCCGGGTGCGGTCGATCCACATCAAGGACGCCGTCGGCACCACGACGCCGGGAGAGTGGGGCGCCGAGGCCGTCGTCGGCGAGGGCCAGGTGGACTGGACCGCCTTCATGGGCATCCTGGCCGAGGGCGGTTACACGGGCGACCTGCACGTGGAGCGCGAGTGGGGCGACGACCGCGTGGGCGACGCGAGGACGGCGATCGAGGTGATCACGCGAGCCATGGCGGCGACCCGATGACCAACGAGGAGAGTTACTGCTTCGACGTGGGCGGTTACCTGGTCGTGCGGGAGGCCCTGCAGCCGGGTGAGGTCCTGGCCCTCAACGCCGCTCTGGAACGCGCCGGCCGGCCGGAGGGGATGCTCGGCTGGCCGGGGAAGGAGCGCGAGCCCTTCCGCGACCTGCTCGTGCATCCGGTCCTGGTGGATTACCTCAACGAGATCTGCGGCACCGGTTTCCGCCTGGAGCAGCTGCCGCGGCTGATCTCCGACGACCCGGCGGCCGGCGGCGCCCTCGACGGCACCCTCTCCGGCGGCGACGAGCCCCGCGATCCGGCGCGGGCCTACTACCACCAGAACCGCCGCCGGCAGTGCCAGCTGGTGCGCGCCGTCTGGGCCCTCCACGACGTCGAGGAGGGCGACGGCGGCCTGGTCTTCGTGCAGGCCAGCCACAAGACCAACGTGCCTGCGCCCCCCGGCTTCCTGGAGGGCGAGCGCGACCTGGGGCTGGTGCGCGGAGTCCGGCTGCGGGCGGGAGACCTCCTGCTGCTCGCTGACACGTTGATCCACGGCCTGCGCCCCTGGAAGGGCCGCGGCCCCCTGCGCCTCCTCGACTACGGCTTCGCCGCCCGCGGCGCCTGCCTGGAGGCCGGAACGGGACCACAGGCCGGCGAGCCCGGCCGCCCCGAGTGGCACGACGAGCTGACGCCGGATCAGCGCGCCGTGCTCTACCGGCCCGGCCGCCGCGCCGACACGCCGCCGCCGGTGCTGGCCGCCGACAGCCGCCGCACCGGGTCTCGGAATCGCCGGAACCGGTGCACCCCTCCTTCCTGGCCCCCGACCCGGCCAGCGGCATCGACCACGAGGAGCTGTTCTTCTGGGACCTGTGCGGCCACCTCGTCCTGCGCCAGGTGATGGACCCGGAGGACCTGGCCCTGGCCAACGAGGCGATCGACCGCTTCGAGGACCGCATCGTCGTCGGGGAGGAGCTGGCCCGCGGCTCGAAGTCCTTGGCCGGCACGGGACGCCCCACCCTGGGCGGCCTGCTGCAGCTGCCGGCGCCCTGGTGCGGCCCCTTCCGCCGCATGGTCGCCCATCCCGCCGTGGTCCACCGCCTCACCTGGATGGGCGGCAGCGGCTTCCGCTGCGGCCAGCCCGCCGCCTTCTGCGCCGTCAAGGGCACCTCGGGCCACTCCCTGCACGACGCCAACGAGCCGCTCAACCCCAGCCGCTCGTACGTCTTCAGGAACGGGCGCAGCTACTGCGAGGCGGTCACCGTCACCTGGCAGCTGCGCGACCTCGGCGAGGAGGACGGCGGCTTCGCCTGCGTCCCCGGCAGCCACAAGGCCCAGTACCCCATGCCTCCCGGGGTGCGCACCTGCGACGACCACATGGGGCTGGTGGTGCACCCCACCTTCCGGGCCGGGGACGTGCTGCTGTTCATGGACGGCGCCCAGACCCACGGCACCCTGGCCTGGCGCAGCGAGATCCCGCGCCGGGGGATCCTCGTCAAGTACTCCTCCCGGAACTTCAACCGCTCCGGGGGAGAGATGGTGCACCCGTCAGCGCGCTGGGGGGACCTCGTGGAGGGGATGACCGACGCCCAGCTGGCCGTCATGCGCGGCCCCGACCGGGACAACCACAACGGCAACGTGCCGCGGCTGATGGTGGAGGACGGGCGCGTCCAGGTCGAGTACGAGCGCCGGGGCGGTCTCTACAGCGCCGAGACCCCCAAGGGGCCGGTGGCCTCCGACTGAGCCCTTCCCGGGGGCCTGCTCACCGCTGCGGCACCTTGACGACGCGGCCCTTCTGCCAGCTCTGGATGATGCTCTCGATGGCGAGCTGCACCTTGAGGGCGTCCTCGGCCTTGGCGTCGACCTGGTCCGGGGGCGTGCCCTTGCGCAGATCGTCGATCCAGGCGCCGATGCGCGACGGGAAGGTGTCGGCGAAGCCCATCATCCCGCCGGGGTGGTCGTAGCTCTCCACCTCCTTCGAGAACCGGGGGTAGAAGGTCAGCCGCTCGCAGGCCTCCTCGATGACCACGCGGCCCTCGGAGCCGACCACCTCGAGGGTTTCCAGGCCGTAGCTGCCGCCGGCGTCGTACGATCCCGTGAGATGGCCGATGACGCCGTTGGCGAAGAGCAGGTTGGCCTGCACGTTGGACCAGATCCGGCGGCCCTGGCCCTTCTTGAAGAACGCCTGCACCCGCTCCAGGTCGCCGGCGAAGTAGCGCATCACGTCGAGGGAGTGCGGGTGCAGGGCGCGGATGTGGAACCACGGAGAGGACTCGTTGGGGTTGTTGATCCACATCGTCATGTTGACCATGTGCAGCTCCCCCAGCCGGCCCTGATCGAGCCACTCCCTCGCCTTCACCGCCGCCGGCGTGAACCGGTGGTTGAGGTTGATGCCGTAGGGCAGGCCCATCTCGCGGGCCAGCCGCACCAGGCGGCGGGCCTTGGGGATCTCGTTGGAGATCGGCTTCTCCCCCAGCACCGGGACCCCCGCCTTCAACAGCTGCATCGTCGGGGTATAGTGGTCGCCGCCGTTCTCCACGCCCGCCGTGGCGACGCTGGCGGCGTCGATGGCGATGCCGCTGTTGAGCATGCGGCGGACGCTGTAGAACGCCTGCGCCCCGTGGGCCGAGGCCGCGGCGTCGGCCCGCTCGCGGCTGACATCGCACACGGCCACCACCTCGGCGTGGGGGTTGGCCTGGTAGCACCTGGCGTGGTTGTTGCCGATGCCGCCCATCCCCACGACGGCGATCCGAAGCTGCTTGCCCATCCTCTTCCTCCTCTTGCCGGAGCGCGGGTCAGGAGCTCTCGACGGGGTCGGGGAGGTTCACTCCCAGCTCCCCGGCCAGGGCCGCGATCTGGCCCCAGGCGGTGTCGTCCACCTCCATCCCCTCCCTCCGTCTGGCCTCGTGGATGCGGTGCGAGTTCTCGCCCGGGAGCATGACCTCCCCGAAGCCCTCCATGGGCGGGCAGGACTTGAGCCAGTCGATGAAGTCGTCCACCTCGCCGAGAAAGTCGTCGAGGCCGCGGAAGGCGGCGATGTCGTAGACCGTGAAGAACAGGGCGTTCCCCGTCTGTGGCGGGTCGGCCTGGCTGCAGCCGCCGCCCGACAGCGCACCTGCCAGGATGTCGACGACCAGGGCGAGGCCGAACCCCTTGTGGCCCACCGTGGGAAAGCCCAGGGGAAGCATGGCCCCCGGCGGGTCTCCGTAGTAGTCCTCCACGTCCGTCGTCAGCCGGCCGTGCCCGTCGATGAGGGAGCCCTCGGGGGCCGCGGCCCCTCGGTTGCGGTAGTCGCGCAGGGCGCCGCCGGAGGTCATGCTCGTCGTCATGTCGAGGACGATGGGCCAGCTCCTGCGCGTCGGGATGCCCACGGCCAGGGGGTTCGTCGGCAGGCGCCGCTCGCGGCCCCCGTACGGGGCCACGGCCAGGTCGGAGCCGTGGCCGTTGGCGCACAGCACGCCGATCAGGTTGCCCTGGCGCGCGATGAGGTCGACGAAGCGCCCCAGCCGCGCCACGTGGTTGCAGTCCCTGACGGTGACCGCCACGATGGCGTGGGACCGGGCTCGCTCGATGGCCAGCTCGGCGGCGCGGGTGGCGGTGACGGGGCCGAAGTTCCAGCCGCCGCTGACCTGCACCACGCCGCCCCGGTCGTGCAGGATCTCGAGCTCGGCCCCGGGCTTCACCTGCCCCTGGCGGACCATCTCCGTGTACTGGGGGAAACGCAGCACCGAGTGGGAGTCGTGGCCCAGCAGGCCGGAGTCGACCATGTGGCCGGAGACGAGGTCGGCCTCCGCGGGGGGCACGCCGACCGTGGTGAACAGGTCGCGGCCGAGTCGCTTCAGGTCCTGGGCGCGGAACCGGGGCACACTTGCCTCCTGATCGCTCGGTGGAACGTTGTGAAACGGCGGATGCTGAAGGAAGCCGTCAGCCGGAGGCCGCGGGCGGCATGACCACCAGCGCGTTGGCCACCGGCCGTTCGCCGGTCTGATCGGACGGCCGGTTCACGACGTGCTCGCGCACCACCATGGTCGTCGATCCGCCTCCGTCGAGGTTGATCGCCTGCCAGGCGTTGTGGCGGCTCTTCGTGAAGCCGGCCAGGTCGGCGGACATCAACTCGGCCAGCTCGGGCAAGGTCATGCCGACGCTGTGGCCGGGCTGCCGGCCGTCGACGGTGACCAGGAACACGTGGCGCCCGCCCCGGGACAGTCCGATGGCCGAGCGCGGATGCCGGTCGTTGGCAAAGGACTCGCCCAGGTGCTCGCGCTCGTGCTCGATGGAGACGCGGCCGTCCCGGATGATGCGCGGTCCCCCGCCGATGGCCACGTCGAGGCTCCCCTTGGATGGGGGCAGGGCGCAGTAGAGATGGACCGTGTCCCCGGGGCTGATCGCCGCCTGGCGGGCGAAATCGGCGCCGCCGGCCACCAGCCACTGGCCCCGCTGCAGGAGCAGGGGCCACGCCTGGCGGCGCATCTGCACGACCCGCACCGCGGCCGTGTCGTTGACCAGGGAGGTCGTGCCGTCGAGGCTCTGCAGGAAGAATCCCACCGGCGCCCGCACCGAGTCCTCCCGGCTCGCGGCGTGGCGGTTGTAGAGGGTGAGCTCGGCGTCGGAGCGCGGCGCCCGGTTGAGACGGGAGAGGGGCAGCATCTGGCCCGACCGGGTGATGAGGCCGGCGTCCAGCTCGAAGACCGCCGTCTGCGGGCGGCCGTCGGCGGCCAGGGCGAAGGCGGAGCGCGAGCGGGGCTCGCCGATCAGCTCGCCTTCGGAGATCTGCACCCCGAGCGGGCGGCCGGGGGTGCCGGCCTGGAAGAAGTCGCCGTTGATGGCGGCCAGGGCGTCGGCGGCGAGGTCGCTCGTCCTGACCAGGCCGAGGCCCTCGGGCGATCTCACGGTGCGCAGCCGGATGCCGGCCTTGCGCGCCTCCAGCAGGTCGATCTCGACGACGTGGATGGCCCACGGGCCGTCGACCAGGTCGATGGAGTGGTGCCAGACGCCGGGTGCGAGTGTCTCGGTGTCGGCCGGAGCCGTGGAGCCGCCGTATGCGCCCGGGAGGCACAGCATGGCGGCGATCGCCGCGAAGCGAAGAACGCGGGTGCCTGAATTGGAGAAGGGGAGTCGTGCCACGTCGGTTCGGGGCGCGAATTGCAAGGGGCGACCGCAGGCGGGGGAGACCGCCCGGCGGTGGATCGCGAGGCGCCAGCGCCGATCGGCGCCGCAACCTCCGAAGTTACCAAGGCGGATCATCTTCCGTCAAGGAAAGTCTTGGCCGGAGGCCGCCACCTCCAGCGCGTCAGCGCCGACGACGGCGCCGAACCCCATGCGCGACCGGATGTCGGTGATCGCCGCCCCCAGACACCGGCGGCGGCGGCCGGCCTCGCCGTCGAACAGGTCCTGCTGGCCGCTGGCCGGACTGGTGCGCGACGGCACGGCCGCGATCGCCCGGACCGCGGCGCGGCGCACGTGGATCCGCCGGAACAGCTCCTCGGCGGCGGCGCACAGGACCGGGAAATCGTCGGTGGCCGCGGGAAGCCGCGACGTTCTCCGAGCCCGGCGATCGTCGGTGTAGGCGATGCGCAGGGTCAGGGCCTTGGCGGCCAGGCCGCGCAGCCGCAGCTCGTGGCAGGCCCGGTCGACGGTGAGGGCCACGGCCGCGCGCAGCAGGCTGTCGTCGTTGGCGTCCTCGCGGAGCACGGTCTCGGCCTCGATGACCCCGGGCGCGCCCGGACGCGCCTCGACCTCCAGACCGCGGACCGCCCCGTAGAGCCGCTCCCCCGTCCGGCGGCCGAAGCGCCGCCGCAGGGCCCGCCGGTCGAGGGACAGAACCTGGCCCACCGTGTGGATGCCGTAACGGGCGGCCCGCTCGCGGCAGACCGGGCCGAGGCCGGGCAGATCGGCCAGCTCGGTGCGCGCCAGGACGCGGTCC
Source organism: uncultured Gemmatimonadaceae bacterium (assembly GCA_964512165.1). GTDB lineage: Bacteria > Latescibacterota > UBA2968 > UBA8231 > UBA8231 > UBA8231. The sequence goes on along the minus strand of CAZEHQ010000104.1, from coordinate 132 downwards.
TCGTCGCCCGGAGCGCACGGGACGACGCCGCCGGGCAGGGCCTCGCGCCCCAGGACGCGCGCCACCAGGCGAGCCGTGGAGACGCCGACGGCGATCTCGCCCAGGCTGCTGGCGCCGACGAGCTGGCGCTGG
>CAZEHQ010000103.1:13553-14723 GCA_964512165.1 uncultured Gemmatimonadaceae bacterium | reverse complement strand
AGGCGATGGCCATCAACCACGCCCGGGTGACGGGCCTGCTCGAGCAGGTGCGGCGCGAGGTCCAGGCCGAGGGATGATCGACCTGTCCCGCTACGGGATCACCATGGCCGCCATGGACGTGTCGGCCTACCTGGGGACGGCGGCGGCCTGCGACTGCTTCGCCAAGGGCCCCGGAGAGGAAGATGCGGCGCGTGACGGCCACCCGGACCCGGGCGAGCGCCCTGGAGGAGAAGGACGGGTCTGACGCGGGGCGGCCGTCAGCCCGGCGGGTCGTCCGGCATGTGCGGAGGGCTGGCCACGGCGGCGAGATTGTATGATAATCCTCGGCCCCGAGGAAGCCGCCGCCGCCGGTGCGGGAGTCTCCCGCACCCGGCCTTGCGAGGAAGCCCATGCCCGGCTCGATCCAGGCCCGCATCGAGGAACCCGCCGCGGTTCCCCGCAGACGATATCCGCTGACCCACGGCTGCCCCTTCGCGCCGGGGGCGCTCACCGATCCCGGCCGCGTGCGGCTGGTGCGGTCGGACGGCGTCGAGCTGCCCCTGGCCGCGACCGTGCTGTCCCGCTGGCCCGACCGCTCCGTCCGCTGGCTGCTGCTCGACACCCAGGTCGACCTGACGCCGAAGGAGGTCGTGGACCTGACGATCGAGTACGGGGACGGGGTCGAGGGGCGGGTTCCCGACACCCCGCTGGCGGCCCGGGAGACGGCCGACGGCCTGCAGCTCGACAGCGGCGCCCTGAGCCTGGACCTGCAGTGCCGGGGAGCGGTGCTGCTGGCGCAGGCGGGGGGCTGCCTGGGGGTGGACGGCGAACCCCAGATGACGCTGCGAGACGGCGGCGGAACGCTCTACGAGGGCCGCGTCGAGAGCCTGGAGGTGGAGGAGCGGACCGCCCTGCGCCTGGTGGTCAAGGCGGCCGGCGCCTACGTCTCCGAGGCCGGCGCGCGGCCCTTGAGCTGGATCGCGCGCATCGAGCTGTGCGCCCACCAGCCCTGGGCCCGCATCTACCACACCTTCGTCCACGACGCCGACGAGCCGGTGCTGTTCGACATGGGCCAGCTGACCCTGGGGCTGGCGGCGGCCCCCGGCCTGGGTCCGCGGGCGATGCTCGGCGCCCCGACCGGGACGACGAGCAAGGGCCTGGCTCTCGACGACGTCGACGGCGGTCTCCAGC
>CAZEHQ010000103.1:0-13494 GCA_964512165.1 uncultured Gemmatimonadaceae bacterium | reverse complement strand
GGTGGGCCTCGGGAGCCACACCGTCCTCGGCCCGGAGGGCCGCCAGGACCGGCGGGTCAAGAGCCACGGCTGGATCTACCTCGGCGGGCCCCGGCACGGCCTGCAGCTCAAGCTGCGCCACCCGGCCGAGAACTACCCCAAGGCCTACGCCACGGACGGCCGCCGCGTCGATCTCCACCTGTATCCGGACTCCCAGGCCTGGGCGCCGGGGGCCGACCAGCCCCTGGGCAAGGGCCAGGTCGCCAGCCACCGCGACCTCGATTACGCCGGGCCGCTGCAGATCCCGCAGGGGATGGCCAAGACCCACGAGCTGTTCCTGTACGCGGGGGCGGCCCTGCCCGGGCTGGACGAGGCCGCCGCCCAGGCGGCGGCCTGGCAGCACCCCCTGCTGCTGGAGATCGACCCGGCGGCCTACGCCGACAGCGGCGCCTTCGGCGACTTCCCCCGCCACTACCATGGGCACTGGCCACTGGAGGAGCACCTGCGGGCCCGCGTCTTCGACCGCGCCAGCTCGTCGACGCAGCCCCTGGCCGGCATGGTGAGCTTCGGCGACGTGGGCGTCGTCGAGGCCGGCGAGGGCGGCACCCGCTGCGGCTCCACCGACAACCTGCACTACGACGGCACCCGCTCCGTCCTGCTCCAGTACGTCCGCCGGGGTCAGCAGCCCCTGTTCTGGCAGGGCGAGGCGATGGCCTTCCACCTGATGGACGTGGACACGGTGCACCACAACCCGGCCGACCCGCTGCGCACCGGCGGGCCCCGGCCCCACTGGTCGCGCTTCCACCACTACAAGACGACCAGCCGGGACAGCCTGGCCCAGCCGGGGACCGACCACACCTGGTTCGGCGGCCTGCTGGACTACTACCACCTGACCGGGTACCGCCGCGCCCTGGAGGTCGCCGAGCTGACGGGGCGCTACTGCGCCGGCACGCGCCGCCGCCAGTCCTGGGACGCGATCACGCCGGAGCGCCGCGACGCCTGGGCCGAGCCCGGCGGCGGCTGGGGATACTCGCCCCGGAAGGCCGGCTGGGCCCTGACCGGCATGGCCGACCTCTACGAGGAGCGTCCCAGTGAAGCCCTGGCCGCGGAGATGCGGGCCATGGTGCGGGTCTTCGCCGACTGGCAGGACGGCGAGGGCCGCTTCCGGATGTACTCGGGCACCTTCCAGACGGGCGCCTGCCCCTTCATGACCGCGGCGATCCTCACCGGCCTGATGCGGGTCTCCGAGCTGCTCGGCGACGACGAGGCCGGCGACCTGTGCGTGAAGGGCTGCCGCTTCCTGGCGACCCGGGCGGTGACCAAGGAAGGTCTGATGTTCTACAAGGAGGCGCCCATCAACCAGACCGGTCCGACATCGAGCAACGTGCTGAACCTGCGGCCCATGGCCTTCGCCTACCGCCGGTCGGGAGACCGGGACATCCTGCGCGGTCTCTGGCGCCAGTTCCGCTGGTGGATGGAGCGTGAGACGGTGCCGTTCCACGAGGTGAAGGACGTGCTGTGGGCCCTGCCGACGCTCGAGCGCGAGGGCCTGCTCGAGCGCTGGCGGGACGAGGTCTGACGCCGGCGCCATGGCCGATCCCGAGCCCCTGCAGCTCGACTTCGGCTGGGCCGAGGCCCGCTGGTCGGACCCGGAGACGGGGACCGACGTGGTGCGCCTGTCGCCGCCGGTGCCGGGGATGCACTTCCACAACGCCTACTTCCGCATCCGCATGATCACCCGCGACGGCCGCAAGGCGGTGGTGCAGGGGGCGGATGCGGACGGCGGCGTCCTGCGCTCCCTGTGGTGCGTCGACCTGGAGTCGGGCGAGTACCGCAAGCTCCACGAGCACGAGCGCAGCGGCGCCTGGGCCGTGGCCCCGCGGAGCCGCCTGCTGCACGTGGTGGAGCGGCCCGGGGACGGCGCCGGCGTCGAGATCGTGCGCATCGACCTGGATACGGGCGAGCAGGACCGCATCCGGCCGTCCGTGCCCCTGGAGCACATCCCCTACGGAGAGACGAGCGCCGACGAGCGCTACATATACAGCCACGCGGCCCTGAAGAAGCCGCGCACCGACCTGCCCCAGCGCGAGGCGATCGCCGAGATGGGCGCCAACCCCGGGCGCAACATCATGTACCGCACCGACCTGACCGACGGCCGCACGGAGGCGGTCTTCGAGTGTGACGACTGGTGGATGGGGCACCCGAACCCGAACCCGGTCTACCCGAACCTGTTCATGTGCTGCCAGGAGGGCTTCGGCTGGACGGAGGAGTACCCCATGCCGGAGGGCTTCCACCGGGTGCGCATCCACGACTTCGAGCGCGGCCTCTGGCTCGACATGCGGACGCGGATGAAGTCCGGCGGCGTCCACGAGCACTGGAGCCCCGCCGGCCGCCGCGTCTACTCCCACGGCACCGGGCGCCAGCACACGGTGCTGGTGAACGACGTCTTCGAGGAGACCCACCGGCGCTACACGACGCAGCGGGACGCCGGCGACTCGAGCCACGTCTGCGTCGCCCCGGACGAGAGCTTCCTCGTCGGCGACGGCCGCAACTTCAGCCGCCGCGACGTGGGCCGCCTGGAGAACGTCGTCGGCCACCGCGCCGGGTCGAGCCCCTGGTCGTGGGACGGGGCCGACAACGAGGCGCCGCCGGAGACGATCTGGAAGTACACGCTGCCCGCCGAGTCGGTCTGCGACGAAGAGCACGACAGCCCCGAGGCCTTCCAGGCGGCGGTGGCGGCGAACCCGGAGAAGACGATGGCGGTCACGGCGGTCTGCCGGTTCCGCTCCATGGCCCGCCTGCGCCTGGACGGCGGCCGCTACCAGAGCAACGCCCACGTCACCCCGGACGGACGCTGGGCGGTCTTCCAGTCGGCCTCCGAGGATCGGCGCTTCGAGGTCTGGGCGGCGAGGATTCCGTGAAGATCACCGACATCCTCGTGCACGTGATGGGCGTGCCCGGGCCGGACGGCGAGACGCCGCGGCGCAACTGGATCTTCGTCGTGATCGAGACCGACGAGGGCCTGCGCGGCCTCGGCGAGGCGACGACGGAGTACCACGAGCGGGCCGTGCAGGCGCAGATCGAGTCGGAGCTGAAGCCGCGCCTGGTGGGGATGGACCCGACCGACGTGGAGCGGGTCTGGCAGCTCGGCTTCCGGGACTTCTGGTGGAAGGGCGGCGTCGTGCACACGAGCGCCGTGAGCGGCGTCGATCAGGCCCTGTGGGACCTGGCCGGCAAGACCGCGGGGCTGCCGGTCTACAAGATGCTCGGCGGCGCCGTGCGCGAGCGGGTGCGCTGCTACGCCCGGGGCGACCTGGGGCTGGGATCGCTCGAGGCGGACGCCGGGCAGGCCCTCGAGGAGGGCTTCGACGCCTACAAGCACGGCTACGGCGAGCCGGTACGGCCGTACGATGCCGACCGGCAGGTGGCCGTCGCCGTCGACGAGCTGAGCCGCCTGCGCGCCTGTCTCGGACCCCGCACGGCCCTGATGATCGACTGCGCCGGGATGTTCACGCCCGCCGCGGGGCACAGCCTCGTGGAGGCCCTGCAGCCCCTGGACCTGCTGTTCGTCGAGGAACCCCTCGAGCAGGGCACGGTCGAGCCGACGCTGCGCCTGAAGCGGGACTTCCCGGGGACGCGGTTCGCCGCCGGCGAGCGCTGGATCACCCGGTGGCAGTGCCGGGAGTGGTTCGAGCGCCAGGCGATCGACGTCTGCCAGGTCGACATCTGCCACGCCGGGGGGATCAGCGAGCTGATGAAGATCGCCCACTTCGCCGAGGTCTACGGCATCACCATCGCGCCCCACAACCCGTACGGCCCGGTGGCCCTGGCGGCGGCGGCCCACGCGGCGGCGGCGATGCAGAACTTCTGCATCCTCGAGCACTGCCGGCTGCGCCCCTGGTTCGACGACGTGCAGACCGTGGCCGTGCCCCTCGACGGCGGCGCCGTCGACGTGGCCCGCCTGGGTGAGCGTCCCGGCCTGGGCGTGGACCTCGACATGGAGCTGGTGCGCTCCCGGCCGCACCGGCCGCTGCCCGCGGGCCGGTTCCCCGGCTCCGACGGGGCCACGAACCTCTACTGAAGGACGGACCCATGGCCCGGGGAACCCGGCACCGGCTGCTCTTCAACTGCGACGGCGACAGCGTCTGGAACGACGCCGGGGGCGACCTGGACCGCTGGCTGGCGAACCTCCTGACCGGCCTGGTCGACTCCCAGGTCGACGCCCTGCTGTGGTGCGACGGCTCGGGCGGCAACACGGCCCACTACCCCAGCCAGGTCCTGGAGCTGAGCGGTCAGCGCGCCGGCAAGGTCGATCCCCACCTGGCCGCCGCCCTGGAGGCCGGCCACGACCCGCCGAGGATGGTGATCGACGCGGCGCGAGAGCGGGGGCTCGACGTGCTCTACAGCTTCCGCATCAACGACTGCCACGACTCCTTCGTGCCCGAGCTGCTGCCCACCTTCAAGGTGGAGCACCCGGAATGGCAGATCGGGCCCGACGCGGCCTACGGCCCGCACACGGCCCTCGACTTCGCCCGCCCCGAGGTCCGCGACCTGAAGCTGCGCACCGTGCAGGAGCTGTTCGAGAAGTACGACTTCGACGGCCTCGAGATCGACCTGTTGCGGGGGCCGCCGTTCTTCCGCCCGTACCACGAGCCTCGCCACGCCTACCTGCTCACCGATCTGCTGCGCTCGATCCGCCGCCACCTGGGCGAGCGCGCCGCCGAACGGGGGCGGCCGATCGAGCTGCTCGTGCGGGTCGACGAGAGTCCGGCGGCCTGCCACCTGGACGGGTTCGACGTGCGCGCCTGGCTGGCGGAGGGCCTCCTCGACGGCCTCGTCCTGGGCAGCGGCGTGATCGACATCGAGGTGGAGGCCTTCCGCGAGCTGGCCGACGGCACCGGGATCCCCGTCTACCCCTGCATCTACGGCTGGCCGTCGCGCTACATGCCTGGGCCGCCGGAGCTGATCCGGGGCCTGGCGGCGACCTACTGGGACCAGGGGGCCGACGGTCTCTACCTGTCCAACTGGTTCCCCCACCAGGAGGGCTTCGCCTTCCAGGTGGAGCTGCTCAGCCAGATCGGCGAGGTGGAGACCCTGCGCGGCCGGCCGGCGATGTTCGCCGCCGACCGCGCTCCCGAGGAGCCCGACGACTACTACCCCCACAACTGGCTCGGTGCCGTGCTGCCGGCGGAGCTGTGGCCCTCGACGACGCCGCTCACCGTGCCGGTGCGGGTCGGCGCCGGTCTGCACGGGCCCGTGCGCATCCGGCTGCATCTCTCCGGCGTCGCCGGCGACCGGGTGGAGGCGGCGATTGGGGAGGTTCCCCTGAAACTGGGCGCGGACGCCGAAGAGGGCTGGTGGACGGCCGAGGTCGAGGCCGCCAGCGTCAGCCGCGGGGAGAACCTGCTGAGCATCCGCCTCCGGGAGACCTCGGTGGCGGCGCCGGCGCCGCGGCTGCTGGCCGCCGAGATCCACGGCACGATCGCGGCGGCGTGACGATGGGAAAGGGTGAACCCGTGGTGGCCCGGACCCCGCCGCTGCGCTTCGGGCTGATCGGCTGCGGCGACTTCGGCAAGTACCTGGGCGCCTACATCCAGGAGGTGGCGCAGGTGGCGGCCCTGTGCGACTTGGACGCCGGCGGCATGGCGGCCACGGTCGACCACCTGGGTCTGCCCGACGCGCCGCGGTTCACCGACTACGGCGACCTCATCGCCTCGGGCCGGGTCGACGCCGTGGCGGTGACGGCGGCGAACTTCGTTCACGAGGAGATCGCCGTCGCCGCCGCCGGGGCCGGACTCCACGTGTTCTGCGAGAAGGCGATGGCCCGCAGCGTGCCCGAGTGCTGGCGCATGGTACGCGCCTGCCGGAAGGCGGGGGTGAAGCTGATGGTCGGCCACAAGCGCCGCCTGCGGCCTCCGTGGGCGCGCATGATCGAGCTCACGGCGGAGGACGCCCTCGGCGCCGTGGAGACGGTCAGCGTCGTCCAGTACGCCGACATGCGGCCCTACGACGTGACCGGCACCTGGTGGGCGGACCCGGCGTTGAGCGGCGGCCACTTCGCCGTTCTCGGCGTGCACGTCGTCGACTGGCTGCGGGCGATGTGCGGCGACGCCGTCTCGGTGACCGCCGCCGCCGGCCCCCGGCACGACGACGGTTTCGGCTTCCCCGACGTCCTGCAGGCGACCTTCCGCTTCGCCTCCGGCGCCGTGGCCAGCCTGTCCAGCGCCATGCACTTCCCCCTGCACCGGTTCCGCGAGGCCCAGGGCCCCTGGGGCCAGTGCCGCAAGGGCGGCTTCAAGCTCGTGCCGCAGATGGAGCACATCGATCTCTACTGGCAGCGCCTCGACGAGGATGAGGCCCGTCACGAGCGCTTCGACGACCTCGGCTTCGACGTCGCCTACCGCCTGGAGATCGGCGACTTCGTGCGCTCGGTGACCGAGGACCGCCCGCCCTGCCTGACCTGGGTGGAGGGCCTGCGCTGCGTGGAGCTGATGGAGGCCGCGTACCGGTCGGCCCGGGAGGGGTCGCGGCCCGTGGACCTGCCCCTGTACCCCGAACTGGAGGATCCGGAGACGACATGAAAGCTGCCTACGACGAGGAGCGCATCGTTCACATCCGCGGCGTCGACCACCCCGAGTCGGTCTCGGTCGGGCCCCGGGGGGAGGCCTACGCCACCGGGACCGGTCACCAGGTCTACCGCATCGACCTGGCCACGAACACGGCCGAGCAGTTCGCCGCCACCGAGAACCGCTGCCTGGGCCAGGCCGTCGACGCCTCGGGCCACCTGTACTGCGCCGAGATCGGCCTCGGCCAGGTGGTGAAGATCACCCCCGGCGGCGACATCGGGACCTGGGCGACCGGCCCCGGCGGCCGGCGGTTCGAGTGCGCCAACTACCCGGCCTTCGACCGGGCGGGGAGCATGTACCTCTCCGACTCCGGCGACTGGTCCGGCGAGGTGAACGGACACCTCTACAAGATCCCTCCCGGCGGCGGCGAGGCGCAGCTTTGGTACCCGGAGGCCGTCGACACGCCGAACGCGATCGCCCTCGACGCCGCCGAGGAGCACCTCTACTTCGTCGAGACCTTCGGCAACGCCGTGGCCCGGGTGCGGATCGAGGCCGACGGTTCGGCGGGGGCCTTCGAGCGGGTCGTGCACATGCCGCGCCACATCCCCGACGGCATCGCCTTCGACGACACGGGCCGCCTGTGGATCGCCTGTCACCGCCCGGACGCGATCTACACCTTCGACCTGGAGAGCCGCCGCCTGGAGCTGTCGTGTCGGACTGGAAGGGGGAGATGCTGCGCGGTCCGACGGACGTGGCCTTCGCCGGGCCGCGGCGCGACGTGCTGCTGGCCGCCTCCCTCGACAACCTCGTCCTGCACCGGATGGACGGGGTCGGCGCCCGCGGCCTGCCCCTGAACCACCCCGAGCCATGAGCTTCAACCAGCTGGCACCGGCGATCGGCGGCCGGCACGGCGACCGGGGGATGAGCTGACGGCGATGCCGACCCGGAACCCGGCGGCGCCTGCCTTTCCCCGGATCGCCAACTGCTACGGCGCCGGCCTGGGACGGCAGACGTGGGACGAGGGGCGCTCCTACTGGTCGAGGGTTGACCTCTTCCTCGGCGGCTCCTGGGACCTGCACTACGACTGGGACGACCCGCGCTGGAGCGAGGTCCTCGAGAGGACGGTGGCCAACGTGGCTCGCCTGCGGGCCGTCAACCCGGCCGCCCTGGTGTTGCCCTACGTGGACGTTCGCGAGGCTCCGCCCGGCGTCGCGGTCCCCGACCACTGGTGGACGCGGGACGAGGACGGGGCCCGGGTGAGCACCTGGCCCGGCATGGACCGCATCCGCACCGATCTGCCGGAGGTGATGCGGTACAACCTGGACAAGGTGGACCGTGAGATCCTCGGCCGCGACTGCTTCGACGGCGTGTTCTATGACTGCTGGCACGTGGACGACTGGCTCGTTCCCCGGACGGCCCGGCTGCGCGGGGGCGAGGCGGTGGTGATGCTGAACGCCTGGAACCTGCCGGAGGACGGCTTCGAGCACCTCAACGGCGTGCTCTCCGAGGACGAGCTGAACCGGGTGGCGGCCGGCACGGTCGAGTTCGAGGACCTGCTGCGGCGCTACCTCCTCTGGTGCGAGCGCAGCCGCAGGCCGGCGGTGACCACCCTCGTCTGCCGGCCCCGGCCGACGGACGACAACCCGGGCCGCTGGGGACAGCTGACGGAGGCCGAGCGCGAGGCGGTACTGGCCCGGGCGAGGAACGCGGACCCGCCGATGATGCGCTTCGGCCTCGCCACGGCGCTCATGGGCGACGGCTGCTTCGCCTACGACTGCGGCACCATGTGCCGCGGCCAGTGGTGGTGGTACCGCGAGTACGACGCCGCCCTCGGCCCGCCCAGCGGCCCGGCCCGCCGGGGTCCGGACGGCGTCTGGCAGCGCGACTTCGAGGGCGGATTCGTCGTCGTCAACGGGACCGGCGCCCCCGCCGTCGTCGAGCTGCCGGTCACCCTCCGCGACGTGACCAGCGGGGACGCCGCCGACCGCGTCGAGCTGCAGGGGTTCGACGGCCGGCTCTTCGAGAAGGGATGACCGGGTCCGTGCGCATCGTCGCCGACCCTGGAGCCGGCGCCCTTCAGCAGCAGGCCCTGGCGGACCTGCGGGAGTACGTACGGGCCCTCTTCGGCGTCGACGCGGCCGTCGGGCAGGACATCGGAGGCGGGGGGCCGCGGATCGTCGTCGGCGGCGTGGACGACGCCCACGTGCGCCAGGTCTGCCCGTCCCTGCCCGCCCTGACGACCCAAGGGCACCTGCTGCGCCGGCTCGACGGCGACACCCTGCTGCTGGCGGGAGGCAGTGGGGCCGCGGTGGCCTGGGCGGTGTACGAGCTGGCCGAGCGCTGGGGGGTGCGGTTCCTGCTGCACGGGGACGTGCTGCCGGAGGAGCCGGGACCGTTCCGCCTGCCCGACCTCGACCTCACCTGCGAGCCCCTGCTGGGCCTGCGGGCCTGGCGGCAGTTCAACGATCTGCCCACGGGGCCGGTGCTGTGGACGCTGGCCCAGCAGCAGGCCTTCCTGCGCCAGGCGCACAAGCTGAAGTTCAACGGCATCAGCCTGGGCCTGTGGCCGCAGCACCCCTTCGTCGACTTCGAGGCCGGCGGCATCCGGCGGCGGACGGCGGCCCTGCTCTTCGGCCAGCGGATCCCCGTGGACGGCGACACCATCGGCCGCCACCTGCTGCCGGCGGAGATGGCCGTCCTCGACAACCCCGACCTGGCCGGCGCCGAGACCTACGAGGAGAAGCTGGCCGCGGGCCGGCTCCTTCTCGACGGCATCCTGGCCGCGGCGCGTCACTACGAGATGGGCGTCACCGTGGCCCTGCAGCCGCTGGAGTTCCCCAGGGAGTTCGCGCCCCTGCTCCAGGACCCGGCGGTGGGGGTGCAGCTCGGCGGGCTGACCTGCTCGGAGAAGGGCGACCTGACGCGGCGGGAGCACGTACACCTGATCGAGGCCGGCCTGCGGGCCCACCTGGAACAGCTCGGCGAGGGCATCGACGAGATCAGCCTGGGGATCCCGGAGCACCCGCAGGCGGCGGGCTCCTTCGAGGCGGCCTGGCGCGACCTGGACGCCCGCTACGGGCTGGAGGCCGAGCACCCCCTGGAGCAACTGCAGGCGCGGGCCGAGAGCAACTACCTGGTGCCGGGCGGCCTGGCGCGGGCCCGGCGCGAGTTCCGCTCGACGATCTCGATGCTGCACTTCTTCGACGGCTTCTTCCGCGAAACACAGGTCCTCGAGCGGGCCCGGGAGCTGGAGGTCGACCTCCACCTGACCCTGGGGGGCAACTCGGAGGCCCTCTTCCCGGTCCTGGAGAAGGTGCTGTGGCCCGGGGCGGGGATCTTCACGTCCCTCGGCTACACGTCGTCCCGGGCGGTGCGCGCCATGCACGCCATGGAGGCCCTCGACGCCGCGAGGGTTCCGGCCACCCTGGTGCTGACCTTCCAGGACGACAACATCGGCTCGGTGCCCCAGGTGGCCACCGGCAGCATCCACCAGCTGCTGAGCCAGGCCCGGCGGCTCGGCTGGCGCGGGTTCGTCAGCCGCCACTGGCCGATCGGCGACCTCGACCCGCCGGTGGCCTACGCGGCGAAGGCCTGCTGGGACGAGACCATGACCCCGGCCCGGGCCTGCGACGACCACTTCGGCACGGTCTACGGGGAGGCGGCGGCGCCGGAGATGGCCCGCGCCATGGGTCTGCTCGAGGACGCCACGGTCATCCTCGACCTCGACTTCCTGAGCCTGTTCTTCCCGGTCCTGGGCCGCATGCCCGGGCTGCTCCGGGCCGGGGCGCCGACCGCCGAGGGGCTGTTCCACGTGCGCGCCGCCTGGGAGGAGGTGGAGCGCATCCTGGCCCGGGCCGCGGCCGTCGTCGACACCGAAGCCGGACGGAGGGAGGTCGCCTGCTGGCGGGCGAGGGTGCGCTTCGGCGTGCAGGCCCTGGTGATGGAGGAACACCTGCGCCGCTGCGGCCTGGCGCGCCGGGAGGGAGACGAGGAGGCCGCCCGGGCCCACGTGAGGGCGGCCCTGGCGGCCGCCCGCCGGGGCCTGGAAGTCCTGGTGCCGGTGGCTCGGGACGAATCCGACGCCAACACCCTGGCCGCCTACTACCACTTCTTCGTGCGCGAGGTGGAGGAGGCGGAGGAGAGCTCATAGGCACGACCGACGATCGCTCGTCCGGGCGGGAAGGTCGGTGCCGGCGAGGGTTGGGTGTGTCACGGCGGCTTCCCGGCCCGCCGGGACTCGGACACCGTGGACGTCTCGATCTCGTCGAAGAGGGCGAAGTCGCGAGCGCCGGACGGTGGCACAGAGCAGCACCTTGGTATCGGCGGAAGACAACCTCACCGGCCTCGATCGTCATATGTCTCGCTGCGGGACCAAGTGGGAGAGCGGCCCCCGGTTTCCACCCTGATCCAGCCCGACCGTCCCCGCGCCGCCCCCCGCCGCTGGATCAGCAGCCCCGCGACGATGACGGCGAGACCCACCAGCGTGGCCGGCTCGATCCGCTCCCCCACGAGGTGGTGCAGGAAGACCAGGGAGAGAAAGGGGGAGAGGAAGATCAGGTTGGCCACGCGGGAGGCGTTGCCGGCGCGGCGCAGGGCGGCGAGCCAGAGGAGGAAGGTGAGGCCCATCTCGAAGAGGCCCACGTAGGCGGCGCCGGCCCATCCCTTCCAGCCGAAGGCGAAGTCCGCCGCGAGGCCGCAGACCAGGGCCGCCCAGGGCAGTCCGAGGAGGAAGTTGAGGAACAGCCGCGTCGCCGCATCCACCGGATCGCGGGTGATGCCGACCCAGTAGAGGCCCCAGATCAGGGTACTGCCCAGGGCGAGGGCGACGCCGAGGCCGTCGTCGAAGCGCAGCTCGAGGAGGTGGCCGCGGGTGGCGACGACGAGGGCGCCGCCGTAACAGATGAAGCCGGCGAGCACGTCGGTGCGCAGCAGCCGCTGGCGCAGCAGCAGGGCCGACAGGTAGGCGAGGACCAGGGCCCAGGTGTAGTTGAGGGCCTGGGCCTGCTGCGCCGGCAGGCGGCTGTAGGCCTCCAGCAGGACGAGGTAGTAGAGACAGGGGTTGAGCAGCCCGAGGCCGGCGGAGCGCAGCCACTGGCGGCGGGGGAGGGTGAGCAGCTCGGGCAGGCGGCCCTGCAGGGCCAGGACGGTCCCGAGGAAGGCGGCGGACACGAGGCTGCTGGCGAAGACGAGCTGGGGCGGCGACAGCTCGCGCAGGGAGAGCTTGAAGGCGGAGGCCACCGTCGACCACAGGAGCACCGCCGCGAGGGCGTGCAGGGCGCCGCCGCGCGCCAGGCCGCTCACCGGCCGCCGCCTGTGGGGATGTAGCGGGATCCGGGGCCCCCCCGTATCTTCTGTCGGCTCAGGACAGCAAACCTCCTACAGGAAGCAATGCCATGGCCAAGAGCGGCCCCCGCAACCAGATCGCCTTGAAGAGCACCGAGAGCGACCACCGCTACTACACCTCCAAGAACCGCCGCAACCAGCAGGGCCGCCTGGAGATCAAGAAGTACGATCCCACGGTGCGCAAGCACGTCGTCTACCGCGAGGAGCGGTAAGACAGTCCGGCCGCCGGCGCCCGCCCGGGCTCCGGCGCTTCGCCCGACGCCATGGCGGTATACTCACCGCTTTGGCCAGCACAGTTCTCTCGCCCGCACCTCCCACGATCAGCTCATACGGTACCACCCCCTCCCGAGGTCGGTACGGCCTCTTGTCTCGGACCTCGCACGGTCCCCCGTTCCCGGAGAATCCCATGAAGCCCCACCGCCCGCCGCGCCTGTGGAGGTGCATGTGCCTGCTGGCCATCACGCTGCCGGGAGTTGAGCCCTTGTTCGGCGAGAGCGACTCCACCCACCCGAGCGCCAGCCCCGGCAAGGTCATGGGCCTGGAGAAGGTGATCGCCTTCTACGGGGCCTACCCGGAACTCGCGTCGCAGACCTTCACCCGGGGCGGCGACTGGAAGCAGTGGAAGGCCCGGGGCGGGATCGTCTCCGAGGGCGTGGTCCACTACAACTTCCTGGGCAAGAATGTCGACGAGGCTTCCGATGTCCTGGCGACCATGGATTTCGGGGACAATCCCAACCCCGTGGTCAACATCGACGAGTTCGGCTGGGACTACGACGGCGGCATCGACCGGCACACGGCGGCGATCCTCACGGCCGTTCACGAGAAGAGGCCGGAGCTGGGGATCACGGTCTGGCAGATGCGGGGTCCGGTGGCGCCGGAGCTGGCGGCGGTCTACCGGCAGACGGTCGACCTCGTCCTGCTGGAGACCTACTTCGATCTCAACGACGCGTGGATGATCCCCTTTCAGCTTCAGGCGGCGAGGCTCGTCGGCCTCCTCGACAGGTCCGTGGTGGCCCTGGGGCTGGGCAAGGAGGCCGCGGACAAGGGCGACTACCGCTGGACCCAGACGGCGGAGGAACTGGAACAGCAGGTCCGCCTGATCCGCTTCGTCGCCCCCGAGTCGCCCGGCGTGGGGTTCTTCGGCAGGTGGAAGCTGAAGGAGAACGACTGTCCGCTGACCGACGACCAGCTCGACGGGATCTGCGGCCGCTTCCTGGAGACGCCCACCGACGGCAGCGGCCTCACCCCCGAGCTGCTCGAGCTGGGGAGGAAGTTCACCCGGCGCTACGAAGGGCCGGCGCTGTTCTGCTCGTCGGAGTTCGCCCTGCCGTACTTCCACTCCGGCCACGACGGCGGCGACTGGGGCACCATGCGGGATCCGCCGACGGTGCGCCTGCTGATGATGAACCTCGGCCAGCAGGACGCCCGCGGCGTCAAAGCGCGGCTGCGGACTCCCGGCGAGGGGGGCGAGGTCTGGGCCAGCGGCGAGGCGGATATCCCGGCCCGGTCGGTGGTGGTCGCCCTGCTGGGAATCCTGCCGGGCAAGCAGTACAGCGGCTGGACGGGCACCGAGATCCTGGAGGTCGAGGCGCCGGGAGCCGAGGTC
>CAZEHQ010000102.1:8270-14834 GCA_964512165.1 uncultured Gemmatimonadaceae bacterium | reverse complement strand
TATCGCGCGGGAGTCGGGGATCTCGTACTCCACCGTCTCGCGGGCTCTCTCCCAGGATCCGAAGGTATCGGCCCTGGTGGCGGCCAGGACCAGGAAACTGGTGAAGAGGGTAGCCGCCGACCTGGACTACAATCCCAATCTGATCGCCCAGGGGATCGTCAAGGGCCGAACGAGCACCATGGGCCTGCTCACCTACGAGATCTCGCGGGAGCCCTTCGGCCCCCAGGCCGATCACATTCTGAGAGCGGCCGAAAGACAGCGGTACCAGGTGCTGATCGCCATGTGTGTTCCCGGGAAGCACGGCAACGCCGATGTTCGGCAGATCAAGCAGCTCCTCTCCCGGCGGGTGGACGGTCTGTTCATTCACACCAGGGGAGAAGAAGGAGAGGGGGCGCGCATTCTGAGCGCCGTGGGGGGCCGGGTTCCGGTGGTGACGTTCCATCACCCGATGCCGGACCTGAGTGGTGTCGTGCTGGACGAGAGGGCGGGATTCTACGAAGCCACGGAGCACTTGATCCGGCTGGGCCACCAGCAGGTCGGGTTCATCGGAGCCAAGTGGGACCGGGACAATACGGGCTCCGCCAAGGCCAAGGGGTACTGGCAGGCAATGCGCAAGCATCGCCTCACTCCCCACCGCATACCCGGACAGACCTTTCCCGCCATGCCCACCTCCCGTCTGGGGAAGTCTCTCGGCGACCGGTTCACCGCCCTCGTGTGCCGCAACGACTACACGGCCCTCTGTGCCTGTCGAGCGCTCCGGGAAGCGGGGTTCGGCATTCCCGAAGACGTAGCCGTCATCGGGAGCGGGGATATCGGGGCGGCGGCCTATCTCAAACCGGCGCTGACGACGATCGAGATCCCCCATGGGGAACTGGCCGAGGCGGCGATGGCACTGATGCTGAGGCAGCTCCGGGGAGAGGAGAAGCGCCGTGAGACCGTTCTCAAGTCCCGCCTGATCGTGCGCGAATCCTGCGGGGGGAGCGTCCACAAGCCCCCGTCCTGAGGCATCGCACCATCGGCTGCCGGTTGTTCCCGCGGGCCGGCGCACCTATCTCTTCGGGAAAACCCGAAGGGATGATGCCGATGACCACCCTCTCCGCCGACGTCCTCGGCCGGGCCGCCGGCCTGCTCTCCGACACCGTCGACTCCCGCCGCGTCACCGCCGCCAGCCTGACCGTCGCCCGCCACGGACGCCTCGTGCTCTCCCGCGGCTTCGGAACCCTGCGTCCGGAGCCCGGCGCCCCTGCCGTGGAGGCGGACTCCACCTTCCTCCTGGCTTCCATCACCAAGCCGGTGACGGCCTGCGCCGTCATGCTCCTCGTCGACCGCGGGCTGGTCTCCCTCGACGACCCGGTGCAGCTCCACGTCCCCGAGTTCCGCGGCTGGGACAAGGCCCGTATCCGCGTGCGCCACGTCCTCTCCCACATCTCCGGCCTGCCCGACATGCTGCCGCAGAACACGCGGCTGCGCCGCCGCCACGCCACCATGGCCGAGTTCGTGGACGGCGCCGTGCACGCCAGGCTGCTCTTCCGGCCGCGCACCGCCTTCCGCTACCAGAGCAAGGGGATCCTGCTGGCCGCCGAGATCGTCGAGCGCGTCACCGGCGAGCGCCTGCGCGACTTCGAGCCCCTGGGCATGGGGCGCAGCTGCCTCGGCCTGGGGGACTACGCCATCGAGGACACGGTCTGGTGCGGCACCTCCATGGAGCTCGACGCCGACGGCCGCCGCTTCGGACCGAACTCGCCGTACTGGCGCGACTTCGGCTGCCCCTGGGGCGGCATGCACTCCACCGGGCCCGACCTCGCGGCGCTCCTGCAGTGCATGCTCGACGGCGGGGAGTACGGCGGCACCCGCGTCTTCAGCCGCGCCGCCGCCGCGGCCATGGTCCGCGACCAGAACCCGCCCCATCTCGAGTCCCCCTGGGGCCTGGGCTGGGCCCTGCGCGACTCGAAGTCGTGGGCCTACTTCGGCGAGCAGGTCTCGGCGCGCACCTTCGGCCACGTGGGCGCCACCGGCACCGTGGCCTGGGCCGACCCCGACTCGGGGCTGATCTGCGTCTGCCTGACCAACCAGATGGTCGACGGCGGCGCCCTGCTGCGCCGGGTCTCCAACATCGTCGCCGCGTCGATCGAAAAGGACTGATCCCGTGCTGGCCGGGAAGACCCTGGGCCGCACCGGCCTCGAGGTCTCCAGCCTCGGCGTGGGCGGCTTCCTCGGCCTGCTCCTCGACCCGGAGGCGACACCGGCGCAGTGCGAGGCGACCGGTGTCGAGGCGGTGCGCCGCGCCGTCGCGCTGGGAGTGCGCTACTTCGACACCTCCCCGGCCTACGGCGACGGCCACTCGGAGCGCCATCTCGCCGCCGGGCTGGCGGCTCTCGACCCGGAGGTGCGCGCCGGCCTCACGGTGTCGACCAAGGTGGGCACCCATCCCGAGCGCCGCTACGCGTACGGGGCCGACGACGTGCGCTGGTGCTTCGACGGCAGCCGCGAACGGCTGGGCGCCGTCGACGTGGTCCTGGTCCACGACCCCGCCAGCGACGAGCACATCGACACGATTCTCGGTCCGGGGGGCGCCTTCGACGCCCTGGAGGAGCTGAAGGCCGCCGGCGAGATCCGCGCCATCGGCCTCGGGGTGCGCCCGCACCGCTTCCTGCGCCGCGCCATGGAGTCGGGCCGCGCCGACGTGATTCTGCCCTCGTACGACTACCACCTCATCCGGCGTTCCGCGGCGCCGCTGCTGGCCGAGGCCGCCGCCGCGGGGGTGGGGGTGATCAACGGTTCCCCCTACCAGGCGGGCATGCTCGCCGGCACCGACCTGGACCAGGAGGCTCGGCGCTGGCGGCCGGAGCACCCCGATGTGGAGAGGGCCCGGGGGATCGCCGCCTGGTGCCGGGAGAGGGGCCTCGACGTGGGCGCCGTGGCCGTGCAGTTCAGCCTGCGGGAGCCCCGCATCGACGCCACCCTCGTGGGACCGCGGACGGCGGCGGAGGTGGAGTCCTGCCTGGGCCACGCCACCGTGGAGCTGCCCGGGGGGATCTGGGAGGAGCTGGAGCAGTTCCTCGCGGGGCTGGAGCCGCCCCCGGAGCCGGGGGGCGAGGCGCGCTGAGGGGGCTCAGGCCAGGCCGAGCTCGGCGCGCACCTCGGAGACGGTCTGGCGCAGGGCGTCCTGGATCAGTTCGTCGTAGCCGTCGCGGGAGTGCTCGCCCACCCGCGTCCGCGGGCCGATGGGCAGACCCTCCCGGGCCAGGTAGTGCTTGGCCGACTGCGGGTACTTCAGCTTCACCACCGAGTCCAACAGCGTCAGCCGGCGCTGCACCCAGGCCGCCTTCTCGTGGGTGGCGTGGGCGCACAGCCACGCGGGTAGACGTTGGCCGCCACCGGCGACAGGCCGGCGGCGCCGAGCCGCAGCGACGGCAGGGCCGAGGCGGCGGCGGCGTTGAACATGGCGAATCCCGGGTCGGCGGAGGCGGCCTCGGCCTTTGGGCCGAAGAGGGCGGGGTCCCGCGAGGTGTCCTTCATGTAGCGGAAGCGGCCGCTGGCCGCCGCCCGGGCCACGAAGCCCGGCGAGGTGACGCGGTGGTGGGGCTCCGGACACTCGTAGAGTCCGAGGGGGAGCGGATCGGTGGCCTCGACGAGCTGCTCCAGCGACTCCAGCAGCACCCCCTCGCCGGCCTCTTGCGGACATAGCTGGTTCGTCAGCACGACCACGGCGTCGACGCCGGTCCCCGCCATGCGGCGCACGAACTCGGCCTGGGCAGCCACGGGTCCGCCGAAGGTGCCGGTGGCGACCACGGGCACCCGGCCGCCGGCGCGGGCCACCACCCGCGCCGCCAGGTCCAGCCGCTCGTCGTCGGTGAGGTGGTACATCTCGCTCGACTGGCAGACCGCGAAGAGGCCCTTGGAGCCGCCGTCGATGTAGAAGTCGACGAGGGCGTCGACCCCGTCGTCGTCGACGGAGCCGTCGTCGCGGAAGGCGGTGAGCATCACCGGCCACAGCCCCTCGAAGCGCGCCATCAGACGACCTCCACCCCCACGCCGACACCCTCCTCCAGCTCGGCGACGCTGGCGAAGGCGACGAGCACGCAGGTCACTGCGGGGTTCTCCTGGACCCAGCCGATGGCGCGGTTCGTGGGCGGCGCCGCCTCGCCCGGCTCGCACAGCTCGTGCCAGGGCCCGTTGACGATGGGGTAGATCAGGTCGAGGTCGGCGCGCGTCGGCTCGCCCCTCGGCGCCAGGCGGATCACCTCCTCGCGGTCGGCGGTGGACCAGTCGGTGCGCGTCTGGGCCTCCCAGGGCAGCCACTGGCCGCCGAGAGCCTTCATGATCAGCACGCCCTTGCCCGCCGCCCGGGAGAGCGCCAGGCCGGGCTCCTGGGTGCGGCGGACGTAGTTGTAGATCACCAGGTCGCCCTCGGCCTCCGGCTCGGGCCCGCGCTCCGCATAGGCCTCCTGGTCGGCCTCGTGGTGGCGGATCAGGCACAGGGCCCGCACCTTGCCGGCCTGTCTCAGGGCGGCGGTGGCCTCGCGCACGGCGGAGTTGGTCAGCCAGGAGCGGCAATGGACCCGCAGGATGTCGATCGCCTCGCGGCGCACGTTGCGCAGGTGGCCCTCCACCACCCGGGGCAGGGTCGCCGGGTCGGGATCGCCCACCTTGAGGGAGAAGTGGTGATCGCCGCCGGGGCCCTTCAGCTCGTCAGGGATGTGGACCTCGTCGCCGTAGCCCATGTCGAAGAGGTTGACGCCCAGCTCGGCGGCCCTCAGGTAGATGGCGCGCTTCTCCTCCGGGGGCGGGTGGCCCTCGGCGCCCTCGAAGCGGGCCAGCAGCCCGCCGAGGCCCATGACGCTCAGCTCCAGCTCGGTGCTTCCGAATCGCCTGCGCTCCATCCTCTCTCTACCTTTCGCCGCCCTCTCACGTAGTCGGACCGGAGCCGGAAACATACTCGCCATGACCGACCGTCCCAACATCCTCCTGTTCTTCACCGACGACCAGCGCTTCGACACGATCGGCGCCCTCGGCGGTCCCGTGATCACCCCCCACCTCGACCGTCTCTGCGCCTCGGGCACGGCCTTCACCGACGCCTACATCATGGGCGGCTCCCGCCAGGCCGTGTGCATGCCCAGCCGCGCCATGCTGCACACGGGGCGGTCCCTCTACCGCATCCAGGGCGAGGGCCAGACGATCCCCTCCGATCACGCCATGCTCGGCGAGAGCCTGCGGCGGGCCGGGTACGACACCTTCGGGACCGGGAAGTGGCACAACTCGACGGAGCCCTTCGTGCGCTCCTTCTCCCACGGCGCCGAGATCTACTTCGGCGGCATGGGCGATCACTGGAACGTGCCGGTCTGCCAGTTCGACCCCTCCGGCCGCTACGAGGGCCGCATCCCCCAGACCACCGACTTCCGGGCCCAGTCCGTCTCGCAGCGCCGGGGGGACCACGTGCGCCCCGGCGTCCACTCCACCGAGCTGTTCTCCGACGCCGTCATCCACTTCCTGCGCAGCCGGCGCCCCGGGGACGCCCCGTTCTTCGCCTACCTCTCCTTCCTGGCGCCCCACGACCCGCGCACCATGCCGCCGGAGTTCCTCGAGATGTACCCGCCCGGCGAGGTCGAGCTGCCGCCGAGCTTCCGGCCGGAGCACCCCTTCGACAACGGCGAGCTGCTCGTCCGCGACGAGCTGCTGGCCGGGTTCCCCCGCGGCGAGGACGAGGTCCGCGAGCACCTGGCCGCCTACTACGCCATGATCAGCCACGTCGACGCGCACGTGGGCCGCGTCCTCCATCAGCTCGAGCGCGCCGGCCTCGCCGAGGACACGGTGGTCGTCTTCGCCGGCGACAACGGCCTGGCCGTGGGCCAGCACGGGCTGATGGGCAAGCAGAGCCTCTACGAGCACTCGGTGCGCGTGCCCCTGATCTTCGCCGGGCCCGGCGTTCCCGCGGGGGAGCGGCGCCAGGCCCTGGCCTGCCTCACCGACATCTTCCCGACCCTGTGCGACCTTACCGGCGTCGACAGGCCGGGCTCGGTGGAGGCGCCCAGCCTGGCGCCCTGCCTGGCCGACGGCAACGCCTCCGTGCGCGATCACGCCCTCTTCGCCTACCGCCACTTCATGCGCGGCGTGCGCGACGCGGCGGGGAACAAGCTCATCGAGACCGCTGCCGCGGGGCAGCGGCAGACCCAGCTCTTCGACGTGGCGGACGATCCCTTCGAGATCCGGGACCTGTCCGGCGATCCGGCCCGGGCGGAGGTGCTGTCCGGTCTGCGGCGGGAGCTGACCGCGTGGCGGCGCGACCTCGGCGACGATCAGGAGGGGCAGGGGGCCGAGTTCTGGCAACAGATGGAGTGGGCCGGCTGAGGCCGGCGGCGCAACAGGCCGAGCCGGACGCCACCGGCGCGGGGCCCTGAGCGCGGCCCGATCCCGGTCAGGCCGAGGTGGCCTCCAGTGCCAGCACCCCCTCGAGCTTGACCCCGGAGCCGTAGCCTGTCTCCGGCGATGCCGCCGTCGGCGCAAGGGCGCTGCCGAAGTTCCTCACGTCTCCCAGCCCGGCCGCAGACGCGGACCCGGCCGAAC
>CAZEHQ010000102.1:5594-8260 GCA_964512165.1 uncultured Gemmatimonadaceae bacterium | reverse complement strand
GGAGTGGGCCGGCTGAGGCCGGCTCCGCGACGGCGACCGCGGGGTTCGTATCGACTGTTCCGCCGAGCCGGGATGCCGGACGCCATCGGCGTAAGGACCTGAGCGCCCGCCGGATCCCGGCTCCCGGGGGCGCGCCGCCGAGTCACGCATCCCCCGAATCGCTCGGCGAGAGGCCCTGAGCGCCGGCCGGGGTTCCGGATCACACGCACGCCCCGGAGTCGCGCAATTCCCAACTCGCGCCAGCCGGCGCGGACCCGGCCGAACCGACACCAATCCAGGAGCGAGATCATGGCACCCAGCGTCGCCGAGCGCCTGCGCGGACCCGTCGTCCCGCTGAACGTCTGCTTCACCGCCGCCGGCGAGGTCGACCTGCCGGCCATGGGCCGCTACGCCGACTGGCTGTGCGCCCGGGGGGTGCCGGTGCTCCTGCTCACCTACGGCAGCAGCGAGTACGCCTGGCTCTCCGACGACGACATCTACCGGCTCACGGCGGTGATCGCCGAGGCGGTGGACGGGCGCGCCTGCTTCGTCACCTCCTCCGCCTTCTGGCCGGCCAAGGTCTGCGCCCCCTTCCTGCGCCATGCCCAGGAGGTCGGCGCTGACGCCGTGAAGGTGCAGATCAACCCGTGGGGCCTGTCCGGCGCGGGGGACCGCAAGGCGGCGTTGCTGCGCGCCTACTTCGACGAGGCCGGGGCGGGCTCGACGATCCCCCTGCTGCTGTGGCTGAACAGCGGCGGCGGGCCGTCGCTGCCCGTGGAGCTGGTGGCCGAGATGGCGGCGAGGGAGCGCGTCGTGGGGCTGAAGAACGACGACCACCCCTTCTACGACTACTACGACCTGTGCCGGGCCACGAAGGACGAGGACTTCGCCGTCCTCAGCGGCGGCCAGATGCGCAACTTCGTGCTCGGCCACCAGCTCGGCTCCGCCGGGTACCTGTGCACCGCGGCCCCCTTCCGCCCGGACGTGGCCCTGGCCTTCCACGACACCCTGACCCGGGGCGACTACGACGGCGCCTGGCGGGCGGTGGCCCGCTGGGAGGACCGCTGGCTGGCGGCAGCCGTGGAGATCGGCTGGCTGCGGGCGATCAAGACGGCCCTGTTCCTCCACGGCCTGCAGCCTTCCGACCGCCTCGGAGGCACCTGGACCGAGGCCACCCCCGAGGAGCGGGAGGCGGTGGGGCGGGTCCTGGCGGAGGTCTTCGGTCCGATCGAGAGGGTGGAGTTGTGACGGCTGGCGGCCGCGACTATTGGCCCCGACCTCGGGCACCGACAGGCCGCTATCTCAGTGTGGCGCGGACCGACGGTCTTCGAGGATGAGCGAAATGGCCTCGGCCAGGTTGGCGCGCACTTCGTCCCTGGTTCGGCCTTGACCGTTGGCCCCGGGGATCTCGGGGCACCAGGCGATGAACCAATCCCCGTCCTCTTCGATGATCGCCGTGAACTCATTCTTCATGGTGCAGCCTCGCCGGGGTTGATGACGGACCGTTCCGAATAACGCCGCGAGGTCCTTGTCCGACAAGATCCCAACGCCAGGCCTTCGTCGTTCGTCATGGAGGGTGTGAGAGCAGACGCCCCGGATGACGATCGACGGCCTCTACGAGGAGCACGAGGAGAGCCTGCAGCGGCAGGCGTTGCGCCTGACGCGGGACACCGACGCCGCCGAGGACCTGGTGCAGGAGACCTTCGTCCGCGCCCTGGGCCACCGGCTGCTGCTGGCGCAGCTGAACCGGTACCAGCGGCTCGCCTGGCTGCGGCAAACCTTGAAGCGGCTGTTCCTCGACCGGCGCGCCGAGCGGCAGCGGAGGGCCGCCCTGCTGGAGGTCTACGGGCGCGAGGTCCCCGCGGCGGTCGAACCCGAGGAGGACGACGGCTTCGATCCCTTCGACCTGGCGCCGGCCGAGGACCGCGAGCTGCTGGAGATGCGTTACCGGCAGGGGCTCTCCAGCGTCGAGATCGCGGCCGAGCTGGACCTGCCTCCCGGCACCGTTCGCTGGCGCCTGCACCGGGCGGTCCGCCGCATGCGGGCCCACAAGCACCGCTTCCTCTGAGGCGGGACGAGACCAAGGAGAAGAGACCATGAGTTCCGAACAGCCCCCTGCTGGCAAGGCCCTCGGCAACGTCGGCATCCTCGACATTCGCGAGGCGACGGAAGAGGCCCTCGACGGGATCGGCGCCATCGGCAACGTGGGGATGATCCTCCACTCGCCGACGACGGCCGGATGGGTCACGAGGCTGAATGCGGGGAACGTAGGCTCTACCGTGCAGGTACCCGCGGGTGCCTCCGTGCTGACGGGTACCGAGACCTGGGGACGAACTTCCATGGAGGGCAAGGAACCCCTCCACATGGTGGTCGTCGGCGCGCTGCTCCTGGATCCGCAGGTCCCCCGCGAAGCGCTCGAAGAGAGACTGCACAGCCTGACCGTCGTCGGCGAGGTCAGCTGCCCGGACCAGCTGGCCGGCGTCCTGCGGTCCAAGGCGCGCGAGGTCACGGGCCAGCTGAGCGCATATCCCTGGGCGGAAGGGGGCCGCTTCTTCGCGGACGAGGTCACCCTGGACGATCCCTTCCTCGAGGCATTGGAGGACGGCTCCCACATCGCCGCCCTCGACGACGTCAGCGTCCCCGAGGTGCTGGACGACGAGCTGCTGCGGCGCAAGGTGGCGTCCCTC
>CAZEHQ010000102.1:0-5574 GCA_964512165.1 uncultured Gemmatimonadaceae bacterium | reverse complement strand
AGGAGAGCATGGCGGCGCTGCGCTCGCGGCTGCACGACCGCAGTCCCTCGCCGAAGACCACCATCGTACCCGCCGGCTTCGAACCCGTGGACGGGCGGCTGCGTCTGGACGAGGCGGCCCTGAGGTCGTTGCCGGGACGCCGGCTCTACTGCACAGGACTGGTGGAGTTCGAGGCAGAGGTCGAGGCCGAGGCCCTGGAGGATGCGCTGGATGGGCTTCGGACCACGCGGCTGCTCATCGCCCCGGCCCACCTCGAGGGAGTCCTGGCCGCCCGCTGCGACCTGCTGAAGACCAAGGCCGTGTTCTACGAAGGGGAGCTGTGGCACATCGAGGACAAGGCGGAGCTGCTCCCCTCCCGCTTCGAGTGGCTGGACGGCAAGGCGACGCTGCTGGTGCGCGGAGATCTGCGGATCGCCGCCGACATCGACCCGCAGGTCCTGGCCGACCGGCTGCACAGGGTCCACAACCTGGGCCGGGTCGTCTGCACACCGGAGCAGATCGGCGCCCTGCAGGCCCGCCTGGGCCTGGACGAGGGACAGCTGAAGGCCAGGGACCCTGCCGACCGGGGGAAGGGCGGCTCGGAGGGAGGCAAGGGCGAGAAGGACGGAATCCACAACGTCGGCTATCTTCGCCTGTGAGCGCCATGACCGACTGGCACGAAGCCCTCACCCTCGACTCCGAACGCCGCATCACCGGCGGCAGCCCGGAGCGTCTCGCCGACGCCGTGCGCAGCGGCGCCGACCTGCGCATCCTCACCGAGTTCCGCCACAACGAGCACATCGACGTCGACTCGGACTGCTCCGACCTCGTGCGCGAGGCCGCCGAGTTCGCCGTCACCCATCTCGTGGACGACCGCTGGTGCGCGGGGATCATGAGCCTGCGCCAGCCGGTGGACCTGCCCGAGGGCTTCGGGCCGCGGCCGTCCATGTCCTGTTTCCTCTACAACCAGGACGGCACCCAGGCGATCGCGCGGCTTCATCTCGACGGACAGGCCGCCGCCCCGGCGCCGGGTCCCTCGTCCTCCGAGGGGCCGGAGATGCCGAAGTACCACGCCGCCGAGTTCTGGGACGGCGGCACCAACGCTCCGAGCCACAACTTCGTGTACGACTTCGACTCCTTCCGCTACTGCGTGAACGACCGGTGGAAGGAGGTGCTGTCCCATGGCGCCGACGGCGAGGTGCGCTCCGGGTCGCTGGCCGCCCTCGGACAGGCCTTCGCCGACGGCTGCGCCGTCAAGGTCGGAGTCGCCGGGTTGTGCGCCGACCTGCCCTCGGAAGGGCTCGGCCACGAGCTGTTCGTGCAGACAGGGTCGGGGTACCACTACACCGAGGGGGGCCTGTTCATCGCCGGCTCCCACCCCGTGATCCGCGTCGCCCCGGCGGTCCCCATGGTCTACCGCAGCAGCAACTGGGACTCGGGGTGGCTGGTGCTGCGCACCGACGGCGTCGTCGTCTACCGCCGCTGCGATCCCTACACCCTCGCCTTCGAGGACCGCCGCTACCGCTGCCCCGTCCGCTGGTTCGTCAGCCGGAGTTGATCCGCCGGACCCACCTCCGGCAGGTCCGACTGGGTCAGTTCGTGCTCCTCCATGAGAAGTCGGAAGTGGATCCGCGCCCTCCAAGTTGGGCATGGAGTGGTGCTGTTCTTCCCACGCGTGGACAACGGTACCCAGCGTATCGAGCAGAGAGTAGAGCGGATGCCGCTCATCGGTGCCCACTTCATCGATCAGGCCGTTGAGCCGCTCCAGGGCCTGATCGTGTTCCTGCTCGTTGTGAATCTTGAGCAACGCACTCACCTGCGACCAGGATCGCTGAAGCTGCGGGGTGATGACACTCATGTCCTCGGTGCAGCCGCCGGCAGCGTGGGCGCCGGAGCCGCGCCTGTGGTTCGAGGCACACAGCCGCCCGGCGCATCTGTAACCTGAGGCACACACCCCGCCGCCCCTGATCCCCGGTCCTCACCCCGGTCCGCCCCCCGGCACGGGGCTTGCAGCCTCCTCCCCCGTGACCGCCACCGTCCTGTCCGCCGCCACCGTCGGCGTCGACGCCCGCCTGGTCCACGTCGAGGTCGACACCGACCGCAAGCTGCCCTCCTTCACCCTCGTGGGCCTGCCGGACTCGGCGGTGCGCGAGAGCCGCGAGCGGGTCATGGCGGCGGTGCGAAACGCCGGGTTCCAGTGGCCGCGCCGGCGGGTCACGGTGAACCTGGCGCCGGCGGACCTGCGCAAGGAGGGGTCCGCCTTCGACCTGGCCATCGCCGCCGGCGTCCTGGTCGCCTCCGAGCAAGTAAAGGCCGACACCCTGGAGGACTTCGCCCTCCTCGGGGAGTTGTCCCTCGACGGCTCGGTGCGCCCGGTGCGGGGGTTGCTGTCCATGGCCACGGGTCTCGGGGAGCGCGGCGTCTACGCCGCCATCGTCCCGCGGGCGAACGCGCGCGAGGCGGCGATGGCCGACGGGCCCGTGATCTTCCCGGTACGCAGCCTCTCCGAAGCGGTGGAGGTCCTGGAGGGCAGCGTCCGCATCCGGCCGTGCGTGGTCGACGCCGGGGCGGTCCTGCGGCAGGAGGAGGCCCACGAAGAGCACGACTTCGCCGACGTGCGCGGCCAGGAGCACGCCAAGCGGGCGCTGGAGGTTGCCGCCGCCGGGGGGCACAACGCCGTCCTCATCGGACCGCCCGGAGCCGGCAAGACCATGCTCGCCCGGCGCATGCCCTCGATCCTGTCGGCGCCGACGGTGCAGGAGGCCCTGGCCGTGACCCGCATCCACTCGGTGGCGGGGGTGCTGGCGCCGGGACAGGCCCTGGTGACGCGCCGGCCCTTCCGCGCGCCTCACCACACGATCAGCGATGCCGGCCTCATCGGCGGCGGGCCGTCGCCGCGGCCGGGGGAGGTCTCCCTCTCCCACCACGGGGTGCTCTTCCTCGACGAGCTGCCGGAGTTCCAGCGGCGGGCGGTTGAGGCGCTGCGCCAGCCCATGGAGGAGTGCCGGGTCACCATCGGCCGCGCCGCCGCCACCCTGACCTTCCCGGCGCGGTTCATGCTGGTGGCCTCCATGAACCCCTGTCCTTGCGGCTACCTCGGCCACCCGCGCCAGGACTGCCTCTGTCCGCCCCGCGCCGTGGAGCGCTACCGCACGCGGCTCTCGGGGCCGCTGCTGGACCGCATCGACCTGCACGTGGAGGTGCCCGCCGTCGGCTTCGACGACCTCGCCGAGGGGCCGCCGGGGGAGCCCTCGGCCGAGGTGCGGAGCCGCGTCGAGGCGGCGCGGCAGGTGCAGCAGGAGCGTTTCGGCGAGGAGAGCGGCGTGTTCTGCAACGCCCACATGGACGCCCGCCATGTGCGCCGCTACTGCCGCCCCCTGCCCAGGGAGGCGGCCGGGCTCCTGCGCGCCGCGCTGGAGCGCCTCGGCCTCTCGGCGCGCGCCCACGACCGCATCCTCAAGGTGGCGCGCACCATCGCCGACCTGGCGGGGGCCGAGCGGATCGAAGCCGCCCACGTGGCCGAGGCGGTGCAGTACCGGGGGCTGGACCGGCCGCTGCCGGCCTGAGCGATCCGCCGCGAAAGGGGGCCGGGGAAGGGCCCGGTCATGGATGGCAGGGCCCTCACCAGGCCGTATATTCGGCAACACATGGGAGAGGCATACTCGTGAAATCAGGAACATCCCCTGCTTCTGGCGAAGGCCGGGGTCCCGGGCGCGCCCACTGGACTCCGCAAGAGACGGAACTGCGGTTGGAGCGCCTTCAGGAAGACACCGAGAGGATCCGATCCCAGATAGACAGGGTGGCAGGTTTCTTTGAAGGTCCGAATGGCGTATGGGTCCGGCTCCAGGGCATCGAGGAGACTCAGAAAAACATAGGAGAGCTCAGGAAGGACATGAGAGAGCTCAAGAATGAAGTGGGGAAACTGAACAGCACCCGCAACAAGGTCATCGGAGGATGCGTGGCCGTGTCCGCCACGACCGCCTTGCTGATCGCCATCCTGCGGCTGGTTCCCGCCGATCCCCCCGTGATCCAGATCCTGCCGCCGTCCGGCACCTCTCAGCAAACCCCCGAGGCCGCCTCGCCATCGGCACCCCCGAAGGCCACTTCCTAGCAACGTCGAGGCCCGCCCCGGCGCCTCCTGGACGATGACCAAGGGCGGTCCGATCTCCTGCTGCGCCTGGGCCTTCGAGGGCCCGGCCACCGAGACGCTGGTCCAGCTGGCCGAGATCGGACTGGCCTCCGTCGACGTGCGGCCCTCCACCCTGCGCGGGGCCGAGGCCCGGGCCCTGGCGCGCAACCTGGGGCTGGAGGTCGGCTGCGTCGCCCTCTCCCACGAGATGCCGCCCGGGGCTACCCTCGACTCAACGGAGGACGGTCCCGTGGAGGCGGCCATGGCGCATCTGCTGGGGGGCCTGGACCAGGTCGCCAATCTGGGCGCCTCCCATGCCTACGTGGTGCCCGACGCGCCGCGGGACGGGGACTCCCTCAAGCGATACGCGGAGGTTCTGCCCGGCCTCGCCGACTACGCCCGCGCCGCCGGCGCCCGTCTCTGCGTCGAGCACTTCCCCGGCACCGCCCTGCCGACGGTGGCGGCGACCCTGCGCTTCCTCGAGGACCTCGGCCACGACAACCTCTACCTGCTCTTCGACATCGGCCACGCGCAGATGTCGGGCGAGCCTCCCGCCGGGGTCCTGTCCGAGGCGCGCCCCCGCCTCGGCTACGTCCATCTCGACGACAACGACGGCGCCGGCGACCTGCACCTGGCCCTGACCGACGGGGTGCAGAGCCGCGACTCCCTGGCCGCCTTCTTCGAGACCCTGCGGCGCATCGGCTACGACGGTCCGGTGAGCCTGGAGATGAGCCCCAACCTGCCGGACGTGGCCGACGCCGTCCGGCGCAGCTTCGACCTCGTCGCCGGTCTGCGCGCCTGATGCGCATCTCCGACCGCCACCAGCGCCTGCTGAGGCGCACCTTCCTCGACTACCAGCACCACGACGCCTTCGCCGAGAACCCCCTGATCGTGGCCCGGGCCGAGGGCCTGCACTACTGGGACGTGGAGGGCCGCCGCTACCTCGACGCCATCGCCGGCGTCTACGCCGCCACCCTCGGCCACGGCCACCCGCGCGTCGTCGAGGCGGTGACGAAGCAGCTCGAGCGCCTCCCCTTCGCCCCGCCCATGCACGGTACCGCCGACATCACTCTCGACTTCGTCGAGCGCATGGGCTCGGTGACGCCCGGGAGCCTCGACTTCGTCAAGTCCTTCTCGGGTGGCTCGGAGTCGATGGAGGCGGCCATCAAGTTCGCCCGCCAGTACTTCCGCCAGAGCGGCCGCCCCGGGAAGTACAAGTTCGTCAGCCGCTACCACGGCTATCACGGCGCCACCCTGGGGGCCATGGCCGCCAGCGGCACGGGGCCCCGCAAGTCGCCCTTCGAGCCGGGGCCGGCGGGGTTCCTCAAGGTCTTTCCGCCCACCCACTACCGGGGCCGCTTCGACTGGGAGGAGTGCAACCGCTTCGCCGCGCAGCAGGTGGAGGACGTCATCGTCCACGAGGACCCGGAGACGGTGGCCGGGGTGATCCTCGAGCCGGTGAGCAA
>CAZEHQ010000101.1:0-14834 GCA_964512165.1 uncultured Gemmatimonadaceae bacterium | reverse complement strand
GTACCTGCACCACCAGCAGTCCCTGACGGCGATGAACCTGATGCAGATGGGCCTGACCTGGTACGGCGTCCTGCTCCACGACGACCGCCGCTCGGCGGAGCTCCTCGCCGCCCTGCCCGAGGTCGACGAGACCCGGGTCGCCTGCTGCGGGCTGTCGGTCGGCTGCTACCGCGCCTGGAGCCTGGCGGCCATGTCGGACGCGGTCGCCGCCTGCATCGGCGTCTGCTGGATGGCCACCCAGGAGAGCCTGATGCGGGGCGTGAACAACCAGAACAAGAGCGGCTCGGCCTTCTCCATGCTCCTGCCGGGCATGCGCCGCGACCTCGAGATCCCCGACCTGGCGAGCCTCGCCTGCCCCAAGCCGATGCTGCTCTACGCCGGCGAGCAGGACGGCCTCTTCCCCCGCCAGGGCACGGAGGCCGCCTTCGAGCGGATCCGGCGGGTCTACCGCGACCACGGCGCGGCGGCGGGCCTGGTCACCGAGTGGTGGGACGTGCCCCACCAGTTCGACCCGGCCATGCAGGACAAGGCCTTCGACTGGCTGGCGGGGGTGCTGTGAGCGGCTTCCGCGACGACTTCTCCACCCTCGACGCCGTTCACGCCTGCGCGAGCCTGGACCGGCCGCGCCGCTACCCGCGGATCCCGGTGCGGCCGGATGTGCGCGTCAACCGGCGCGACCCGGCGGAGTACACATACGACGGCCGGCCCGTCGGCTACGGCTGGTTCCCGACGGTCTGCCGCCTCCACAGCGGCGCCCTGCTGTGCGGCTTCCGCGAGGGGGCGGCCCACGTGTTCTCCCCCGACGGCCGCTCCGTCGTGTCGCGCTCCGAGGACGGCGGCCGCACCTGGTCGGAGGCCGTCGTCGTCTACGACCCGCCGGACTACACGAGCGGCGTCTGCGGCCTGGGTCAGACGAGCGACGGCCGCCTGTGGATGGCGATCGAGAACCAGCGCCTCGCCTGGCCGGAGCACGGTCCCGGCGACCCCCGGGCCTGGCTCGACTACCAGGCGGTTCTGTCCTCGGCCGACGACGGCCGCACCTGGCAGGAGGCCTGGCGCGGCGAGCCGGTTCCCGGCGTCGACAAGAGCTTCCACCTGTTCTGCCCCCACGAGCTGAGCAACGGCGACCTCCTGTGGATGGCGGCCGCCAGCGACGAGCGCGGCGAGCCGATCCGGGCCACTGCGGTGCAGCGCGAGGTCGGCGGCCGGCTCGATTTCGAGGTCCGCCCCCACCCGGAGCTCGGCCCGACCTCCGACGAGCCGGCCCTGGTCGAGACCCGACGTCCCGGCGAGCTCGTGGTCGTCATGCGCCAGCAGCAGCACGGCCGCTACTACGCCACCTCCAGGAGCCTCGACTACGGCCGCACCTGGTCGGACTGGCGCATGTCGAACATCTACATCGGCCCCTGCCCGACGCGGCCCTTCCTGCGCCGGATGGAGGACGGCACCCTGCTGTGCTGTCACGGCCAGCGCTGGATCGGCCGCACCTTCGTCGTACCCAGCCACGACGACGGCGAGACCTGGGACACGCGGCACCGCCAGGTCATCCTCCACAGCCCCGAGGAGTACCACCTCCACTGGGATTCCCACTACACCGACATGGCCCGCGCCGAGGGCTGCGTCTGGGTCGCCGTCGACTACGTGGCCACGCCCCGGCGCCGGCCCCAGAAGGGTCTCTACGCCACCTTCGTCGACAGCGCCTTCTTCCGCGACGTCCACGGGGGGCTCCGCCTGGCCCAGCGGGGCACCAGCGTGTGGCCGGAGACCCGGGGGCTGTGGTCCTTCGACGAGGAGGACGGCGACTTCGCCCACGATGGCGTCGGCTCCAACTACGGCGAGATCCGCGGCGCCCGGCGCGTCGACGGCGGCCGCCTGGGACGCTGTCTGTCCTTCGACGGCGACGGCTGTGTGATGATCTACGACGACGCCTCCCTGTGGGTGGCCAAGTACTTCACCCTGGAGGCCTGGATCCGAACCCCGGAGCCTGGGCGCGATCAGACGATCCTGAGCAAGGCGCCGCGCTACACTTTCGGCCTGAAGGACGGCCGGCCCTGCCTGCAGATCGGCGCCGGCGAGATGACGGCCGACATGGACGAGCCCCTGGCGGCGGACCGCTGGTACCACCTGGCCGTCACCTACGGCATGCGGCGCATGTACTCGCGGGCCACCTTCTACGTCGACGGCCGGGAGGTCTGCTGGGCGAGTCCCACCCACGACGGCGAGGCCGGCTCGACCTACGCGGAGGCCGTCGCCCTCACGGACATGCAGATCGCCGAGGGGCCCTTGTTCCAGGAGTCGTACGCCCCGAAGAACGCGAGCACCGACAACCTGGTGATCGGCATGGACAACGACCTGCGGGGAAGGCCCTTCGTCGGCCTCATCGACGAGGTCGCCGTCCACGGCGTCGACCTGGAGCCCGGGCAGATCGCCCTGAGCGCCTCTCGCGCCCTCCTGCCCGCGGGACGGGTCCGGTCGGTGCCCCTGTCGCGCCCCCCGGGGCAGGCCTGGTCCCGGTTCCGGGCGCGGACCTCGGTCCCGGACGGCACGAGTATCCGCCTTCGCATCGAGGATGCCGGGGGCCGGGTCCTGCGGGAGGTCGAGGACGGCGCCGACCTCTCCGGGATCGAAGCCGAGGTCGTCGTCCTGGGCGCCGAGCTGCGCGGCGCCGGCTCCGGCCCGTCGCCCGTGCTGCACGAGTGGTCCCTCGAGGCGGCCGGCTCCGGTCCGGTGGCGGTCCTCGCCCCGCCCTTCCCGGACCAGACGGCGCCCGAGTCGACCGAGGCGGACGACGGTCCTGCCGCGAAGGAGGTCTTGCTCTGACGTGAAGGGTGACGGGGTCCCCGCCTCGGGGCCGGCCCTGCGGCTCCTGCTGCTTCTGGTTCTGCTGCCGCCCGCTGCCGCTGTCCGCGCCGGGGTGACAGCCGGCGCATTCGAAGGGCTCGGCGGCTGGTGGTTGAGGAACGACGCCGCAGAAGCCTTCGTCATCGCCGAGCCCTACCCGCGGATCGTCGCCTTTCGGTTGCCTGGAGGCGAAAATCCCCTGTACGTCAGCCGCGACCACGCCTTCTTCGGCGTCCGCACCTGTTTCCTGGAGCCCACCCAGATCACCCAGTCGGAGTGGCCCGCAAGGCAGACGGCGCGGGCGGAAAAGGCCGGCAGGGACGGGCTGCGCCTCGTTGCCGCTCCCGACTCGGCATCCGGTCTGCAACTCGTCCTGGAAGTCAGGATCCACCAGCAACAGCCCGCCCTCACCGTTCGTCACGGCATGAGGAACCTCCGCGATGGGCGGCGGCGCCTCGCCCTCTGGGTCCTCTCCTCCATCGTTGCCGAAGGCGGCATGGGCGTCACCCCCTGGTGTTCCAGAGGCCACAGGAGGTTCGTCTTCTGGCCCGGTACAGACCCGGGAGACCGCTGTATCCACTTGGGCAGGAGGGCCCTGGCAGTCGACTACCAAATCGAGCCCAGGCACGGTTCCCTCAAGGTCGGCACCGACACGGACGCCGGATGGGTGGCCTACGTCCATGGCAGCCGTGCACTGCGGTCGACGGTCCCTGTTGCCAGGGGCGCCGAGTATCCCGAGGGTGGGGGGACAGTCACGATGTTCAGCTCGGCCTCCGGCGTACCTGGCGACGGACTACGGATCGGCGAGATCGAGAACGTCGGTCCCCTGACGGACCTCCTTCCGGGCGACTGGCTGTGGATGGAGCAGAGGTTGGAGATCGTCTCCGGGTTGCGCGGCGATGACCCGGAGGAATGGCTGAGAATCCTGGAACAGCGATGACCGCCGGAAGAAGCTGGCTGCCGCTCCTCGCTTCCGCCCTGTTCGTGCTCCCGCTGCTGCCCTCGCCTTCGCCCGGGCAAGGGCAGGTCGTGGCCACCGTGGGCGAGCACGAGATACGCGCAACCGACCTGCGGCAGGCCGCCCACCGGTTGCGCCACTACCATCCCGACCCGCGGGAGGTCCTGCAGCCGCTGATCGATCGCAAGATCCTGCGCATGGAGGCCGAGAGCCTGGGGTTGCACCTCGACTCGCAGGTGGTGACGGCCGTGGACCGCGCGAGTCGCCGCTGGCTGGCCAAGCAGGTCTACGCCAGGGAGGTCTCGGGCAGGGCCGTCGTCTCCGAGCAGGAGATGCGGGCCTACTACCGCGAACGCGGCCTGAGCGAGAAGCGCGAGCGCCGGGCGAGTCATATCGTCGTCGACAGCCTGGAGGAGGCCCTGCGCCTCCGCCGTCGACTGATGGCCGGCGCTGACTTCGCCCACCTGGCTCGTCAGGCCTCCCGGGACACCCTCACCGCGCCGAAGGGGGGCGATCTCGGCTTCTGGCAACCAGGAGGACGGAGCCACAGCCCCTTCCTCCAACAGCTCTTCGCCCTCCAGGTCGGGGAAGTCTCACAGCCGTACGCCGACGCGGCCGGCAACCACCACCTGATCACGGTCACGGAGGAACGGCCCCTCGGCTTCGAACGGCAGAAGCAGCAGATCCTGAGGGCCCTGCGCGCCGGGAAGCGGGACCAGCTGTGGACTGCCTACCTGGATGAGCAGGCCGACCGCTTCGGACTCGCCATCGACCCGGAGGCTCTGCAGGACCTTCTGCGCAGCGGCAGGTTGGCCGTGGAAGGGCTGCCCCGGGTCTCTTCTCCGGACCTCCATCGGCCGCTGGCGCGCTACCGGGGGGGGCAGGTAACCCTCGGGGAGTACGCGCGGATCCTTGAGCGGTCACCTCCGAAGCGGCGGCCCTCGCCCGTCGACGGTGCCGCGGTTGCCCGGTTCCTGCGTCTCGAGACCGCGGTCAGCCGCCTGCTGCCCATCGTGGCCCGGGAGACGGGCCTGGACTCCACGCGGACCTTCCGGACCTACGTGGCCGAGAAGCGGGAGGAAGTCCTGATCGAGCGGCTGCGCCAAGTCCGGGTAGAGGATGTCCTGCTGACGCCCCAAGTCGTGGCGAGCTACTACGAGTCCCACCTCGACGACTTCGCCATCCCGGAGCGCAAGCTCTTCGAGGTGGGCGTAACGGCCAGCAGGGAGCAGTCGCTGGCCATCGCCCGCCGCGTGCGCCAGGGAGAGGAGATGGTCCGGGTCCTGGGAGACTACCCGCTGCCGTCGAACCGGTGGCGGCAGTTCGAGGTCTTCCATGTATCGCCCACCGATACGGCGGTCACGGGGCCGCTGGGTCAGCGCATCGCCGGGGTGCGCGGGTTGGCGGTGGGAGAGGTCAAGGCCCCCGTGCCCATCACCTTCCCCGACGCCTCGACAGGCTATCTGGTGGTTCACGCCTTCCATGAGGAACCGGCTCGGCCTCTCCCCCTGGCCGATCGCCACACCCGGGAGTCCATCCGCGAAGAGCTGCGCCGGCGCCGCCGCCAGGAGCTGAACGCGGCTTTCGCCGACTACATGGCTGGTCTCCGTCAGAGGTACTCCGCGCGTGTAACCGTCGACGAGCCCGCTCTCCAGGCCTCGGCAACTGCTCTGCAGCCCCCCGGGGAATAGGCGGTCAGGCGGTCACAGAGCCCCGACGGAACCAGCAAGGCCGGGTTCCATGCGGCACCCTTGCCGGTCTTTGTCATACAACTATCCGCCGGCCGGTCGTGCGCGACCACCTGAGCCGCCCAGGCCGATGGTCCTTAACCCATTGTAATTGCGGTGGTTAATTGCTCCCAACGGGCCGTGGCGGGATTTCCGGCCACCCCCGCGAGGGCGAGGTCCCGTGCCGCTTTCTCAAGGGGCCGAGATTTCGGTTGACTTGCCGGGATTTGTGTTACTTAATGTTCCACGCGGAATCCCGATCCCATCCCGGGTGCGGGTGGGCCAATTGGCTCCCGGCCCCGGCCGGACCGGGAACCCACGTCGAGGCCACATTTCCAGGAGGATGCACATGGCCAGAAGAATCGCTCCTTGGAGCGTAGGGGTCCTGATCCTCGCTTTCTCAAGCGGGAGTTGGGGCTGGACCAACGCCAACGGCATCGGGTATTTCGCCTTGGAGGTGCCCGCTGACGTCACGATCGAGATCGACGGCCGGCTCGACGACTGGGGCTGGTTCGACCCGGCTTTCGTCATCGGTCCGGACCAGATGCACGAGAACATCACGGAGGTCATGCCTCCCAAGGACGACCTCGATATCGCCTTCCGGATCGCCTGGACGGGAACGGACCGCGACAACCGCGTCTACGGCTTTGCACGGGTTGCCGACGATACCCTGGTCGTCGTGGAGAACCGCCTCGATTGGGGTTGGAACGACGACGCCGTCGAGGTCATCATCGACGCCGACAACTCCGGCGGCCCCATGGACGCCACCGGCACCTGGGGCGAGCAGGCCCAACAGCACGTGATCCACGTCCCCGTCCCCGGTGTGTGGGAGTCGCCGGCGCCCCTGGACGGCTCCTGGTACTTCCTCTACAACGTGCCGCCCGAGATGCACTGGGAGGATCTCACCGGGCTCTCGAAGGTGAGGACCGAACCCGAAGGCGCCGCCACCGGCACCGCCAACGTGGTCGTCAACTATGAGTGGAGCCAGCCCGCCTGGGATCTGGCCTCGGCCCAGGGCGAGGAGGCCAGCATCCGCCACAACCTGACCGCCGGAGAGACGATCGCCATGACCGTGAAGGTGGATGACAACGACACGGCCGAAGTCGGCCGCTCCCATCAGGTTACCACGGCGGCGACCTGGGGGATTTCCGGAAACACGGACAACTCCTCTACCTTCACTTTGCTGGGGATCGGCGACTACACCACCGCAGTCGAAGACCAGGCCTGGGGACGGATCAAGGCAACTTTCGCCCCCTGACCTCCGGGGCCGGGAGTTGGGCGAGGCACGCCCACCTCCCCGTACCCTCTCCAGCCGTGGCCGGAGAACGAAGGTTGCGCCACGCCGGGCTCGCGGTTTCCGTCGTCCTCTTGGCGGTTGGGTGTGGGCGGCACTTCGCCGGTCCCGTCCAGCCCCTTCCCGAAGGACGTCAGTCGGCGAACATGGTCGTCGGAGACGACGGCTCGGTCACCTACAGCTATGAACGTCTTGACATCGGCCTCAGGCCGATGCCGGACGAGGCGCTGAACCGCCAGTTCCCCCTCCCTTCCCAGCAGGGTCCCCTCTCCACGAATCCCTATACCTACGGGGACTGGCGGCCCCTTGGGGAATCCTTCACCCCGCCGAAGTACACCGTTTTCCTTCTCGAGATCACGAACTACGCCTACCCCAAGGTCCGGGTGGACCCGGACGCCATAGAGCTCGCCTCGGCCACCAGCAGCTACCGTCGGTACGCGGCGTTGAAGCTGCCGGAGCTTTTGGAATACTACCATGCCCACATCCAGGGCTACGCAGGCAACGCCTTCCTGCGCTTCAAGGAGCGCCAGGACATCCTCGTCCGCACGCTCTACTCCGGCGAGATGCTGTTCAGCGGACAGGAGACATCCCGGTTCATCGTCTTTCCCAAGCTGCCCCCGGACGTAGTGGAATTCACGGTTCACCTGCGCCGCATCGCGCTGCGCTTCGACTACCGCGACGAACCCGTGGAAGAGATGGGCCTTGCCTTCCACTTCCGCCGGGAGGTCTACAAGGGGTATCAGCCGCCGGCGTCCCTCTCGGCTCGGGGCCGATGAGGCGTTTCGGCGTAGCCCGCGCCCTGGCGGCGACGGCCGTCAGCCTGGCCGCGCTCCTGCCCGCACCGGGAGCCGCGCAGACCTGGGTCGTGGGCGACACGGGGCTCAGCTGGGAGTCCCAGGCGCAGACCAGGGGGGGGTTGGTCACAAGACCAAGGTCGGCCCTCGGCCCGGGGAGCTTCACCCTGCAGGACAACCTCGTCCTGACGGTCCAATGGACCGAAGGCGCACCTCGAGACTACGTCGCCTCCGGCCAGGGACACGTCTGGAACAATGCCGCCGTGGCGGGATCCCCCGGAGTCATCGTCGACGGGGACAGCACGACTGGAACGGCCGATCAGTTCAGGGGGTTCGGCGTGGACCAGACGGGCCGGATCTTCTTTCTGGACCTTGGCGCCTCCTATCCGGCCAGCCGGATCGTGTTCTTTCCCAGCCCGCAGGCGCGGGATGACTTCATCCGTTCCTTCGAGCTCGCCATCAGCGATGGCCGGACCTACCATGCCGATGACACACCTGTCTACCGCAGCCTGCAGCGAGTCGATCTCAACCGTGAGTGGCTGGTGAGCACCGACTTCCCCGGCCAGCTCCTGCGCTTCCTTCGCCTCCGTGTGCTGTCATCCAATCCCTTCGAGCTCGGGGAAATCCAGGTGTTCGGAGAAGGCTACGTGCCTCGTGGCCGCTTTGTGTCCAAGCTGATCCAGCTCCCCGGGGCCGCCAATCTCGGGTCCCTGGCGATCCGCACGTCCCGGGTTGGCAGCGCCGCCGTCGGGGGTGGTGCCGGTCCCGAGGCCCCAGTCGCGGTCTCGGCCCAGCTGCGCAACGGTGCGGATGACACCCCCTTCGACTACTACCAGATCGTCGACCGCGAGGAGGGACTGACGGAGCAGGTCTCGGCAGCCGTCTACGAAGGCCTGCAGCAGGATCTCAAGGGACCGGTGCGGCCCGACCTGGTCAACTGGACGCCCTGGACGGAGCCGCTCACCGCGGCCGGCACGGGGGAATACACCGTTCCCCTCGAGCTGCCAGGGCCGCGATCCTACTTCCAGTTCAGGTTGTTCTTCGAGGGCACGACGGCCGAGGCCATGGAGGTAGACCGGCTCTGGCTGACCTATTCTCCCCCTCTGGCCCTGAAGGCCCTGGCAGAGATCGCCCTGCTGAGCGACCCCACGCCCGCCGAAGGCATCGCCGCCGTTCCCGCCGGCGTGGATACGGCCTTCACCTACGACGTGCGCGCCGACCTGGGCGCCGGCCCGGCAAGCGGTTTCGACGGCATCCGCATCGCCACGCCCTCCGAGCCGCGTTTCCTCGAGCTCGAGATGGGGGATCCTGCGACGACGGTGGCCCCCGACAGCGTCCGGCTCGAGCCCTCCGGGATGCGCGTCTACTTCCCCTCTCACCGGGTCACCCGGGGTCGCGACGAACGTCTGCGGATCACTTTCTCCACGCAGCTCTACGTCTATGGCACCCTGTTCTCCGGCCAGCTGCTGGACACCCAGGGACGGCTGCCCCAGATCATCGTCGGCGGAGATGCCAGCCAGAGCGTGGGCACCGACCAGCTCCTGGTGATCTTCGCCGGTGACGCGGACCGTCTTCTGCCCTCCGTGGATCTCACGCCCTCGGTGATCACGCCCAACGGAGACGGACGCAACGATCAGGCCACGCTCTCCTTCGACCTTCTGCATCTGGTGCAGGAGACGCCAGTGACCATCTCACTCCAGGACCTCTCCGGGAGGAAGCTGAGGGACCTGTACAGCGGGGAGCTCTCAGCCGGGAGTCACTCCCGGAGCTGGGACGGCACCGACGCGCGGGGCACCCCCGTGCCCCCCGGGGTCTATCTCCTCGGGGTGACGGTACATGCCGCGGCGCGTGCGGAGCACAGGTTCCGGGCCGTAAACGTGGCGTACTGAGAGGCCCCGTCGTGAATTGCCTGCGATCCGTTCTGGCTGTTTCGCTCCTGGCCCCCGCCGCCGGCTGGACGCAGGTCGAGCGTCTCGTCGTCGGCTCGGGAGGGGCTTCGTGGGAGGCCCTCTCCGAGGCCGCCGTGGGGCTCGTCTTCACCGATGTAGAAGGGAGCGCGCAACCGCGTGAACTCGATCCGCAGGAGAACCTCCTCGTAGGCCCCAAGGGGAGCGGGGGTCAGCTGCGCAACGTCTTCGGCATGGACTGGGCCTTCGACAAGTTCGGGACCAGCGTGCGAGACTTCAGGCTCGGGTTCCACCCGCGCAACTACAGTGGCGACCGGACCTGGGCCTCCGGGTGGGGAGAGTTCGTCGATGGCGACCTGCTGGGACCCAGGTCCGTCGGCTTGATCCAGCTTGATCTGGCCATGCCCCTGCCCCTCAACCGCATCCTCTTCATCACGCCGGAGAAAGGACAGGTCCCCGGCGTCGGTTCGGGACTCGTGAGGGACCAGTTCCCGAGAGCCTTCGAGATCTCGGCGGCCCTGCTCCCCCTTGAGTACCTCCTCCTGGGACCGGACAGGCCCGGGACGTATCCGATCCTCCTGGAGAATCGGCCCGTCAACAACCGACGCGTCGTCGAGGTCTCCTTTCCCACACAGCCGCTGCGCTTCCTCCGCCTCGCCTTCCCTCAGGGCGGCTTCCTCTCCGAGGTCGAAGTCTACG
The DNA here is from genome assembly GCA_964512165.1 of uncultured Gemmatimonadaceae bacterium. Classification (GTDB taxonomy): domain Bacteria; phylum Latescibacterota; class UBA2968; order UBA8231; family UBA8231; genus UBA8231. The sequence continues at coordinate 4,614 of CAZEHQ010000101.1, read as the reverse complement.
GCGAGGGCTTCCCCTCCGAGACGCGGTATGTCTCGCAGGTGATCGACCTGGGCCGGCCCGTCAACTTCGGCCGCGCCCTGTGGGGGCTGTCGGCTCTCCGGAAGGAAGACGTGGAGGCGGCGCCCCGGCCGGCTCCACATGATCACGTGCGCCTGTCGATGGAGACTCGAACCGGAACCGATGATACGCCGATGGCCTACCACGTCATCACCGAGATCGGCAGACAGCGTGAGGTGACGAAGGCGGAGTGGAGCCGGGCGCCGAGCTCTCCCAAGGGCCGCCCCGGGGAAAAGGGCGCCGTCACGGAGGACACGGACCACTGGAGCTTCTGGTCGGCGCCGCAGACGACCTCCGGCGACCCGGTCCACTCGCCCGACGGCCGGCGTTTCCTCCAGTTCCGGTGGCGTCTGGGGAGCGATGACACATTCACCTATGGCCGTCTCGACTCCCTCGTCATCGAGTACGCTCCCCTCCTCGCCCACCACGTGGTGGGCGAAGTGGCCCTGCGTGACCTGCCCCGTCCCCCGGGGGGCACCGTCGAGGTCGAGGCGGGCCAGGAGCGAGCCTTCACCTATGACCTCCGGGCCAGCTTCGACTCTCCCGACCAGGCGGGGTTCGATGCCGTCCGCCTCGCCCTGGCATCTCCAGGCCGATTCCTGGGCCTGGAAGTCGCGGCCGCGGCCGTAACCCCCGACTCCGTGCGCAACAGGGGAACAACGCTCATCGTCTACTTCCCGTCCCACGCGGTCACGGCCGACCACAACCCGCCCGTGCGCCTCATCTTCGCAGCCAGCGTCTTCGACTACAGCACCGACTTCCTGGCCCAGATCTCGTCGACCCGGGGTTCCCTGCCCCAGTCCGTCGACCCGGGAGACGCGAACCCCGATGTGTCCACGAACGACACCCGCGTCTTTGCGCCCAGTGCCACCGTGGCGGTTCTGTCGCCGTTGCGGGCGGCGCCATCGGTGATCACCCCGAACGGCGATGGCCGCAACGACACCGCCCACATCGCCTTCACCCTCTTCGGGATCACCGCCAACCACGTGGAGGTCGACATCCATGACCTCGCCGGCAACCACCTCCGAACCCTTGCCTCGGAGCCGCGTGGCCGCGGCCCCTACACCGACGGGTGGGATGCCAGGACCGCCTCGGGCAGGCTCGTGCCGCCGGGACTCTACCTGGTGCGCGTCGCCGTGACCACCGACGGCGGTACGCGCGTCCGGACCCATCCTCTGGCCGTCGCCTACTGAAGATGACCCGCCTGGTCCTCCTCGTCCTGCTTCTCCTGTTGCCGCCGGCCCTGACCGTGGCCGGGGAGATCCACATCCGTGGAAGGAATGCCTGGGAGGGCTGGACCTATCCTCCTGGTGTGGTCGAACTGAGGGATGACGGCGGGGCCGGTCTGCACTGGTTCCGTCGTGGTATCAACGCCGTCGCCGACGCCAACCAGTTCGAGCACGAGAGCAAGGACCTGGGAGGATTGGTGCGCGGAGGGCTTCACGAGGCGGGGTCCAACGAGGCCGGTGCCTGGCGGGCGATCGACGGCGACTCGACCACCTACTGGCAGGCGGCCGCCGACGAACCACTGGACAACTGGTGGCTGCAGATCGACTTGGGGAGGGCCGTGCTGGCCACCAGGCTGCGCCTCGTCTTCGCCGACACGGAGCAGGTCCGCCCCTTCCGCAGCTTTTCGGTCTACATCAGCGATGGTTCCCGCGTCGTCGGGGGAAGGGACCTCTTCGAGTACACGCGGGTTGGTGGGACGACGGAGCCCAATGTCGACCGAGTCCTCGAGTTCCCCCTGCGGACCATCGATCCGGGCGAGGCCACGGGCGAGCATCTCTCCGGGGCGGACACCCTGGGCCATGCTCTCGTTCAGTACGTCTATTTCCTCGTTGAGTCCCCGCAGCCCGACGGGGCCATCGCGGAGATCGAGGTGGACGCCCTAGGAGACAACGTCGCCCTCTTCACCCGTGAACGGGGGGGCTCGATCGTGGTCGGCGCGGACGAGAGCAACAGCAGCGCCATCTTCGATGCCGACATGAACACGAGATGGTCGGTCGTCGCCGTGAAGTACGACTGGAGTGTCATCGACTGGGAACTGCAGGGCCACTGGTTCGAGTGGGACCTGGGAGCCACGTTCTGGCTGGACCAGCTGGTCCTCGTCGACCTCCCGCCCCCCTTCGACACCGGCTGGCGCAACACCCCCGTGGATGGTTTTGCGATCTACACCTCCGGTGGGGAGGTGGCCAGCGGCCTCACGAAGCAACGCGTGCAGAGCGACCTCGACTACCGCCTCCTGTCCCATGTCACCAACCTCCGAACCCCTCGCCAGTACAAGTTCGATTTCCACTTCCCCCGGCGGAAGGTACGCCACCTGTTCTATCACCTGGACACGGACAGGGGCCACACCAACTTCCTGTATGACATCATGCTCTTCGGCGAAGGGTACCCGGCGAGCGCGGAGATGGCCTCGCCCTTCATCGACCTGGGCCGCCTGAAGGAGATCCGGCGTATCGAATGGGACGCGGATCTGCCGCCCGGCACCGCGGTGCAGGTTCGCTCTCGCACCGGACAGCTCTTCGAGGTGGAGACCAACTACTACAACACCGCCGGCGTGCGGATCCCGGAGGAGCTGTGGCGCAGCCTGCCGAGCCGCCTGAAGCTCCCCGCGGAGGAGATCACCCGAGCTGGCACGGACTGGAGCGGCTGGAGCCCCGTCTACCTCGACTCCGGGAAGGAGTTCCTGTCGCCCAACCCAACCCGCTACGTCCAACTCCAGGCCACCCTCTCCACGGAGGACCCCGAGGTGGCTCCCATTCTGCGCTCCATCTCTCTGTTCTTCGATGATCCGCTGATCAGCGGCGGCCTCTCGGGCCGTATCCTGCCGCGGCAGGCCCCGCTGGACTCGCTGACGCAGTTCTCGTACCTGATCCGCCCCCTGTCTCAGCGATCGGACCACGGCTTCGACCGTATCGCCATCCGCCTGCCCTCGCCGGCCCAGGAGGTGTCGGCATGGATCGGGGGCCGCCAGGTAGAGGATGCCCGGTCGCGGATGACAGGGGACTCGCTGGAGGTCGAGCTGCCTCGGTTCGTGAGAGACGATTCGGTGGAGGTCCGCTTCCGTACGCGCCTCTACGCCGCCGTCACTTCCTTCGACTCCTGGGTCGGCGATTCCCGGCGGGATGCGTCTCAGCGAGTCAAGCCGGAGGATCCAGAGGCTGCCATCGTCTACGTTCCCGCCATCGCCGACGGCCCGGCACTCATACGACAACTGGAGATCACTCCGGGGATCTGCACGCCGAACGGCGACGGCATCAATGATGAGGTCTCGATACGCCTCACGGTCGTGAAGGTCGAACGGGCGCCGACGGTGGAGATCCTCACCCTCTCCGGGTCCCGCGCCACGGCCCTGGAGCCTGTGGACGGCGGATACAGCTGGAATGGCACCGACAGCATGGGCCGCCTCATGCCCCCCGGGACCTACGTCTGCAGGGTCCACATCGACGCCGATGCGGGAGACCAGGTCGTCCACCGGCTGATCGGACTGGTCTACTAGCCATGTCCCGTGCCGCGAGAACACTCCCGACGGCGATCGCCTTCTCCGCGCTCCTCTTCGCCCACCCTGCCGACCCCTCGGGCTACGAAGCCGGGTTCTTCAACCCCTACGTTACTTCCGGGATTCGCAACTCGCCCGAGACCGTAACCCCCGTCCTGCGGAAGTGGTACCTGCCCCAGACCCTGTACCACCTGTATGGATGGAAGAACTGGGAGTACACCAACTACGCCAGGGACCACTACCAGCGCTATACCGACATCTCCCTGGAGGGGGACCGGTTCTACGACATCTACGGGAACCATATCACCCGGGGCTGGCGCGTCTACGACTGGAGCCAGGAGCACCCGGGGGAGTTCGGCAGCAGCATCTTCAAGGCGCCGGAGTTCGGGTCCTGGTTCAACCGTCTCGTCGTCTCCTCCGCCAGCAAGGGCCAGTTCCACACCTCCCTGACCATTGGGGAGACCATCCGCACGACGCTGACCCCGATGACCTTCTCCAAGCCCATCTTCGACGGCGTGCAGTGGGACATCCGCTCCGACAAGTACGCCATGACAACCCTGGCCTCCCGCATCAGCAGCCCCCACACCGTCGCCATCAGCCGGGAGGACCTGCCTGCCAGCCGTACCATCTTCACCAACGTCTTGGGCCTGCGCGGCACCGCCCAGGTGGGGGATTTCCTCACCATGGGAGCCACTTACGTCAACGCCGGCCACTGGAGTACCTCCATCGACATGGCGGACAACTCCCTCAAGGGGACCCTGGGGGGGCGCCTCATTGCGGGCAACGTTCGCCGTCTCCAGGTTCGCCTGAGCGACGACTCTCCCGAGGACGGAACGGGCGGCGCCCTGCTCTTCCGTGAGCGGATCTTCATCGACGGAGTCGAGCACCGGGAGATCCGACCGCTGGTGGGTGGCGGCGTGCGTCGACAGGGCCGCCTTGAGGCCAGCGGGGGAAACCAGGTGGTCCTCACCTACAACATCGAGCGGGACTTCGTCCCCGGAGTGGCCGATGAGATCAGCGACTACAAGGAGATCCGCAGGATCGACCTGGAGCTG
>CAZEHQ010000100.1:0-14927 GCA_964512165.1 uncultured Gemmatimonadaceae bacterium | reverse complement strand
CGCGGCGGCGGCGGTCCCCGCCGTCGTCGAGCAGGGCGACCGCCCGGCGCCGCACTCGCGGCTGCGGCGGGCCGTGGCCGAGCGCATGAGCGCCAGCGCCCGCCACATCCCCCACTTCCACCTCTTCGCCGACGTCGAGGTCACCGCGGCCCAGGCCCTGCGCCGGGAGCTGGGCGGGGATCCGGCCGTCTCGCTCACCGACCTGCTGGTGGCCGCCGCGGCGAGGGCTCTGCGCCGTCACGAGCGCATCAACGCCCACGTCGGCGACAGCGGCCTCGTCCTCAAGGCGGGGTGCCACGTGGGACTGGCCGTGGCCGTCGAGGAGGGGGTCCTCGTGCCGGCCCTGGCCGACGCCGACCGCAAGAGCCTGGCGGAACTCGCCGAGGCCCGGGCCGCTCTCGTGGCGTCCGCCCGCCGGGGCCTGGTGCCGCCCGAACCCGCGCCGACCTTCACGGTGACCAACCTCGGCGGCTACGGGATCACCCGGTTCCTGCCCCTGATCAACCCGCCCGAGTGCGGGATCCTCGCCGCCGGCCGCAGCGAGGAGCGGGTCGTGGCCCGGGAGGGGGCCGCGGCGGTGCGCGAGGTGATCACCCTGGTCCTGGCCTGCGACCACCGGGCCGTGGACGGCGCTTACGCCGCCGGCTTCCTGGAGGACGTCCGGCTGGGCCTGGAGCAGCCCCGCGATCTGGCCGGCGCCGGAGACCCCGCCACCCCGTGAGCCGCGCCGCCGCCCCCGGCGCCCCGGTCCTGTCCCTGGGCGAGGCCCTGGTGGAGTTCATGCCGGAGCCGGCGGGGCAGAGCATGCGCGGCGCCCTGAGCTGGAGGAAGTACGCCGGCGGCGGGCCGGCGACCTATGCCGCCGCCGTGGTGCGCTGCGGCCGGCCGGCGGCCCTGATCACCCGCCTCGGGGACGATGCCTTCAGCGACTTCCTGGTCGACGCCCTGGCGGAAGAAGGGGTCGACGTGTCGCGGATCATCCGCGTCCCCGGGCGCCAGGCCGGGATCTGCTTCCACGAGTGCATCGAGGGGCGTACCACCCTGGCCTTCCAGCGCCGCGACTCGGCGGCCACCACCCTCGGCCCGGAGGACATCGACCCCGGGGCCATCGCCCGGGCCGCCGCTCTGCACGTGCCCGGCACCACCCTGCAGATCAGCGACGGCGCCCTCGAGGCGTCCCTGGCGGCCATCGCCGCGGCCCGGGACGCCGGGGTCCCCGTCTCCTTCGACCCGAACGTGCGCGCCCTCCCCGGCGCCGCCGGGACGGCCGCTGCCTTCGAGGAGGCCGTGGCCGCCGCCGACGTGGTCACCCCCACCCTCGAGGAGGCAGCGGCGATCACCGGCCGCGAAGACCCGGTGGAGGCCGGCAGCGAGCTGCTCGCCCGGGGTCCGCGGTTAGTGGTGGTGACCCTGGCCGCCGAGGGTTGCGTGGTCCTGGCCGAGGGCGAAGAGCCCGTGCGCTGCCCCGGCTATCCCGTGCCGGTGGTGGAGCCCACCGGCGCCGGCGACTGTCACGCCGCGGCGACGACGGTGGGTTTTCTCGAAGGCTGGGGGCCGGAGCGCATCGGCGCCTTCGCCAACGCCGCCGGCGCCATCGCCGTCACCGCCATGGGCCACTTCGGACCGGCCCTGCCGACGCCGGCCCGCATGGCCGAGCTGATGGGCACGGAGGGGGCGTCTTGACGGAACTGCGCATCGCCCTCGCCCAGACCCGCCAGACGGCGGACCGGCAGGACAACCACCGCGCCATCGTGGAGGCGATCGAGAGCGCCGGGGAGCAGGACGCGCGCATCCTCTGCTTTCCCGAGGCCCAGACCTTCGGCTACCGGGTGGACATCTCCGACCCGGCCGAGCCGACGCCCCTCGCCTGGCTCGAGGACCTCCACGCCGAGGTGGCCCACCGCTGCGCCCGCTTCGGCATGGCCTGCATCCTCGGCACCGAGGTGCCGTCGGCAAGCGGCCGGCCCTACAACTCGGCCCTGGTCATCGGCGAGGACGGCGTCTTCCTGGGCGCCCACCACAAGACCATGCTCACGCCGCTGGACGCGCTCGCCTACGAGCCGGGGACCGGCGCCCACACCTTCTCCCTCTTCGGCGTCACCGTGGGCGTGGTGATCTGCTTCGAGGGGCTGCGCTTCGCCGGGACCACGGCCGAGTGCGTGCGCCGCGGCGCCCAGGTCGTCTTCCACCCGCAGAACAACACCACCCGCCCCAACGACTGGAAGATCCCCCTGCACCACGCCATGATCGTCACCCGCGCCGCCGAGAACACGGTCTGGTTCGCCTCGTGCAACGCCTGCCTGCCCCACCAGAACAGCCGCAGCCTGATCGTGGCGCCCGACGGCCGCATCCACGCCCGCACGGAGCTGAAGCGCGAGGAGGTCCTGGTGGCCGACATCGACGTCAGCCAGGCGACGCGGGCCATGTTCCGCCTGGGAGAGCAGGGGGCGGCGGCGGGGGCCCTGGAGGACAGCGCGGGACTGCTGTTCGCGGACACGGTGAAGCGGGAGGAGTATGCCGAAGACGGCTGACTCTCGGATTGAAGGAGGAGATATGGGCCTCTTTGAGGGCGCTCAGTTTCTGATAGCGATTCTCTGGTTCCTGCTATCGACAGCCTGGGCCGTATCGCTATGGCGGGAGCTTCGCCGAACTCGTCGGAGTGTGGAGGCGATTCAACGGGCTCTGGAGTGGGAAGGAGCAAAGGGCCGAATCCAGAACTGGCAGGAAGGGGGAGATTGAATCGCGCGAGCCCCGCCGCTCACGGCAGGCGCCAGCGCACCAGTTCCAGGCGCGTCTGCTCCGGCGCCGAGGCGGAAGCAGCGGTGCATGGCGAGCTCGAAAACGCTTGCGCGGGAATCGCTTGGAGGAACCCTTGACGCTCAGGGGGGCGATGCTCACCTTCGATTCATCGCCACTGAGAGAGAGTACTCTCGCATATCCCTGACCTTGGAGGGGGCCGCCCATGCGCGCAGATCAACAGCCAGCCACGAAGGCCGACCTTCAACAGCTCGAGCACAGTCTTCAACAGCTCGAGCGCAATCTGAGGACGGAGATCCGGTCTCTGACGACGATCGTGGAGAGAAAGTTCGCCACCCTCGACGAGCGGCTGACTCTGGCGGGGCAGGCCCTGGCCGGAGACACGGACAGCTGGCGCGAAAAGGTGGTCGAAGAGGAGCGGGTCGGAGCGGAACTGAACGATCAGTAGGGGGCCGGACGCCGAGGCTGGCGGCCTGCGGCGATCAACCGAAATCCTGCTGGGCCCTCCCTGCGTGCGAAAGACCTCTGCTCAAGGCAAGCGCCAGCGCACCAGTTCCAGGCGCGTCTCCTCCGGCGCCAACCGGTACGAGTAGCAGGTCAACAATTCTTCATTCTCCAGCTGCACCGTATTCCCGAACCCGCCTCCCTGGGCCAGGCCCCAGGGCGTGCGCCCCTCGATGGTGATCCGGTCGGCCGAGAAGTCCCAGGTCTCGCCGTCGTCGTGGCTGACCAGGGCCCGCAGGCCCAGGGGCTGGAAGGTGGAGCGCTGGGTGTAGGTCAGTAGGACCCGCCCGTCCGCCAGCCGCAGGGCCCGCATGTAGTGCATGCCGTACTCCCCGAAGTCGCTCAGCCTCGACCAGGTGAGGCCGCCGTCGGCGGAGCGGCACACAAGGGTCCGGTCGATGCCGTCGTCACCCGCGGGGACCGCGCGTCCGTCTTCCATGGGGTACATCGGGCTCGGGGGCCCGCAGCGGATCCAGTGAATGAGGTCGCCCCCGCGGGTCAGGTAGGTGAAGTCCTCGCCGAAGAAGCCGTCGTAGTTGTCGTAGGGCCGCTCGCCGTAGTCGGGGATCGCCACCCGCCGGCTCCGGTCCCAGGTGACGCCTCCGTCCGTGGAGCGCCACATCCAGGCCAAGGCCGAGTCGCCCAGGCTCACCCCGTAGAGCAGGGTCCCATCGGGCCGCTCGACGACATTGCGGCTGGTATGCGTCCACTTCTCCTCCGGCTCGCCGCGGCGGGCCTCGCCCGTCAGCAGGAGCTTCGTCCGCTCCCAGGTGCGGCCGCCGTCGCTGGAGCGGTGCAGGTAGCTGTGGATGCTGCCGTCCTCGTTGCGCGCGTCCCTCTCCAGGATGTGGCTGCTGGAGAACAGGACGCCGGCGCCCGTGCAGGTCAGCCACTGCTCGCGCCCGATCACGTCATCGGCCACCTCGGGCTCCGTCCAGGTGCGGCCGCCGTCGAGGGACCGCCGCAGGGGCATGGTCTCGGTCCAGGTGCCGGCTTCGGCGTCCCCCTTGTTGTCCAGGGAGACGAGGACCAGCTCGCCCCCGGGCAGAAGCGCGAGGCTCGGCTTGTACCCCTCCCCGAGGTCGAGGCGCTCGGCCTCGATCGTCCAGGTGCCCAGGCGGCGCGGGTGCTCCACCCGGATCGGCAGGTCGGTGGTCATGTGCTCTGGATGTCCCACCACCTGGCATGTGCGCGGATGGCGTCGCGGACCGCCATCTTCTTGCGTCCCCTGATCAGGGAATGCGCATTGTTCGGGCCATGAACGGGATCTTCTGCAATTGGATCGTACACCACTTCTTGCTTCCAGGCGGGGACGACCTCGCCAATCCGCTTGGGATTGCGGGGATTCTTGACCTCGTCACAAACGGAGATTGCGATGACCCGCCTCTTCCCCTCTCTGACGTGGAAGGAGGTCGAGGGATCTATGCGGTACTTCGCCCAGTCACAGGAGAGTTCGATATCCCCGAAAAGCGAGGCGGGTATCTCCACTTGGTCTTCGGGAAAGGCATCGCTGCGGCACCACCTGTAGAGCACCTCTCCATTGGGGATCTCGCTACCGGGAGATGGAGGCATACTGGGCGGTTACCATGCCGATCACTTCGCTCCCTTGTATGGCGACATCGAAGTAGTGCCCGCCGTACAGCACCTCGATTTCCACATGGTCATCGTTCGCAATAGTCACATTTATCGCATTCCCATCATCTGCATGGAGTTCAACGATTATCCCACCACTCGGAACTGGGCCCATCACAATCCTGGGGATTAGACTGACTTCCTCATCAAGAACCTTTCTCCCGATCAGGGCAAGTAAGCCCTTGGTCCGCATGATGGCAGCCAACGAGGGGCCAATTGCTCCACCAGACGCCCAATCCTGTTGAAGGTTCTGCAGACCTTCCAGATAGCCTAGCCTGCTGGAGATCAAGGTAGAAAAAGACCGAAGTCCGGTTTCCTTCCAATCGGGTCGGACGGCCGACTTCGCCTTGGCCAAGGCAACAGCCTCACAGTCCGAGTGACCTGAGATATCGGAGACATCCAAAGCGGTCCTTTCCCCGAAATCAGAGACAAAGGACGTCTGTTGAGTGCCAAAGGCACCCTCTGGACAATCGTAGAACACAGATGGAGAGTCGCCATGCTCTGCTTGAAATGGAATCACTCCCATTGCGCAAGAATCTCCGGCCTGAAGAGTTGGCTGAAATGACTAACTTGGACCCTGTGCGCCTCTCCGAACCAATCGTCACTCGAATGATCAGGAGTGATACCACGAAGCGTACTCTCGAGAATCAGCACCTGTTTCCCAGTAGCTGTCGTTGCAGTGTTCACTGAGAAAACACCATATCCACCTAGGGGTTGGCATCTGTAGGTATATCGTGAGAACAGGTTGTTGAACCCCTCAGGAGTCGTGATCGCCGGCGGCTTGATGCGCATGATCTCATGAGCTTCACTGAGGCTGGCTATGTGATCCTGCCATTCCAAGCGATCATGATAGCTGAGGTCGTAATACTTGACACTATCCCTTGAGAATTCCGCAGTAGAGATCCCCAATGCATCAAGGACATCTCCAAATCTGCGGTAAACTGCGGTGTATCCTGGATAGTTGCCGACCGGTTTATGATCCGGACGAATCCAATTCAGGTAGACTTTGTTTGCCTGCACCTGACACATCCAGTCATCATCGTTGCTGCGCAGGCGAATGAGAACAGGTGCAGAATCTGGATTCAGTTCTTGGGTCAGCTGGAATCCAGACATTGCCTCGTCGGCAAGCGGGGGACGAATCTCAATCTTGGGATACTCGCCGGATAGTACCTGCCGGGCACCGAACAAGTCCTCCAGCGAAAGACGTGCCTCGGCAAAGGTCACCCCGCAGATCACTTCGGATACTGGAGCCTTGGAATACCTAGTCACAGCGTCTGTCAGTGGCGAAGGGCTTGGCGGTAAGTTCCCGTTGGACAGGGCCAACTCAGGAATGATGTCATCCACGGATCATAAGTCAAGGTGCCGCGTCCAAGATACAGCCCAAGACTTGAGCCATACTCTCTTGCCTTCTAAGATTAAGTTCAGAAAAAACAGGCAAATAGGTTCAGGAGCAGGGGTGCCTCAGCGTTCCGGCCAGCAGCACTCTGGCGGAGGTCACAGATTGAGCAAGTCCGCATACCCCCTCAGGCTCCCTGCCTCGGTGAAAGCCGCGGCGCAACGGCTCGCAAAGCAGGACGGGGTCTCCCTCAACCAGTGGATCGCATCGGCCGTGGCCGAGAAGATCGGGGCCGTCGAGACCGCCGCGGAGTTCCTCCGGCGGCGGGCGGGCGATGCCGTGCCCGGGGACATGCGGCCCTTCCTCGAAGCCGCGCCCGACGCCGCCCCGCCGCCGGAGGACGAGCCCTGAATCCCACCCGGCCGAACATCCTCCTCATCCTCGTCGACGACCTCGGCTGGACCGACCTGGCCTGCTGCGGCAGCGAGTTCTACGAGACGCCCAACCTCGACCGGCTGTGCGGCGAGGGCATGCGCTTCACCGACGCCTACGCCGCCGCGCCTGTCTGCTCGCCGACGCGGGCGAGCCTGCTCACCGGCAAGTACCCGGCCACCGTGGGCGTCACCGACTGGATCGACTGGCAGGGTCTGGTGCACCCGGCCCGGGGCGCCGTGGTCGACGTCCCCTACCTGAAGGACCTGCCCGCCTCCGAGCACTCCCTGGCCGCGGCCCTTTCCGACGCCGGGTACGCCACCTGGCACGTGGGCAAGTGGCACCTCGGCGGGCCCGGGCACCTGCCGGAGGATCTCGGCTTCGCCGTCAACGTCGGCGGCGGCCACAGGGGTTCGCCCGGCGCCGGCGGCTACTTCAGCCCGTGGACGATCGAACCCCTCGCCGACGCCGACGTGCCCGAGGGCACCTACCTGACCGACTACCTCACCGACCGCGCCGTCGACCTGATCCGCCACGCCGGCGACCGGCCCTTCTTCCTCAACCTGTGGTACTACAGCGTGCACACGCCGATCCAGGCCAAGGCCGGGACGATGGCGCGCTACGAGGACAAGGCGAAGGGCCGCGGCCTCGACCGCTTCGAGAGCTTCGCCGAGGGCGAGCCCTTCCCGTGCGAGCACAAGCGGAACCAGCGCGTGCGCCGCCGGCTGCTGCACTCCGACGCGGTGTACGCCGCCATGGTCGACGCCCTCGACGAGAACATCGGCCGCGTGCTTGGCGCCCTCGAAGAGACGGGAAGGGCCGACGACACGCTGGTCGTCTTCACCTCCGACAACGGCGGGCTGGCCACGTCGGAGGGCTCGCCCACCTGCAACGCTCCCCTGTCCGAGGGCAAGGGCTGGATGTACGAGGGCGGCACCCGAGAGCCGCTGATCGTGCGCTGGCCGGGGCGGGTCGCCGCCGGCAGCCGCTGCCGGGTGCCGGTGACCTCCCCCGACTTCTACCCGACCGTGCTCGAGGCCGCGGGTCTGCCGCCACAGCCGGAGCAGCACGCGGACGGCGTCAGCTTCCTGCCCCTCCTCGAAGGCGCCGGCGCCCTCGAGCGGGAGGCGATCTTCTGGCACTACCCGCACTACGGCAACCAGGGCGGCACCCCGGGCTCCTCGGTGCGCCGCGGGGACTGGAAGCTGATCGAGTTCTTCGAGGACGGACGGCGGGAGCTCTACAACCTGGCGGACGACCTGTCCGAGGACCGCGACCTGGCCGCGGAGAACCCGGACGTGGAGCGCGACCTGCACGAAGGGCTGGCGGCCTGGCGCGAGGCTGTGGCCGCCAAGATCCCGGCCCCCAATCCCGGGCGGACGGGCAAGTCGAGGAAGGGATGACCATGGGCAAGGAGACGGGAGGAGGGACGCTGCGAGCCGGCGTCATCGGCTGCGGAGGCCGCGGCCACGCCCACGCCGAGGGCTACGCGGAGGACGAACGGGTCGAGATCGCCGCCTGCGCCGACCCCTCCGAGGAGGCCCGGACCGCCCTCGCCGAGCGCTTCGGGGTGGGCAGCACCTGGGCCGACTACGGCGAGATGCTGGACCGGGAGCGCCTCGACCTGGTCAGCGTCTGCACCTGGCCCCACCTGCACCGGCCGATGATCGAGGCGGCAGCCGCCGCCGGCGCCCGGGCGATCCACGCAGAGAAGCCGATGGCCCCGACCTGGGGGGACGCGCGGGCCCTGCACGCGGCCTGCGAGGAGCGGGGCGTGCTGCTCACCTTCTGCCACCAGCGCCGCTTCGGCGACGGCTTCGCAACGGCGCGGGACTTGCTCCGCGACGGCGCCATCGGCCCCCTGCGCCGCTTCGAGGGCGTCTGCTCCAACCTCTTCGACTGGGGCACCCACTGGTTCGACATGATGTTCTTCTTCAACGACGAGACCCCGGCGCGCTGGGTCATGGGGCAGATCGACGTCTCCGAGCACCGCGAGATCTTCGGCGTGCGGCTGGACACGAGCGGCCTGTCGTGGGTCCGCTTCGAGAACGAGGTCGAGGGCCTGCTGACCACCGGCGACGCGGGCCACGCCGGACCGGCCAACCGCCTGATCGGCGACGAGGGGGTGATCGAGGTGCAGGGCGGGGGCGGCGGCCTGCGGATGCAGCGCGGCGGCGGCTGGGAGGAGGTGGAGCGCACCTCGGGGGTGCCGGCGCCCCGGCACACGATCGCCAGCGTCCGCGACCTGGTGGACTGCCTGTTCATCGGCGAGGAGCCGGAGCTGTCGAGCCGCAAGGCCCTGCAGGCGACGGAGCTGATCTTCGCCACCTACGAGTCGTCGCGCCGCCGCGGGCGGGTCGACCTGCCGCTGGAGGTGGAGGACTCGGCCCTGCTGAGCATGCTCGACGAGGGCGTGATCGGCCCGGGCTGAGGACCCGGCCGGCGGCTACTCCCGTCCCGTCATTTCCTATACTTGCGCGCCCCTGTTCCCGACCCCCCGACGAAAGGAACCCTCCGTGAGCAGCCCCCGAGCGGTCGTGCGCAACTGGCGCGACAGCGAATGCTATCTCGGCCACGACAACGCCGTCGTCTGGCCGATCCTCAACCCCGTCGGCGATGGCTCGCCCTTCCGGTGCCTGACCCACCTCAGCGGTTTCGCCGGCCATTCCCTGCAGGGAGGCAAGAGCACCAACTACCACGCCCACGGCAACGCCGAGCAGTACTACTACATCCTCTCCGGCCAGGCGGAGGTGCTCATCGGCACGGAGCGCCACGCCGTCAGCGAGGGATCGGTGGCCTACTTCCCTCCCGGGGTCTCGCACCAGCTCCTCGGCGAGACCAACCCCGACTGGATGCAGTACCTGATCATCACCTGCCCCGTGCCGGAGGGCCGGAGCGGCAGCGAGCCGCGGGTGCTGAACTGGCGCGACGCCCAGCCGAACATGGGCGTCCACGGCAACGCCGTGACCTGGCTGCTCCTGGAGCGGCTGGAGGCGGAGGAGCCGGTCACCGACCAGCCCTGCCTGCTCGCCTTCTGGTACCTGGCGCGCCAGGCCGTGGCCCGGGGCAAGGCCTCCGACTTCCACGTCCACGAGGACAAGGAGCAGGTCTACTACGTGCTGGAGGGAGAGGGCACGGTGGTCACCGGCTTCGACGCCCACCCGGTGCGGGAAGGCGACACCGTCTACCTGCCCATCGGCGTGCCCCACGCCATCCTCAACGACCGTCACGACGGCTGGCTCTCGTACCTGGTGATCAGCTGATGTCCTGGGACGTGCTGATCCGGGGGGGCCGCGTCGTCGACGGCAGCGGCAACCCCTGGTTCCGCGGCGACGTGGCCCTCGCCGGCGACCGCGTCGCCGCGGTGACCGCGCCGGGGGTCGCCCCGCCGGAGAACGCCGGGGAGGTCGTCGACGCCGGGGACGCCGTGGTCTGCCCGGGCTTCATCGACATCCAGTCCCACTCCATCTATCCACTGATGGCGGACGGCCGCTGCCTCTCCAAGATCACCCAGGGCGTGACCACCGAGATCATGGGCGAGGCCACCACCCCGGCGCCGGTGACCGGCCGCAACGAGGGCGGCCTCGCCACCTCCGTGTACGGCGGCCTGCTGGCCGACTGGGTGGAGCCGGCGAAGAAGTGGACGCGCTTCCGCCACTGGCTGGAGGCGGTGGAGGCGGCGGGCGCCTCGCCCAACGTCGGCTCCTACCTCGGCGGCGGCACCTTGCGCAGCTGCGCCAAGGGGATGGACATGACCGCCGCCACGGCGGAGGAGCGGCGGCTCATGGCCCGGGTGGCGGCGGAAGCGATGGAGGACGGCGCCTTCGGCCTCTCCTACGCGCTCATCTACCCGCCGGACTGCTACGCCGACACCGACGAGATCGTCGAGGTCTGCGAGGTCGTGGCCCGCTGCAACGGCAGCTACATCACCCACCTGCGGTCGGAGGGGGCGGAGATCTTCAGCGCCCTCGACGAGGCCTTCGAGATCGGCGTCCGCGCCGGCGTGCCGGTGGAGATCTACCACCTCAAGGCGGCGGGCCGGAACCACTGGGACAAGATGCCCGAGGTCATCGGCCGCATCGACCGGGCCCGCGCCGGCGGCCTCGACGTGGCCGCCGACATGTACCCCTACGACGCCTCGGGCACCGGCCTGACCGCGGTCCTGCCGCCGTGGACGGCGGAGGGGGGGAAGCTCTTCGAGCGTCTGGAGGACCCGGCCGAGCGCGAGAAGATCCGGCGCGCCGTCATCGACCCCGAAGGCGGCTGGGAGCCGATGGTCACCGAGCACGGCCCCGAGGGGGTGATGCCGATCGGCCTGCGCAAGCCGGAGAACCAGGACTACGTGGGCCGGCGCCTCTCCGAGATCGCCGCCGGGCGCGGCGAGGACTGGTTCGACACCGTCTGCCACTTGCTGCTGTCGGAGCGCCAGCGCATCGGCACCATCTACTACTCCATGACCGAGGACAACCTGCGCCTGCAGCTCGTTCAGCCGTGGGTCAAGATCTCCACGGACGCCGGCGGCGTCGACCCGGCCTGGGCGCGGGAGCTGGGGCCGGTGCATCCCCGCGGCTACGGCACCTACCCGCGCGTCCTCGGCCGCTTCGTCCGCGACCAGGGGGTCCTGCCCCTGGAGGACGCCGTCCGCAAGATGACCTCGGCCGTGGCCGACCGCCTGGGCCTGCGCCAGCGGGGCCTGCTGCGCGAGGGCCTGCTCGCCGACGTGGTGATCTTCGATCCCGACACTGTCTCGGACCGCGCCACCTTCGAGGAGCCCCACCAGTTGTCGACGGGGGTGCGCGACGTGTGGGTGAACGGCCGGCGGGTGCTGCGCGACGGAGAGCACACCGGGGCCACGCCGGGCCGCTTCGTGCGGCCCTGGAGCTGACGCCACGAGAGGTTCCGCCATGAGGAAGGCAAGCATCGCGCTTCAACGGGCGGCGGGTGCTGCGAGACGGGGAGCCACCGGCGCTGCGAGGGATTCCGCCATGAGGAAGGCAGGCATGGCGCTTCGCCGGACGGCGAGGGCTGCCAGACGGGGAGCCACCGGCGCTACGAGAAGCCCCGCCCCGAGGAAGACAGGCATCGCGCTTCACCGGGCGGCGGCCCTGCTCTGGCTCTGGGCGGGAGGAGCC
Source organism: uncultured Gemmatimonadaceae bacterium (assembly GCA_964512165.1). Classification (GTDB taxonomy): domain Bacteria; phylum Latescibacterota; class UBA2968; order UBA8231; family UBA8231; genus UBA8231. The sequence goes on along the minus strand of CAZEHQ010000100.1, from coordinate 3,134 downwards.
GGCGCCGGCGAGTCCTTCGTCACCGTCGATCTGACCGACCTCTACCACGGCCGCTTCATCGGCGCCGACATGGGCGACGGCTACGCCATCGCCGAGGGACAGCTGCCCGCGGCGGGCTCCCGCGTCGAGATCGGCGGCATCCCCTTCCACATCGGCACGAGGGAGGGCGGCGACCACCTGGACGTGGGGCTGGCCCGCTGGCCCGACGTGGAGGAGGACCCGGTGGGGTTCTACTCCCACTACGAGCCCGACGGGTACGGCGATCCCGAGTGCCCGGTGGTGCGCATCCCGCGGCAGAACTACTCGGGGCTCTACCTCCTCTGCCTGGCCGACACCGATCCGGCGAAGACCCCCGTGGTCTCCTTCCGGCTGGGGCTTCACGACGGCCACGGCATCCTCTACGACAGCGCCGTCACCGTCCCGAGGTGGGACGAGCCGGGCAACGAGCGGGTCCTGGCCCACCGGCCGCTGCGCCTCACCGGGCCGGCGGGAGAGGCGGAGGGCCGCCTCTTCGTGGTGAAGGCGCCCCTGCGTTCGGGGGACATCCAGGACATCGCCGAGCCGGGGGACCACCTGGACCTGGAGCTGACCAAGGAACTCCACGTGGCGGTGCGCAACCCCGACCCGGCGCGCTTCCGCGTGCGCCCCCTGGGCCGCCGCAGCGCCGTGCGCGTGGTCGCCCTCACGCTGGCGGCGGCGCCGGTGCAGATGCGGGTCTCCTCGGCCGAGGTGGGGAACGTCTTCGTGGCGCAGCCGCCGGTCTTCTCAGCGGCCTTGAGGAACGTCACGGACCGGGAGCGGCGGGCCCGGGTCGAGGTGGTGGCCACCGACTACTACGGGGGCGAAGCCCGCACCCGGGGAAGCCTGCTTCTGCCGCCGCTGGCCGCCGACACCTTGCGCCTGGAGCTGCCCCGGGAGACGCTCGGCTGGTTCGAGGTCGTCTTCCGCCTCCTCGACGGCGAGGCGGTCTCCGTCGAGCGCCGGACCACCTTCGCGCTGCTGCCCGAGGACCGGCGCCGGGCGACTGTCCGGGACTCGCCCTTCGGCACCTGGTGCTTCGGCATGGGCCACCGCGGCACCACCGTGGACCAGGCCGGACCGCTGATGTACAAGGCGGGGATCCGGCGCACCTTCGGCTTCGGGTACGAGGACCTGCGGGAGCACGGCCTGACGAAGGGCCAGCACTCCAGCATCGTGGGCACCCACAAGGTGGGCGAGACGGACGCCGAAGCGCTGCGCCGCTCCTTCGAGGCGTGGCCGGAGACGCGCCAGGCCCTGGTCTTCCACGAGAGCAACATCGGGCCGCTGATGACGCGGCCGGGGTTCCTGACGGGGGACGGACCGGCGCCGCTGGACTCGGCGGAGACGGCGGAGCTGGAGCGGCGCTGGGAGCACGCGGTGGCGGCCAGCGAGGCGGTGCGGCGCCTCGACCCGGAGATGGAGCTGGTCTTCGGCAACATGGTGCAGCCGTCGATCGAGCAGTTCCTCGCGCGTGGGTACCCGCGCGAGTACATCGACCGCCTGGGCGAGGAGTCCCCCGGCTTCATGCGCATGCCCGAGCGCCAGCCGGAGGTGGCCGGCTTCGGCAGCCTCTGGTGGATGAAGGAGATGGCCCGCCACTACGGGTACGGCGACGTGGGGCTGGCGGTCTCCTTCGAGTGGATGTACCACTCCACCAACCCCGGCAACCTCCACCCGCGCACCGCCGCCGCCTACAACGTCCGCGACTGCCTGCTGGCCCTGGCCTACGGCGTCCCCCACGTCAACCCGGCCCTCGCCTACGACGTGGGCAACGCCTACTACTTCTCCAACTGGGGCGCCTCCGGCCTCGCCCACCGGCCGCCCGAGCTGAACCCCAAGCCCGGGTACGTGACCTACGCCACCCTCACCGCCCAGCTCGACCGGGCCCGGTTCTCGCGCAAGCTGGACACGGGCTCCACCAGCCTCTTCGCCCTCGCCTTTGCGCGTCCCGAGGGGGATGAGGTCTACGCCTTGTGGACGATCCGCGGCGAGAGGGAGGTCCGCCTGTCCGTGCGCGGCGCGGGGCCCGCCGTGGTGACGGACGGCATCGACAACACTCCTGCGGCGGCTCCCGCGGACGGCGAGGTGACCGTCGACGACGACGATCCACCGCGTGACGTCAGCGGCCCCGCGGCGGCCCTGGTGACGGACGGCATGGGCAACAGCCTTCCGGCGGCTGTCGCGGACGGCGAGGTGGTCGTCCTCGTGGACGATTCACCCCGCTACGTCAGCGGCGTCGAGGTGAGCGCCGTCAAGGCGGGAACGATCCGCTACACCGCGGCGCCTGGACCCGAGGCGGTCCTGCTCCACGGGCTGGACGACCCCGGCGCCTGGCGGGTGAGCGCCCGCCGGGACACGGCCTTCGAGAACTACACCTGGGACGTGCTCCGCCGTCCGGGCGGGATGACTTGGGACGCGGTTCAGGATCCCGAGCGCGGCACGGTGACGCGGGTGGCCCTGGACGGGCCCCAGGGCGGTCCGGACGTGACCGCCTGGTACAACTACTCCGAGCTGGACGAGCCCGTTCCGCTGCCGGGGGTGCCGCGCCGGATCGGCCTGTGGGTCCACGGCAACTCCAGCTGGAGCCGCATCGTCTTCGTCCTGGAGGACGCCGATGGCGAGGAGTGGACCCACCTCGGGGCCGCCCTCAACGGCCGCGCCGACTGGAACACCAACGACACGGAGAGCACCTCCTTCGTCAACTTCGACGGCTGGCGCTACATGGGGATCGACCTGCCGGGGGAGTACCCCGTGGACCGCTACCAGTGGCCGCGCAAGTGCAACTGGCGCGCCACCGGCGGCGACGGGCTGGTGGACCACCCGCTGCGGCTGAAGGGGTTCTACGTGCAGCTGCGGGAGAAGCTGGTCTACATCGACGAGATGGTGCCGGCCGCCAGCCGGCACCTGCTGCTCGACGACCTGATGTGCTCTTACTGATCTGCGAGCCGGGTCCCGCCCGACGGGGAACCAGCGCCCCTGCGCGGCTGATCCACCCGGCGCCTCCCCAGCACCGGGGACGCCGCTACTTCCCGTGGAAGCGGGAGTCGGTGAAGTTGAAGACCTCGGCTCCCGGCGCCTCGACCTCCAGGATCTCGGTGCCCGTCCAGCCGCTG
>CAZEHQ010000099.1:0-14966 GCA_964512165.1 uncultured Gemmatimonadaceae bacterium | reverse complement strand
GGCGAGGAGGCCGTTCCCCTGTGGGTCCGCTGGCATCCCTACCTGATGCTGGACGATCCCTACGGCGAGCACTCCGTCATCGTCGCGCCGGGCCCCGGCCGGGGGCAGATGCGCCGCATCCGCGTGGGACTGGGGCGCGACACCCACTTCCTCGACGTGCCCGGCTACTGGATGGCCATCAACCCGCGCACCGGCAACGGCGTGTGGATGACCTTCCGCGAGGCAGACGCGCAGGTGTGCGCCACGTGGACCGACTACCGCCGCGAGAAGCACCCGAAGCGCGGTTGGTTCACCGTGGAGCCGCGCCGGAAGAAGCAGCTCCTGGCGCCCGGCGAGCGGGTGGAGATGCACCTGACCTACCAGCCCTTCGCCCCGGGGGACCGTCTCCATCCCGGGTTCGTCGAGCCGGAGGAGCGCGCCGCGGCGCAGCGCTTCGCGCGCCGGGTGCGGGAGAACGCCGACGTCATCGCCGCGCACACGATGGTGCCCTGGCCCAACGAGGGCCACAGCGCCGCCGCGCAGAACCGCTTCTACTTCAACAACCTGCGCCGCGACCGCTTCGGTCTGGCCGACGCCGGCATCGCCGACGCCCTCATGGCGGTCCCCGGGATCCAGTCGATCCCCCTGAGGATGCGGCACTACGCGCGCCTCTTCGACAGCTGCTACGACCGCACGCCGGTCCGTTTCCGGCTGACGGTGACGGACGTGCTCGGCCGAACCGCGCTCCGGGAGGCCTGGACGTACGACCTGAAGCCGATGGAGACCCGCACCCTCGACCGCCGGGTGGATCTCGACCTCGGAGAGCTGGAGGACGGCCGCTACACCTTCCGTCTCGAGGTCGATCTGGGAGAGGAGGAAGCCCTCCACTCCTACGAGGAGGAACGCGTCCTCGCCGGCCGGGCCCGCGGGCTCGCCGTGGAAGCCAGGCGCTCGGCGGGGTCCTTCGCCGAGAGGGAGCGCCCCTTCGTCACCGCCCTGCGCCAGGTGGAGCTCCCCGGCGGCGGCCGGGTGCCCATCGGCGTCGAGGAAGCGGCCGGATTGACCCGCGTCGACTGGCCCATGCGGGTGGGGGTTCCCTTCGCCCGGGGAGCGTTCCCGCCGGGCGCCGGGATCACCCTGAGCGACGCCCTCGGACGGCGGCTCGACACGCAGACGAAGGTCATGGGCACGTGGCCCGACGGCAGCGTCCGCTGGCTCCTCGTCGACTTCCAGAGCGACGTCGTCGGCGGCGGGCACGCCTTCCTGACCCTGGACCGGTCCGACGACCCCGGGCAGGGGCCGGCCATGGCCGGACGCCGGGGGGACGGCGTCGCCGTCGACGTGGGCACCCGCGTCTGGGTCTTCGGGGCCGACGGCACCATCGAGGGCCTCCTGCAGCCCGGGGACCTGTGGTGGAAGACCGGAGAGGGGCGCACGTACCGGTTCCTCGTCGCCGGCCCGGAGGCCGGGGTCCGCATCGTGGAGAACGGACCCCTCCGCTGCCGCGTCCGGATCACCGGCTGGTACCACCCCGCCAAGGGGGAAGGGGACCCGGTGGCGCGCGGGGAGCTGGACGCCGAGTTCTACCGCGGCAGTCCCTTCTTCCGCCTGTACCACACCTGGACCTACACGGGGGATCCGTGGGAGGACACCCTCGGCGGCGCCGGCATCCGCTTCCGTCCGGAGGGTCCCTTCTGGAAGGAGGCGGCCATCGACCTCGACGGCGAGGAGGTCTCCAGCGACAGCCTCGTGGTGGTCCGGCAGCTCGACGACGAGCACGCCGAGGCGGCGACGTCGCGGCTGAGCCGGCAGGGCTCGCGGTCCACCGGCACCGTGAGGATGCGCCGCAAGGAGCGCGATCTGATCATCCATCACCGCGACTTCTGGCGCCTTTTCCCCAAGCGCATCGAGGCCTCGGTGGAGGAGGGCACGGTGACCTTCCACTACTGGCCGGAGGATCGGGGGGCCATGGACTGGCGACCGCGGGAGGACGGCATGCTGACCTCCAGCAGCGCTCCCACCTGGGCCCTGGCGGCCGGCGTCTCGCGCACCCACGAGTTCATCATCGACCCCGCCGCGTGGTTCGAGCTGCCCCTGTACGAGCGCATCTTCGGCGAGCCCGTGGTCTGCGCCGTGCCGCCGCGGTACCTGACGGCCACCGGGGCGCTGATGCACCTGCAGCCCTACGACCCGGAGGTCTGCCCCGATCTCGAGGCCCTGGTGGAGGAGGCGCTGGAGAGCTGGCGGCTCAACCAGCGCGTCTACCGCTGGTACGGCCAGTGGGTCTGGGGATCGCTGCCGGCGGCCTACGTGGCCGGCCAGGGGCGCTGGGAGAACCACGGCCGCTACGGCCACCTGCTGAACGAGCAGAACATCGCCCACGTCCCGTGGCTCGCCTTCCTGCGCTCCGGCGACCGCCGCTGGCTCGAGCTGGCCTCGGCCCACACCCGCCACCTGCTGGAGGTGGGCACCATCCGCCACGATCCGCGGGACCCGGCGGCGAGCGGCCTGAGCCGCCGCCACCACGAGTGCATCTGGCTCTCCCCCGGCGACTCGGGCCACTCGATGATCGACCCCTTCCTGGAGATGTACCGCGTCACCGGGTACCTGCCGGCCTGGGAGGCGAGCCGGCGCATGGCGCGGGCCATGGCCCATCCCGGCGCCGCCTTCCACGAATACGGCTGGCGCTACCTCTCCAACCCCATCGCCGGGCTCGCACGGATGTACCTGGAGACCGGGGAGGAGGCCTGGCGGCAGCAGGCCGACCGCCTCTGGAGCGCCCATGCCCGGCCCGACCGCAACCGCTGGTACGCCGGCGGCCACGGGGCCCGCATGGCCCTCTGGTACGGCCGGATCAACGACGAGGTCCGGCGTCTGTGGATCGAGCGCACCGGCGCCGCCGGGGAGGACCGCGCCTTCCACCACCTCGACGCCCTGGCGGCCCTGTACGAGGAGACCGGGGACCCGAAGTACGCCGACGCCATGGTACCCGTCTTCGAGAGCTACGCCGCCGGCGCCCGGCGCCGCGACCCCGAACGCGAGGATCCCCTGCGCTGGGGGATCGCCCACGCCACCCAGCACATCCTGGCCGCCGTGCGCGAGATGATGTACGCCTCCCGCGCCCTGGCGGAGGCCCGGAGAAAGTGACCGATTCGCCCATGGCCCCTGGAACCCGACCGACCCCGACGCGCTTCCGGATCCCCGTCCTCGCCCTGCTGGCGGCCTGCGCCGCCCTCCCTCCGGCGGCGCACCCGGAGTCGGGGTACGTGGCCCGGGGCGGCTCGGACGACTCGGACTGCAGCGATTCCTCTCCCTGCGCCAGCCTGGACCGCGCCGCCAGTCCCCTCGTTCCGGGGGACACCCTCTACGTCCTGCACTCCGGGGAGGAGGACCAGGCCTGGCTCGGCGAGCTGTTCCGCGGCGCGAGCCTCCACTCCGGGCGCTACCGGGGCCTCATCGCGCGCACCGGCGAGCCCCGCAGGGACCTGCGGGGCTTCATCCGTCTGGCCACCGCCTGGGGGACCGGCCTGCGCCCGCGCTTCGACAGCGCCGCCCTGGCCATCCCCAATCTCGCCGACGCCCTCACGGAGCAGACCGGCATCGCCGCCGCCGTGGACCGCCACATCTTCATCGGCTCTCCCCAGTTCATGCGCAGCCCCTTCGTCTACATCACCGCCGACGAAGTCTTCGACCTCACCGACAGCGAGACCCGGGCCCTCGGGGAGTACCTGCGCGGCGGCGGCTTCGTCTTCGCCGACAACGCCATGCCCGGCCTGGAGTTCAGCCAGGCCGAGGCCTCCCTGCGCGGCCTCTTCCGGGAGGCCCTCGGCCACAGCGGGCGGCTGCGGCGCATACCGGACGGGCACCCGGTCTACAGTTGCTTCTACGATTTCAACGGCCCCCCTCCCGGCTGGGAGGAGGCCTGGCCGCGGCACTACCTGGAAGGGGTCTTCCTCGAGGGGCGCCTCGCCGGCCTCTTCGCCGACAAGGGCTACGTCCACTTCTGGGCCCAGCCCTTCGGCAACGAGGCCCACCTGCGCCTGGGCATCAACGCCGTGGTCCACGCCATGACGACGGGGACCCTGGCCCGGCAGCTCCACCTGGTGCTGCAGCAGCGCTGACGCCGGCCGGGGGGGTCAGCGCAGCAGGACCAGCCTCCGCGTCTGCACCTGTCCCGCCGCTTCCAGCCGGTAGAGGTAGACCCCGGTGGCCAGCTCCCGGCCGCCGTCGCCGCGGCCCTCCCAGAGGATGGAGCGGGTCCCGGCGGGGCCGTCGCCCTCCAGGAGGCTGGCGACCTCCTGGCCCAGCAGGTTGTGGATGGTGAGCCGCGCCGGTCCGCCGGGCAGGGTGAAGCCGATGCGCGTGGAGCTGTTGAAGGGGTTGGGGTGGTTCTGCTCCAGGGCGAAGGCGGAAGGCACCGCCTCCACCTCTCCCACGGCGGTCGGCACCGCTCCCGTGAGCCGCAGGTCGTCGATGAAGAACCGGCCCCCGAAGTTGCCCGAAAACGTCACCTCGCGGATCTCCTTCGGCGGCCCGAAGGCGGCGAGGGGCACCTCCACCACCTGCCAGCGGTCGTCGCCGAAGCGATGGCGGCCGGGACGCGCGGGTTCGGTCTCCACCAGTCCCTCCGCCGCCAGGTCGATCGTGGTCTCCGCCAGGTAGAGGGTGAAGCGCGGAGGCCCCTGGACCACGGAGAGGCCCGGATGGAAGGCGAAGCGCAGGTGGCCGTAGCCCGCCGGGTCCAGGGGTTCGTCGGGAAGGAACTTCACGACCCAGTCCCAGTCCTCCCAGCGCACGGGGAAGGTGGCGGAGCGGCGGCCCTGGAAGACCTCCTCCGCCTCGGCCAGGTCGAAGGAGAAGTCGTCGAGCCAAGTGCCGTTGAAGACCGACCAGCCGTCGGCCAGGCTCTCGTCGTAGATCACCAGGTCGGGGATCACTTCGTCGGGCTCCACCATCACCGTGGCCGTCAACCGCGAGGCGTGGGTCTCGGAGCCGGCGCGCTGCTCGACGAGGACGGATACCGTCTTGAGCCCCGGCGGCGCGTCCACCGGGAGCGAGGTCCGCAGACGCCAGGTGCGCTCCCCCACCTCTTCCAGGGGCACCTCCGAGGCGCCTCCCAGGGCGCTGAGATCGGCGGTGACCGCGGGGCTCTCCCCGCCGGGGGCCAGGCGCTCGACACGGACGCCGGCCTCCACCGCCAGGGGGGTGCCGTTCACGATCGAGCCCGGGAAGTTGTGCTCCCAGGAGGCGGCGACGGGTCCGTGGGTGATCCTCAGGATGGCGCGCACGTGGCGGTCGCTGGAGACGTAGAGGTTCCCCGCCTCGTCGCTGACGATCCCCACCGGAAACCCCCACACGTCGGCGACCTCGGTGCCGGTCTGGAAGCCGGTGGCGAAGTCGGCGATGCGGGCGTCGGAGCCGTCGGGCTCGCTGAAGAGGGCGACGACGCTGTAACCGGGGACCGGCGCCAGCTTGGCGTGGCCGGCGTGGATGGCGACGAAGGCGGCTCCCTGGAAGCGGGCCGGGAACTGGTCGCGGGTGTAGATGTGCTGGCCCTTGGGCGCCTGGGGGGGGGGGATCAGCGCCGCGGGGCGCACCATGCTCTCCACCAGGGTCGAGTCCTCGGGCGAGAGCGGCAGGTTCTCCCGGTACCTGGGCAGGTCGAAGTCGACGTAGACCTGGTAGCCGTAGGCCAGGGGGGTGCCGTAGAAGCCGCCGTCGCGGATGATGTCGATCCACTCCGGCGGCAGACTGGCGCCCTCGGTGTCGTGGCCGTTGTTGGTCGCCCACAGCTGGTTGGTCACCGGGTGCAGGGCCATGCCGATGGGGTTGCGGATGCCGCTGGCGAAGACCCGGCGGCCGCTGCCGTCGGCGTTGAAGCGGAGCACCGTCCCGCGCTCGGGATCGGGGTGCCGGCACATGTCGCAGGGCCAGCCGACGCCGACGTAGAGCTGGTCGTTCTCCTCGTCGAAGACGATGGTGCGCGTCGAGTGCCACCCCCCTTCGGGCAGAGAGCGAACGAGGTTCTCCCGCTCCTCGTAGACGCCGTCGCCGTCGGCGTCGGTGAGACGCACGATGCGGTTGGTGTCGGCCACGTACATCGCCCCCTTGTAGAAGGCCAGGCTGTGGGCGCGCGTGAAGCCGCGGGCGGCGACGATGGCCTCGTCGGCGACGCCGTCGCCGTCCCGGTCGGGCAGGGCGACGATCGTCTTGGCTCTCATGTCGGCCACGTGCAGGACGCCCTCGGGGCTAACCGCCATGAAGCGCGGCTGCGTGAAGTCGTAGGCCGCGAAGACGGAGGCGGAGAAGCCGGGGGGCAGGTTGAGGACGAGGTCGCGGGGGATGCCGCCGAAACGATCCGGCACCTGGACGGGAACGGGCTGCAACCCGAGGTCCACCGTGGGCGTCAGCTGAAACGTGCCGGGCGGGTAGTCCTCCTCGCCGCGCGCGTTTTCCGGCGCCAGGCCGAGGAGCGGCAAGGCGAGGCCAAGGGCGGCCGTTCTGAAGAGTGGGCGAGGGAGGACCATGGCTGACTCCTTTTGCGGACCGGGCGCGCCGGGGACAACCGGCGAATCTCGCTCCGTCCTCGAGACTCCGTCAAACGATCCGATCTTGACCATCCCGCGGTCAGGCCCGTTTATCCGGCCGCCTGCCCCTCTCACGGCTATCCGGAGCGATTCGATGACGGTGCAGCACCACCTGACGCTCGACGACCTCACCGACGACACCCTCGGGACCCTGAAAGCGATCGGCGTGGACTACGTGGCGGTCATGCATCCGCCCCCTCCCCGGGCCGGCGAGGACCGGACGGCCCTGTGGAAGGAGGCGTGCCGGAAGGTCGGCGCCCACGGGATGAAGCTCCACAACGTGGGGCTCCGGCCCGAGGTCGACATCATCCACGGCCGGCAGGGCCGGGACGAGGGCATCGAGGGGTGGTGCACGATGATCCGCAACCTCGGCGCCGCGGGGATCCCCACCCTGGGCTACAACTTCCGGGGCATCGGCAACTTCCGCACCGAGCCGACCATCGGCCGGGGGGGCGCGCGCTACAGCACCTTCGATCACGACGAGTTCCGGGCCAACCCGCAGGACCATCCGCAGCTGCGCATCTCCGAGGAGCGCCTGCGCCAGAACCTGCGGACCTTCGTCGAGCGCATCGTCCCGGCGGCCGAGGAGAGCGGCGTGCTCCTCACCGCCCATCCGGACGACCCGCCCATCGCCGAGCCCCTCGGGGGAGCCGCCCGGGTCCTGTCCACCCTCGATGACTTCGAGAGCCTCTTCGGCCTGGCCCCCAGCGAGGCGAATGCCATGCTCTTCTGCCAGGGCTGCGTCGCCGAGATGGGGGAGGACATCCCCGCCGCCATCCGCCGCATCGGCGGCCTCGGCAAGATCGGCACCGTCCACTTCCGCAACATCCGCGGCGGCCTCGGGAAGTTCCAGGAGGTCTTCGTCGACGAGGGCGACATGGACATGTACCTGGCCATGCGGACCTACCGGGAGATCGGCTTCGACGGTCCCTTCATGCTCGATCACACTCCCGGCCTTGCCTCCGAGGGCGCCCGGTGGGCGGGCACCGCGTATGCCATCGGCTACATCCGTGCCATGATCCAGGCCGTCTACCGCTGACCCTGGGTGTCTCTCAAGGGCCCGCACATCCCGAGAAGCCTGTACCCGGCCGTCCTCGCCGGTCTCCTCCTCCTGCCGGGTCCGGCCGACGCGCAGGCGGCGTGCGGGAACTGGTCCGCCCTGACCCGGATGCGGCCGGTGAACGCTCTCGTCGCCGAGTCCGGCGGCGTGTGGGCGGCCACCGACGGCGGGGTGCTGCACTTCGACCGGGAGACCGGCCGGTACGCCAGACTCACCCGCCTGCAGGGCCTGCCCGAGGGCCGCATCACCGCCATCGCCGCCGACCCGGCGGGAGATCTGTGGTTCGCTTCCGACTTCGGCGGCATCGGCCGCTACCGGCCGGCCGAATCGCGCTTCGACCCGCTCCTGACGGTCTTCGCCGACCTCGGCGTGAGGGCCCTCCTCCACGTGCAGCACAGGCTGTACGTGGGCAGCGACGCCGGCATCAGCGTCCTCCTCACCGATGTCCTGCGCGTGCAGGAGAACTACTGGCAGCTGGGCGACTTCCCCCGCAACACGGGGGTGACCGCCCTGGTGGAGCATTCGGGACTGCTGGTGGCCGGCACCCCCGAGGGCGTCGCCTGGGCGGACCTGGCGGCGGAGAACCTGCAGAACCCGGACTCCTGGCTCACCGAGGACAGCCCCGGGGCCGTGGCAGCGCTCGTCTCCGCCGGGGGCGACCTGCTGGCCCTGGGCGAGACCGGGCCGTGGCGCCTGGAGGAGGGAGCCTGGCAACCGGAGGCCGCCCCGGTCGGTGTGCGCGTGCTGGGCGGCGGCGGCGGTGCGCTCCTGGCGGCCACCCGCAGCATCGTCTACGAGCGCCGGGGCGCCGGAGAGTGGACGGTGGTGGGCGCCGCGCCGGCGGAGCCGCTGGCCATCGCCAGGGGAGCGGGGGAGACCTGGGTGGGGACGAGGAGCGGGCTCCGCTCCCTCGGAGGCCCTCCCCTTCCCGACGCCGGGGATCCCCCGGCCACCAGCTTCCACGACCTGGCCTCGACCCCGGAGGGAGAGCTCTGGGCGGCGGTGGTGCCCAACGATCGGGAGGGGAGCCCCATCGGGGTGGCGCACATGACACCCGTGGGCTGGAGGGTCTACGGAGTGGGCTCCGGCCTGCCCTCGGACGTGGCCGTGGCCGTGGAGGTCACCGAGGACGGCGGCGTGTGGGCGGGGACCTGGGGCCAGGGGATCGGGGTCCGGGGCCCGGGCGGCGGCTGGCGGCGGCTGGACCAGACGAACTCCGCTCTCCGGGGGGTCATCACTTCCCCCAGCTTCGTCGTGGTGAACGACCTGATCGTCGATGGCGGCGGCCGGGTGTGGGCCCTCAACCTGCAAGCCGGGCTGGCCGTCTTCGACCCGCGTACCGGCGCCAGCCACCTCCACCGTCTCGAGAGCCTGGGGCTGACCCCGGACCGCGAGTTGAACGAGGTCGTCGCCGACGGCCAGGGGCTGCTGCTGATGGCCGCCGTCCTCGACGGCGTCCTGCTCTTCGACGACGGCGGCACCCCCTTCGACCCGGGGGACGATCACGTCATCGCCCTCGATTCCGGCACCGAGCCGCGCATGACCAGCGACGAGGTCAGGACCCTGGCCGCCACCGGCGAGGTCCTCTACATCGGCACCCCCGAGGGCCTGTTCCGGGCCCGCTACCGGTACGACCGGGCCTCGAGGGATTTCGAGATCCTCAGCTGGCGGGCCTACCGGCGCGACCACGGCCTCGCCTCCCCGGTGATCACCGACATCGAGCTCGACGGCCGCGGATCGGTCTGGGTCGGCACCGAGGGAGGTCTGACCCAGCTCCACGACTCCGGCCGCCTGGTGGAGACCTACACCGCCGACAACAGCTGCCTGGTGGACGACCACGTGCTGACCCTGCGCTTTGACGAGACCAGCGGCCAGTTGTGGATCGGCACCCGCGGCGGCCTCGGCCGGCTGCGGGTGGCCGCCGGGGAGGGAGAGCTGGACGAAGGTGTGCGGATCTACCCCAATCCCTTCGTCTCCGGCGCCGGCGCCCGGGTCACCTTCGAGGGCCTGCCGCCGGGCGCCCGCGTCCGCCTGTTCTCCGCCGCCGGGCGTCTGGTGCGCACCCTGGAGAGCGACCTCGGGGGGGCGGTCCTCTGGGACGGGAGGAACGACGGCGGCTCCGCCGTCGCCTCGGGGGTCTACTACTACACCCTCGGCCTGAGCGGCGCCGAGGCGAGCGCGCGGGGGAAGCTGGCGGTGATCCGCGATGACTGAGCGCGGCCGCAAGCTCCCCTTGCTGCTACTGGCCGCCGCGGCGGCGGCCGCAGGCGACGTGCGGCTGGTGGGCGTGGATGACTCGTCACTGCGCCTGGAGCACCGCGTCACCCGCCCCTGCGCCGCCTCCGAGAGCGTGCTCGTCGGCCTCCCTCCGGGCGCCGAACCCACCCTGCGCCTGCTGGCTCTCGAGGAGGGGCCGGGAGGGACCGCCTGCGGCGAAGGGTCCGAGGCGGCGCCGGAGGCGTGGGTCCCGCCGCCGCCGCCGGTGGAGCTGCTCGAGGCGGGCCGCTTCCGCCGCCAGCGCGTGGCCCGCATCCGGTTCTCCGGACGGCAGGGGCAGCAACCGCTGGGCCGGGTGCTGGCCGAGGTCCGCTTCGCCTCGCCCCGCGGCCCGCGACGGCCCCCCTCCCCGGGGACGGACGAGGCCCTCTACGCCGGGACCGTCCTCAACCACGAGCAGGCCCGCCGGTGGCGGCTGCCGCGCCGGCCGCGGGAGGCCCTGAGGCCCGCCGGCCCCGCCGCGGCCGGGCCGGTGTACAAGATCACCATCCGGAGCACGGGCCTCTACCGCCTCACCGGCGCCGATCTGCCGGGCGCCCGGGGGGCGGCGAGTTCCGGCCTGGCCCTGCTCTACGGCGGCGGCCGCCCCCTCGATCCGGAGGACCTCCGGGGGCCTCATCCCCTCGAGCCCGTGGCGGTGGTCGTCGACGACGGGGGAGACGGCACCTTCGACGAGCAGGACCAACTGCTGTTCTACGGCGAGGCCTCCTCCCGCTGGGAGGGAGAGGGGGACGACAGCCGGTGGCTGCACAACCCCTTCACCGGGGAGAACGCGTACTGGCTCGCCACCGCCGATCCCGAGCGCGCCCTGCGCCGGGAGCCTCGCCCACCTCCCGCGGCGGCGGCCGAGGCCGTCGACCGCTTCACCGAGCGGGTCCGCCTCGAGGGCGAGCACTTCCCGACCCACACGACGGCGGAGAAGATCGCCAGCGGCACCGAGTGGTACTGGCTGAGGATGTCGGCCGGCGACGAGGAGACCTTCTCCGCCGTGCTGCGGTCGCCCGCCGAGGAGACGCCGGTCCTCATCCGCCTCCGGGGCATCTCACTGACGAGGGCCGGCGAGTCCCTGCGGATCGACTGGAACGGGCGTCGAGCCGGTACCGCGAGAGCAGGGGAGGATGGTCCCTTCGTCTCCGAGGTCCGGACCACGGGGGCGCTGGAGGGGATCAACGAGCTCCGCGTCCGTCACCTCCGGGGGTGGCGGGTCCTGATCGACTGGTTCGAGCTGGAGTACGAGCGCCGTCCCCACGCCGAGGCGGGGCAGCTGTTCCTGCCGGCCCGTGGGGGCGCCGCCGCCTACCGCGCCACGGGTTTCGAGGAGGCCCCCCGCGTCTTCGCCGTGGAAGAGGGCGGTCTGCGCGAGGTCGCGGGGCTGGAGCACTCCCCGGCCGAGGGCCGCGTGACCTTCGCCGACAGCGCCGCCCCCGGCGCCCGCTACGCCGTGGCCGGGCCCGCGGGGATCCGCCGCCCCCCGAGGATCGAGGAGCGCCAGCCCCACCGGCTCCTCGACAGGTTCTCGGGAGCGGACTACCTCGTCCTCACCCACCCCGACCTCGAGGCGGAGGCGGCCCGCCTGGCGGCCTGGCGCGCCGCCGACGACCGCTACGGACCGCCCTTCTCCACCGAGGTGGTCCTCACCGACGAGATCTACGACGCCTTCTCCGGGGGGCTCCTCGACCCGACGGCGCTGCGCAACTTCCTCCATCACGCCTTCGAGGAGGGGCGGCCTTCCCCGGCCTTCGTCCTCCTCCTCGGCGACGGCAACTTCGACTACCGGGACAACCTGGGGACGGGGGTCGGCAACTGGGTCCCCCCCTACGAGGAGGAGGAGAGCACCTACGACGAGTGGTACGTGCGCGTCTCCGGCGCCGACGACCTGCCGGACATGGCCGTGGGACGGATCCCGGTGCGCACCTCCGAGGAGGCCGCCGGCGTCGTGGACAAGCTCATCGCCTACGACCGCGAGCCGGAGCAGGGCCCCTGGCGCAGCCGCATGCTGCTGGCCGCCGACGACACGTACCACGCGGACAAGCCGGACCGGGTGGAGGGGGACTTCGTCGTCGACGCGGAGAAGCTGGCGGCGCAACTGCCCCCGGACCTCGACGTGGAGAAGCTCTACCTCGTCGACTACCCCCTCGAGGGCCGCTTCAAGCCGCGCGCCCGGGAGGACTTCCTCGAGAGCTTCTCCCGGGGTTCGCTGCTGCTCACCTGGGTGGGGCACGGCAACTCCCAGGTCCTGTCCCACGAGGTCATATTCCGCCTCAGCCAGGACCTGCAGGAGCTGGACAACGGGCGCCGCCTGCCCCTGGCCTACGGCGCCGCCAGCCAGCTCGGCATCTTCGACGATCCCAACCGGGACTCGATCCCGGAGGCCCTCCTGAAGCGGCGCGAGGGCGGCGTGGTGGCGATGATCGCCGCCACCCGCGTCGGGTTCCACCCCAGCAACATGGAGCTGGCCCGGCACTTCCATGCGAGGCTGCTCACCAGCGGCCGCGAGGGCGTCCCCGTGGGGCAGGCCCTGCTCGAGGCCAAGCTGGTGTCGGTGCAGAACCGCAACAACACGCGCCGCTTCAGCCTCTTCGGCGATCCGGGGACGCGCCTGGCGCTCCCGCGCCTGCGGGTGGAGCTGGAGGTGGCCGACACCCTGCGCGCCCTGGAGATGGCCCGTCTCGTGGGGCGGATCACCCGCGGCGGCGAGGAGGTCCCCTCCTTCGACGGCCGCGTCCGCCTCCAGGTCTTCGACTCCAGCTCCCTGCGGCGCCGCGTGGAGCAGGGCGTCACCCTGGAGTACCAGCGGCCGGGGAACCCGCTCTTCCGGGGGCTCTTCCCCGTCGCCTCGGGCCGCTTCTCCGTGGACTTCCTCGTCCCCCGCGACATCACCTACCGCGGCCTCGCCGGCCGGGCGAGCGCCCTGGCCTGGAGCCCGGGCGTCTCGGCCTACGGAGCCGCCGGACCGCTGGCCTTCACCGGGCTCGCGGGGGCCGCGGCCTCGGACGACGACGAGGGGCCGGCCATCGCCTTCGAGCACGCCGGCCGCGTCCTCGAGGAGGGCCACGTCGTGCGCGGCGACGCCTCCCTGCGGGCGACGCTGCGGGACCCCAGCGGCGTCAACATCACCGGCGACGTGGGCCACGGCATCCGCCTGCACCTCGACGATGCGGTCCTCGACGTCACCCGGGACTACCACGCCGTGGGCGACTTCCGCCAGGGCGAGGTCCTCTTCGACCTGCCCGGCTTCGAGCCGGGCCGCCACCGCATCCGCCTGGAGGCCTGGGACGCGCGCAACAACTGGGCCGAGGGGGAACTCGAGGTGCGGGTTTCGGAGGAGGTCGACGCGGAGCTGGCCGACCTCCTCTTCCATCCCAACCCGCTGGCCGCCGAGGGGGGCCACTTCTCCTATACCCTCAGCGCTCCCGCGGGGCGGGTGCGGATCTCCGTCCACACCCTGGCGGGACGCCTGGTCGACGAAGTGACGGCCAGCGGCGAGGCCGGGTACAACGCACTGCCCTGGGAGGCGCCGGCCGGCCTGGCCAACGGCGCCTACCTCTTCAGCGCCCGGGTGGACGGCGGCGAGAGCCGGCGGACGGGCGTTCTCGTCATCGCCCGCTAGGACCGACTCCGCCCTTCAGTACACCGGGATCCGGTTGCCCACGGTCCCGGTGAAGCCGTCGATCACCAGCCACAGGCCGCCGACGACGAACTGGCCGAGGACGATGCCGAGGAAGAAGGGGCGCGTCGAACGGTAGAGGCCCGGGCCGCCGTACTTGAGGACCACCACCTTGATCAGCCAGGCGAGGAAGATGGAGAACCAGATGTTGTCGAGGGCCCAGCCCGGGCTCACCGCGAAGCCGAGGGGATGGAGGGGCCACCAGACGAAGCGGTGGCGGGCCATCATGAGCAGGGCCATGACGCCGCCGCCGCCGGCCGTCCAGAGCCATCCGATCAGGTTCGGGCCGGTGGGGGTGGCCAGCTTCTTGGCGGCGAAGCTGGAGGGGTACTGGGCGAAGCCGCCGAAGTACTGCCGGTGCAGGTTGAGGGCGCCGTCGCGGTAGGCGAGGTGCAGCAGCATCCACGCCGACAGGACCAGGCCGACGGCCATGGCCACGGCGATGGCGACGGCCAGCCAGCGGCGCCTCGCCGTGGCCTCGGAGCCGAGGCGCATGGCGTTGGCCAGGGGCGCGGTCATGAAGACCAGCAGGTCTCCCATCCAGGCGAGGGTGTACCCGGTGGCGATCATGCCCTGCATGCCGAGGGCGGGGACCCCCACCCCCGAGACGACGAATCCGGCGGGCACCATCTCCGGCGTCACCGTGGGCATGCCCGCCTCGGCGATGACCCGCGCCAGGCCGATGAGGATCACCAGGGCCGAGAGGATGAAGAGGGGCACGATGTGCGGCGGGATGCCGCTCTTCCACAGCCAGTAGCCCATGAAGAGGACGCCGGTCACGAGCCCGAGGAGGCAGGCCCGGTAGGAGAGGATCTCGCCGCTGTCGTCGACCTCGGGGGCGCGTCCCAGGGCCTTGCGCGCCACCTGCTTCAGGTGGCCGCGGGCGGTCCACAGGCTGAAGGACACGAGCACGAAGAGGGCGCCCATCATCTGGTGCCCCATGATCGCCCCCACCGGCCCGGAGCCGGTCCAAGGTCCGAGCTCCTCGGCGTTGTGGATCCCGACGATGCGGAAGAGGCCCTCCTGCAGGGTGTTGAGGAGGTAGAAGAACCACAGGCTGAAGGCGATGCCGGAGTTGATGAAGTAGGCGAAGCCGAACATCAGGTAGTTGATCCGCAGCCGCAGGATCACCGAGTCGCGGAAAAGGGGCACGGAGGCGGCGGGGTTGATGGGCGAGAGGAAGTGGAAGTAGTGGCTCAGGGCGTTGACGCTGCCCAGGATCAGCGGGATGGCGAGGCCGCACCACATGACCGGGGACTTGAAGAACGGCTTGAGGATCTCGCCGCGGTCGCCGCGGCGGTCCTCGATCATGGCCAGGGAGAGCTGGGCCAGGGGGAAGACGAGGCGCTCGTGCTCGACCCACGGGCGGCGGAGGATGACCATGGAGCACACGAGG
>CAZEHQ010000098.1:0-15005 GCA_964512165.1 uncultured Gemmatimonadaceae bacterium | reverse complement strand
CCTCGGCGTCGGCGCCAACTACGCCGACATCGTCATCAAGGGCAGCTACATGACCCTCGACATGAGCACGCCGGGGGCGATCTTCCTGTTCCTCTTCCTCGTGGGGTTCCTCAACACCCTGTTCAAGGCGACGGCCCGCGCCTGGTGGGTCTCGGCCCTGGTCACCGGCGCCCTGGCCCTGGCCTGCGGCTACCGCTTCGCCCCCTTCGACTCGCTGCCCCTGTACTCCCCCGCCGTGCTCCTCTGCGGGTTCCTGCTGACGGCGATGGCGGTCAACACCGTTCTCGCCGCCGGTGGCCGCAGCCTGGCCCTCAACCGCTCGGAGCTGATCGTCGTCTACATCATGCTCATCGTCGTCGCCTCGGTCTCGACCATGGGCGTGTGCGAGGCGATCCTGCCGTCGATGAGCGGCTTCTTCTACTACGCCAACCCCGAGAACAAGTGGCAGGAGCTCCTCCTCCCCCACCTGCCGGCGGCCCTCACCGTCGACGACGGCAGCGGCAACGAGGCGTTCTTCGAGGGCCTCGGCGCCGACGCCTACAGCGTGCCCTGGGAGCTGTGGCTGCGGCCGGTGGCCCTGTGGGGCATCTTCCTCGCCGCCCTCTACCTGGCCATGGTCGGCATCGCCGTCATCCTGCGGCGCCAGTGGATGGACCGCGAGCGGCTCTCCTACCCGCTGGTGCAGGCCGCCCAGGTCATGATCCGCGGCGAGGAGCCCGGCCGGCTGGTCAATCCCTTCTTCCGGAGCCGCGTCATGTGGGCCGGCGCCTGCGTGCCCATGCTCGTGGGCCTGCTCACCGGCCTCAACAAGTACCTCGGGGCCTTTCCGATCATTCCCACGGCCTGGTCGATCCCCATCGGCTTCGGGCAGTCCCTCAACATGACCCTCAGCTTCGCCGTCGTCGGGTTCTCCTACCTCATCGGCCCGGACATCGCCGCCGGCATCTGGGGCTTCGCCCTGCTGTCGAAGGTGGAGAAGATGGTCTTCGTCGCCAACGGCGTGACCAAGCAGCAGGACGTGTGGGGCGTGCACGTCACGGAGCTGATGAACTACCAGGGCCTCGGCGCCCTGCTCCTCTTCGTCGCCCTCGGCCTGTGGGTGGGCCGCGAGCACCTGAAGCAGGTGGGCCGCTGCTGCCTCGGCCTCGACACGCCGCTGAGCGACGACGACGAGATCATGTCCTACCGCACCGCCGTGCTGGCCACCCTCCTCGGCACGGCGGTGATGGTGGCGTGGTTCGCCTTCATCGGCACGCCCCTGTGGGCCAGCCTGCTCTTCATCGTCCTCGTCATGGCCATCTTCACGGCCCTCACGCGGGTCGTGGCCGAGTCGGGGGTGGCCGCCATCATCACTCCCATGAACGCTCCCGACTTCATGATGTTCGGCCTCGGCTCGAAGCTCGTGGGCATCAAGGCCATCGCCAACTTCTCCCTCGGCTACATCTTCCTCGCCGACCTGCGCATCTTCCTCATGGGCGTCGTCGCCAACGGCCTCAAGCTGATCGAGGGCATGAGCAAGCAGAGCCGCCGGGTGGTGATGCAGGCGATCCTCATCGCCCTGTTCTGCGGCGTCGTCGGCTCCCTGTACACGGTGCTGGAACTCTCCTACCGCGACGGCGGCATCAACTTCAGCGGCTGGTTCTTCAAGAGCCTGCCCCTGCGCATGGGCAACACCGCCCTGAAGGGCATGGAAACCCTCGGCGTCTACTGGGCCGGACTGGGCTTCGCCGGCCTCGGCGCGGCGGGCATGGTGGCCCTCACCTGGCTGCGCCAGCGCTTCCTGTGGTGGCCCCTGCACCCCATCGGGTTCCCCATCATGACGAGCTGGGTCATCGACTGGATGTGGTTCAGCGTGTTCTTCGCCTGGCTCGTGAAGGTGACGGTCCTCAAGTACGGCGGCGCCGCCCTCTACACCCGCAGCCGCGACTTCTTCCTCGGCATGATCGTGGGCCGCATGCTCATCAGCGGCGGCTGGCTCGTGGTGGACTACATGAGCGGCATGGTGGGCAACTCCATCTTCTGGATCTGAGGAGAGCATGCGAATCAGCCAGGTCGACATCATCCCCATCCGGCCGCGCTTCGCCCGGCGCTACGAGGGCCACGAGATCCGCATGCGCTCCATCGATCAGCGCACCGTCTTCCGCGTCACCTGCGACAACGGCGTCGTCGGCTACGGCGACTACCGCTGCGCGCCGCCGCCGCAGTCGGTTGGCGACGCCATGCTCGGCCGCAGCCCCTTCGCCTTCCTGCGCGAGCACATCCACCAGCAGAGAAAGGACGACGCAAGACAAGACACCGACTGAAAGCACCTGGGGATCCCCGCCTGGCAGCTCATGGGATCGCGGCAGCGGCAGCGGGTGCCGGTCTGCGCCTGGACGCGTCCGGGCTCGCCGGCGGTGATGGCGGCCGAGGTCGAACGCGCCGCCGCCGAGGGCTACCTGCTCTTCAAGGTCCACACCTGCCAGCACCACGACCTGCTGGAGCAGCACCGCGCCGTCGACGACGCGGCGCCCCCCGACTTCCGTATGCACTACGACTTCAACCACAACCGCACCCTGGCGGCGGTGCTGCCCATTCTCGAGCAGCTGCCCATGGCGCGCGTCGCCTGCGTCGAGGACCCCGTGGTCCTCAGCGACCTCGAGGGCTGGCGGCGCCTGCGCGAGCGCCTGCCCGTGCCGGTGCTGATGCACGTGCCGCCCCTGAACGGCATCCAGGAGATGCTCATGGGCTGCGCCGACGGCTTCATCATCGGCGAGTACTGCGGCGGCTTCGGGGACGCCCTGGTCCGCGGCCACGCCTATGCCCGCGCCGGCCTGCTCAACGTGGTGCAGCTCACCGGCGGCATGCTCACCAAGGCCTTCGCCCTGCACTTCGCCTGCACCCTGCCCAAGGGGCACACGATCAACCTCGTGGACCAGTACGAGGACGACGTGACCCGCCAGGTCATCCCCATCGACGGCGGCAGCTCGCCCGTGCCCGACGGCCCGGGACTGGGGATCGAGGTGGACGAGGAGGCCCTGGCCGAGCTGGCCTCCCGGCCGGCGCCGCGGCTCCCCAAGCACGTGGGGGTGCTGCGCCTGGCCGGCGGCCGCGTCCTCTACACGCCCTCGATCCCCGACCCGAGCCAGGTCCTGGGCTTCGAGGAGGGCACCCTGCGGGGCGTGGACTGCGAGATCTGGGAGGACGACGGCTCGGAGGAGTTCCGGCGGGTCCGGGAGCGGGTTTCCCGGGGAGGCTACTGGTTCGCGCCGGCCGGGGAGGGACGGGGGTGAGTAACCCGGGAAGCCGCGTCCAATGGCCGGGGCCATGCCAGGGTGAAGGGGCCAGCAGCCCCCTGGTCCCGGAGGCCGGCCCCACCCATATGCGGCGGTCCGCGATTTTCTCCTGTTTCGGTGCACGCTCTTTCCGTGCTACACAACCCTTGCCTTGCGATTCTCCCCTGGTCTAGTTAGGCTCCCCTACTCGGGACGGAAGGCATGAGAGCGAAACAGGTCACCATCAAGGACATCGCCCGGGAAGTGGGCGTCTCTCACATGACGGTCTCCCGGGCCCTGTCGCCGGACCCCGAGACCGCGGCCCTGGTAACCCGGAAGACCCGGGCCCGGATCCAGAAGCTGGCCACCGACCTCGGCTACACGCCCAACCTGATGGCCAGGGGGTTCGTCACGGGAAGGACGAACACCCTCGGCCTGCTGACCTGCAAGATCAACCTCGAGCCCTTTGGCCGTCAGGCCGACAGGATTCTCAGGGCCGCGGACCGCCAGGACTACCAGATCCTGGTGGCCCTGGCCGCCAGCCCTTCGGACGCGCCGGAGGACCGGAGCCGGCAGATCCATCAGATGATGTCCCGAGGTGTGGACGGACTGCTCATCCAGGCGCGAGGGACCGAGGGAGAGTCCGAGCTCATTCTCCGGACGGTGAAGGGGAGGGTGCCGGTGGTGACCTTCTTCCAGCCCTCGACCCCGGACTTGTGCGGGGTCGCCCTGGACGATGGGGAGGGGATGTTCGAGGCCACCTCGCATCTGGTACGCCGGGGGCACGAGCGGATCGCGTTCATCGGAACCCACTGGACCCACGATGGCCCCGGGGCTGCCCAGGCCCGCGGGTACTTTCGTGCCATGGAGACGCGCGGCCTGGCACCGGAGCACCTCCCTTCGCCTCCCCCCATGCAGGCTGCATACGAGCTGGGCAAGACGGTGGCGGACCGGTTCACGGCCTTCGTCTGCCGAAGCGACTACGTGGCCATCGGCCTCTGCCGCGGGCTCCAGGAGTCGGGGCTTCGCGTCCCCGAGGATGCGGCTGTAGTGGGTTGCGGCGATCTGGACGTGTCCGCCTTTTCCACTCCCGCCCTGACCACGCTGGCCATTCCCTACGACGAGATCGCCGAAGCGGTGATGGACCTGATGCTGGACCAGCTTCAGGGCGACGCCACTCCTCGGCAGGTGACTCTGACCCACCGGCTGATCGTGCGCGATTCCTGCGGCTGACCCGGCGGCGCCGCCGGACTCACGTCATCCACCGCGGCCAGACCGCCTCGGCCAGGAAGAGCTGCGACTGCCGGGCGCTGCCCGCGGTCCAGGCCGTCCAGCGGTCGTCGGGGGAGAACACCGGGTGCGGATGGATGCAGCGCCACACCGTGTCGTGGCGCGCCAGCGGCCGCACCTCCAGGAACGGTCCGCGCTTGCGGAACACGCCGATCCAGCGGTGCGCCTCCGACCAGCGGTAGCCTTCCGGTCCGATCGCCTCGGGATCGCGGCGCGCCGACGACACCGGGCCTTCGGCGGCCTCGCCCTCCCCTTCCTGCACGTACCGCTCCAGGTCGCCGCGTCCCTCGAACCAGAACGGGCCGGGGTCGGCGGCGTCTCCCACCCAGAGGTCGGACTTCGAGTTGCACTTGAAGTGGATCGGCTCGCGGCCCGGAAAGACCCAGCGGCGGTCGACGCGGTTGACCAGGTCGACGTCGATCATCTCGGCGCGCCTCACCGGGCTCACCGGGATGCCGTCGCGGTCGTGCTGGGTGTAGGTGAACAACAGCGACTGCACGTGGTTGTCCGGCGCCGGGTAGTAGTGGTTGACCATCTCGAAGGGCTGCTGAGCGAAGATCGGCAGCGGGTCCTGGAGCGGCACCAGCCGCTCCAGGTCGACGCGCATGAACCACATCGTCTTCAGCCCGGTGGGCTGGGTGCGGGTGTAGCTGCCGAAGAACAGGTAGGACGGGTCGCCGCGGCAGATGTACAGGTGACTGTCCGCCGCGGCGCGGTTCTCCGCGCTCGGGCCGTGGTAGACCACCGCCTGCCGCCCTTCCTGCAGGTCGCACAGCACCACCAGGGTCTCGCTGCCATGCCGGTAGCGGCTCTCGCTCCGCCACGGCCACGCCGATGCGCCCTCCGGCCGGCAGCTCAGCACCATGTAGCGCCCGCAGCTCGACAGGTCGGGACCGCCCAGCGAACCGCACCCCGGCGGCGACTCGGCCACGACCTCCTCGCGCAGGGTCTCCATGTCCAGGCTGCAGACCCGCTTGCCGCGGCTGTAGTAGATGCGTCCGCGCGCCGGGTCGCAGGTCAGGCCGCCCGAGCCTGCTCCCCCGCCGGGCCGATTCTCGATGCCGGCCAGCACCGGCGGATCGTCGGAGTCGGTGAGCTGCACGATCCTGCCGGAGGCGATCTCCACCGCGTAGATCTGGCCGATGCCCGACCGGTTGGAAGAGAACACGTAGCGCCCGGACCCGTCGACGAACCCCTCCTGGTTGTAGTACGGGTGCACGTTGTGGCACGGCGCGTCGGTGAGCTGCACCACTCTCACCCCCGTCGCCGGCTCCCGGTACTCCCGTTTCTCCGAAGACAGAACGTCACCCTGTGCCATCTGTGGCCTCCTCGCCGTCAGGCCGCGCCCGCGGCCGAGTGTGAGAGGCAATCTTAGGCCCGGCGAGCCACTTCGTCACCGCACCGCTTGCTCCCCGGTCGGGCTCTGCAGAGCTTCTGCGCCATGAGCCCAGTCACCTGCCACGGGATCGCCGTCGTCGGCACCGGCTACATCGGCGGCGAGCATATGGGCGCCATCGCCGCCAGCCCCCGCGCCCGCCTGGAGGTGATCTGCTCCACCGAGCGCAGCCGCGGCGCCGCCGAGGAGCTGCGACGCACCCACGGGGCGGTACGCATCACCACCGACTACGAGGACGTCCTGAGCGACGGCCGGGTGGACGTGGTCTACCTGTGCACGCCGAACTCCCGGCACGAGGCGCAGGCCGTGGCCGCCCTGGAGGCGGGCAAGCACCTCTTCGTCGAGAAGCCCCTGGCGGTGACCGTGGCCGAGGCCCGCCGCATCGTGGCCGCCGCCGGCGCCGCCGGCACCCGCGTCATGGTCGGCCACGGCGCCCGCTTCAGCCGCATCTTCATCGCCATCCACGAGTTGGTGCGCAGCGGCCGGCTCGGCGAGGCCTGCTTCGTCGAGGGCGACTACGTCCACGACCTCGGCCCCTTCCTCGGCCTGCCGGGCCACGACTGGTGGATGGACGCGGCCAACGAGGGCCCGCTGCCGATCCTCGGCGGCGCCTGCCACCCCGTGGACCTGATGCGCTGGATCGCCGGCGAGATCGTCGAGGTGAGCGCCTTCGGCGCCCGCCGCAACATCCCCGAGGCGCCCTGGGACGACACGGTGATCGCCAACCTGCGGTTCGCCAGCGGCGCCCTCGGCAAGTGCCTGGTCTCCTGCGGCGCCAAGGTCCCCTACGCCATGAACCTCTCCTACTACGGCACCCGGGGCTCGGTGATCAACGACCGCCTGTTCCTCGACGGCATCCCCCACGTGGAGGAGTTCATGCGGCTGCCGGTGCCGATCCGGGCCGAGGACCACACCTGCGGCGAGGAGCTGGACCACCTTCTCGACTGCGTCGAGTCCGGGGAGCCGACGGCCATCGACGCCGTCGAGGGGGCGCGCTCCCTGGCCGTCTGCTGCGCCATGGCCGAGTCGATCGAGGCCGGCCGTCCGGTGCCGGTAACCCTCGACTTCTGATGGAGGCGTTGAGGCGGCTCGACGCGCGGCCCGGGGGCCGGTCCGCCTCCGCCTGGCTCGAGGGGCTGGTGCCGCATCCCTCCGAAGAGTTGGAGTCCCGCCTGCAACGGTGCCGGGAGGTGCTCGAGGAAGGCAGCTTCGACCCGGAGGCCAGCCTCTTCGCCGGCTGCGGCGAGGAGCCCTCAGGCCTCGTGGTGTGCACCACGGAAGGGTCCGGGTCGCGCATCGAGATCCTCGCCGTGGGCGAGACCGACCGGCGGCGCGGTCTGGGGAGGGCCCTGTTGCAGGCGGCGGTCTCCTCCCTGCGCCAGCAGGGTCGGGCGGCTGTCCTCGCCGAACCGGTGTCGAGCCGCGAGGGGCCGTGGCGCTCCCTCCTGGAGTCCCTGGGCTTCGAGGGCCGCTCCCTCGGGTCCCTGCGCATGCACCGGCGGCTGAACAGGGAGCTTCCCTCCCACCCCGTTCCGCCGGGGTACGAGTTGCGCTACCTCAAGCCCGGGGAAGAGGCGGCCTGGGTCGAGTTGAGGAACGCCTGCTTCCCCGACGATCCCTGGCCGCGGGAGCGCTACCGGGAGGAGCTGGCCGACAGCCCCGTCTACGATCTTGACCGTATCCTGGTGGCGACCTGCGAGGCGAAGCTCGCCGGCACGACGATCGCCTGGGAGGCCGACTACGGAGAAGCGCCCGGTGGCCTCATCCACTGGGTCGGGGTGCATCCCCGGCACCGCGGCGCCGGCCTGGCCAAGGCCCTGAACGCGCACGCCCTGCGGCAGCTGGCGGACCGGGGCTACGCCGAGGCCTGGCTGAACACCTCGCGCCGCTTCGAGGCGGCGGTGGGCCTCTACCACCGCCTGGGCTTCGAGGTCTACCGGGAGATGCTCGCCTACGAGCTGGCCCTGACCGGTCCCGGGGAGCCGGCGCCGTGAGCGCGATCCCCACCCTCCTCGTCGGCGGCGGCCGCATGGGATCCGCCCACCTGCAGGGGATCGCCCGCATCCCGGAGCTGGCCGCGGTGACCGCCGCCGTCGAGCCCCACGAGGCGCACCGCCACCGCCTGCGGCGGGAGCACGGCATCGAGCGCCTGTACGACGACCTGCACTCCGCCCTCGAGGCGGAGCCGGCGGAGGCCGTCTTCATCTGCACGCCGAACCACCTGCACGCCCGCTACGCCCTCACCTGCCTGGGCGCGGGCCGGCACGTCTTCGTGGAGAAGCCCCTGGCCCTGACCGTGGCCGACGCCGACGAGATGGTGGCCGCCGCCGAGGCGGAAGGTCTCCGGCTCATGTCGGGGCAGACCCTGCGGTTCGAGCCCCGCCTGCGCCAGGTGAAGGCGCTCCTCGACAGCGGCCGCATCGGCGAGGTGCGCCACGTCCTCCACCGGCGCATGAGCCCCGGCCGCGGCGGTGACGAGGGCAGCTGGTTCGCCCGCCAGGCCGAGTCCGGCGGCATCCTCCCGGGGATCGGATCCCACTCCTTCGACATCATCCTCTGGTGGCTCGGCGACCGGGCAGTCACGGCCTATGCCGTGGTGCGGGCCCTCGACCCCCACCCCGCCGTCGACATCGAGGACGAGGTCTCCATGGTGGCCGTCACCCGCCGGGGGGCGATCCTCAACGTGGCCCTCTCCTTCCACCACCCCGCCGGCTACGAGTGGACGGTGGCGGGCAGCGAGGGGGTGATTCAGCTCGGGTCCACCAGCGGAGCGCTCCTGGTCGACGGCGCCCCCGTCGAGCCGGAAGAGCCGGTGAGCCTGCCCGGCGAGGAGGACATCCACCGCGAGTTCTTCACCGCCATCCGCGACGGCCGCCCCCTGGCCCAGGCCGCCGGCGCCGAGGTCCGCCACACGGTGGCCCTCTGGTGCGCCGCCGGGGAGTCGGGGCGCACCGGCCGGCTCGTCCCCGTCGACCCGGGGCCGTCGGACGGAGGAGGCTGATGTTCCCCATCGGCGCCATGAGCATCGCCCTCGGGCGATCGATCGACGGAGAGCGGACCCCGGAGCGCATCCTGGCCGAGGCCGCCCGCCTCGGCCTCGACGGGGTCGAGTTCTACGAGTCCGACTGGGGCGGCGCTCCGGGGGACGTGGAGGCGGCCCCGGCCCTCGCCGAGACCGCCGCCGCCGCCGGGGTGCGGCTCTTCGCCATCGGATCGGCGGCGCGGCTGGGATACCACGACGGGCGCGCGGCGGAGGCCATGGCCACCCTCCGGCGACAGGTCGACGCGGCCGCCGCCGTGGGCGCCCGCTGTGTGACCTTCGCCGCCATCGATACCCAGCCCCTGCCCGCCGGACGGGACCCGGCCGACGGCGGCCTGCCCTTCTCCGCCGCCGCGGCACCCCTCGTCCGGCAGATGCGGGAGCTGGCCGAGTACGCCGGCGAGCGGGAGGTGCAGGTGGCCCTCCTCAACCACGGCTCCTTCGCCTGCACCAGCTGGCACCAGGAGTGGGTCGTGCGGCTGGCGGGCGCCGCCAACGCCGGCGCCTGCCTCGACCCGGGCAACTACCTCTACTACGAGGGCGAGGACCCCGTGGCCGCGGCACGGCGGCTGCGGGGACGGGTGACGCTGGTGCGCCTGGGAGACTGGCGCCCGCGGGATTCGGCGGCCGTGGCGGACGAGTTCGCCGCCGAGGGGCGGCTGAGCCCCTGGGAAGCGGCCGTCTTCGGCGAGGGCGAGGTCGACCACGGCGCCTGCCTGCGCATCCTGCGGGAGGGGGGCTACGACGGCTGGCTCTCTATCAAGAGCGCGGGCTCCTCTCCCCGGGGACCGGAAGACGCCCTGCGCCGCACCCTGGACAACGTCCGGCGGCTCTCGGCATCGATCGACGGAGCATGAGCCGCTTCCGACTTCGAGAGATCCGCCTCGAGAACTACCGCTGCTTCGAAGATCTGAAGCTCTCACTCGAAGAAGACACCACGGTGCTCTTCGCCGAGAACGGCGGCGGAAAGACCGCGTTGCTCACGGCTCTCGCCTTGGGCCTTGCCGTGTTCCAGAGGGGGGCGCCGAAAACCCTGAAGCTCGACGCGCGGCGCGATCCCACGATGCGCACCGTCAACGAGCAAGGGCGACGCGTGCCGCTCGGTCTATGCAAACTCTCCTGGACCGCCGCCGCGGGTGACTCGGAATCCGTGGCGTGGTCGACGGCCATTCAACCCGCCCTTGGACGCACCAGGAACGAACACCGGGCGATTCTCGAAGCCGTCGAGCGAGTTCGCGTCCCCGGAGTGAGGTGGCCGCTATTCGCGTGGTACGGCACCGGTCGCCTGGGGCGCGTCCATGATCGCCGTCGCAAGGTCGAGTTCACATGGGATCGCGGGGAAGCCTACGCCTCCGCGCTCGACCCGGGCCTCGATGAAGCCCCGCTGCTCCAGTGGCTGCAGGACGAGATGCTCGGAGACGCAGGCCGGAGGCAGCGGGAAGAACCGGAGCGGCTGTTCCACAAGTCCGTGTTGCAGGCAGCTGTCGAAGCAACTCCCGGCGCCAAGAGCGCATGGTACGACCCGGTGGCGGGAAGTCCCATGGTCTGCTTTGTAGATGGGCACATCGCCCCGTGGTCCGCGCTGTCCGACGGTTACCACGGGTTCATCGCTCTGATCGCCGACATCGCCCGCCGCGCGGTGATGCTCAACGAGATCGACGGCGCCGAGGCACCCGCGCGAGTGGAGGGCGTGGTGCTCATCGACGTGCTCGACCTCCATCTCCACCCACGTTGGCAGCGCGTGGCGCTGCCGCGCCTTCGCGAGGCGTTCCCGCGGCTGCAGTTCATCATCACCACGCATTCGCCGCAGGTATTGAGTAGCGCGGAAAACCGCCAGGCGCGCCGGCTCGTCGACGGGCAGCTTCAGGAATACCCCGTGTTCGTGGAGGGGAGAGACACGAACGCGATCCTCCGCGAGCACATGAACACCGACGATCGCGACGAGGAAGGGACGCGCGCGCTGCGGGCGCTGCACGACTACATTGATCAAGGTCGCCGCGAGGAGGCCGAGGAGCTGTACAAGAAGCTGCTTGCTCGGTGGGGCAACCTCGATCCTGCCTTGATTCGGGCCGAGGGGCTCATGGATCCGCCTTGACAGGCCCCCAAGATGGGTCATTCTACTCCAGTATCTCTGCTCTCCATAGGCGCGTTGGCGGTCCTCCACGGCCGTGAAGGGCAGCCGCAATCCGCGATGTGGAAAACCTGCGCGAGGAAGCAGTTCACCACTTTGTTGCATTGAATCGCAAGGGAGATAGAAATGGCAGACTTCCTTACTACAGCAGCCGTGTCGGAGAGGCTTGAGAATATCATCAAGGACGCCACGGAGGAGCTGGTGCTCATCAGTCCGTACCTCAAGGTCAACGATCGCATCAGGGAATCCCTTGAGAATAAGGCCCGGGAGTTCCTCGGTGAAGAGGAAGGCACGCTCGATCGCGTCAAGAACTTCATTTTGGGCGAGACAGAAAGAGACCAGAAGAGAATCCGAATAGTTTACGGAAAAGAGATCGACCAGCCGGAAGTACGCACCTGGCTCGCTTCACCCTCTTCCATAGAGATCCACTTTCGAAAGAACCTCCATGCGAAATGCTATCTGAACGAAGCCGAGGCACTGTTGACCTCAATGAATCTCTATGAGTTCTCCCAGCAGAATAACGATGAAATGGGAATACTCGTTTCTCGAAAGCACGATCGGGAGCTATACGACGACATTCATGAGGATGCGATGCGAATCTTGAACGGGAGCGAGGAGGTGCCTCTTGTTACGGGTGCGGAGCCAAGGATGCCTAAGATGCCAGGAAGAGTTCCGGAGCAGGGATTCTGTATCAGGTGTAGAGTCGACCTGACGGCAAACCCAGTGCAGCCCTATTGTGACCAACACTTCCGCTCATGGAACCGCTACAAGAACCCGGAGTACACAGAGAAGTATTGCCACATTTGCGGGGACGCCTTCCAGGCGACGCTGCTCAAGCCCTTGTGCTCGAAGTGTTACAAAGAACACAAGAGAAGCTTCGAGTTTGCCTCCTGAGCCACCCGTTCCAACGGGGCAACCGTGGTGCTGAAAGCTGCACTGGGAGTAGCTCTCTCAGAAGAGCGCGATCTTGAGCAGCAGCGACAGAATGATGGGGCCGTACCGAACTTGAGCAGGGCCCAAGTCGCGCTCGATCTTGGCGAAGCGCTCGTCAAAGGCTGCCTTGAGCTCGTCCAGGTCCTCTTTGGTGGCAAGCCCTTCGGCGAGGGGTATCGCCCCCGCAGCGGCCTTCGCCCTTCTCGGACGTTCCCACCTCAGTACAGCGCATCATAGACTTCAGCGACTATCAGACCCATCGTTTCTCCCGTCTCCTCATCGAACTGCTTCGCCGTACAAAATCACCCGATGCGGCAAGGTGATCAAACAGACGTCCGCCAACTCGCGGCATCCATCGACAAGGGATCCTGATGCCCAACACCTTCGACTTCGTCCTCGGGGGCGGCCACGTCATCGACCCGCGCAACGGAGTTGACGGCCCCATGGACGTGGCCCTCCGCGACGGCCGCATCGCCGCCGTGGGCCCGGCCTGGGCGCCGGCACCGCCCGGTGCCTCGACGTGCCCGGCCTCTACGTCACGCCGGGGTTGATCGACATCCACCTCCACGCCTTCGGCGCTTCAACGCCTGGTTGTTCCCCGACCCGTACTGCCTGAGTTGCGGCGTCACCACCGTCGACACCGGCAGCAGCGGCTTCAAGGACTTCGAGCGCTTCCGGGAGACGATCTCCGACTACCTGTGGGCCGCCCGCGAGCGCGGCGTCGTCTTGGACCTGGGCCACGGCAACCAGAGCTTCTACTGGCACTTGGCGGTGCCGGCCATGGAGCAGGGCTTCCCGCCCGACACGATCAGCACCGACCTGCACCGCCGCAGCCGCCTGCTGTCGAACGCCACCATGGACGTGACCATGTCGAAGATGCTGGCCCTGGGGATGCCTCTGCGGGAGGTCGTGCACCGCTCCACTTGGCGCCCGGCGCAGGTCATCGGCCGCCCCGAGCTGGGACACCTGGGCGTGGGCGCCGAGGCCGACATCGCCGTCCTCGAGCTGGTCCCCGGCCGGTTCCGCTTCGTCGACAGCACCCGCAGCACCCGGCCCGGGAGCCACCGCCTGCAATGTCAGATGACCCTGCGCGCCGGCGAGGTGGTGTGGGACCTGAACGGCCGCTCCTTCCCCGACTGGCGGGAGACCCTGCCCGCCGCCTGGCGCCGGTAGCAGCTCTCCGCCGGCCGCCCCGCCCGCGGCGAGTTCGCCCTCCGTGACCGGGGGCGGGCAAAGACCGTAATTGTGCCGCCGCCGCCCCGAGGCCGGCGCCCTGCAAGGGCATTCACCCAGAGGAACCGCCCCATGCGCTCAGAAGAGATCCAGGCCGCCATCGACCGCTGCCCCCGCCGGCGGCTGCTGCACCTGCCCACCCCCCTGCAGCCGCTGGACCGCCTGCGGGAGGTCGTCGGCGGCCCCCGGGTCTGGGTGAAGCGCGACGACCTGACGGGGCTCGCCTTCGGCGGCAACAAGTCGCGCTACCTCGAGTTCACTCTCGCCGAGGCGATGGAGCAGGGCGCCGACGCCGTGGTGCTCAGCGCCGTGGTCCACTCCAACCACTGCCGGCAGTTCGCCGCCGCCGCCGCCCGCCTGGGGCTGGAGGCGGTGGTCGTCCTGCGGCGGAGCGACACCCCCATGGGGCTCACCGAGCCGGTGACCGGCAACTACCTGCTGCAGCAGCTCTTCGGCGCCCGGGTGCGGCTGGCCCCGCCGGAGGGAGTCGGATCGGTGATCGAGGAGGAGATGGAGCGCCTTCGGCGCCGGGGCCGGTCGCCCTTCACGGGGGTCTCCGCGGTCCTGTCCCGCGTCGCCTACGTGCAGTGCGCCCTGGAGCTGGCCGCCCAGTGCGACGCCGCCGGTCTCGAGCCGGCGGAGGTCTTCGTCGGCTCCGGCGGCAACAGTCTCGCCGGACTGGTGGCGGGCTTCCGGCTGCTGGGCCGGCCGACCCCCTTCATCGGCACCCCCCAGAGCCACCTGGCCGACCCCGCGTCGGCCGCCGAGCCGGTCGTGGCGAGGGCGGCCGAGACGATCGACCGCCTCGGTCTGAGCTGCAACCCGCCGCCGTCGGCCGACGGCATCCGCGTGGACGACCGCTGGGTCGGGCCCGGGTTCGGCCACCTCGACGACCCCACCCGCGAGGCGATCGGTCTGCTGGCCCGCACCGAGGGGGTCCTCGTCGATCCCACCTACACGGGCAAGGCCTTCACCGGCCTGCTGGCCGAGATCCGCGGCGGCCGCTGGCCGGAGGAGGCCGACGTCGTCTTCGTGCACACCGGCGGCACGCCGCTGGTCTTCACCTACGGGCAGAGCCTGCTGGAGTCCCCGCCCGCCTGAGCGCGCCCGAGCCAGCGCCATGCCCTCGACCACCGCCGCCGAGACCGCGCGCCAGCCGGTAACCCTCCGAGGGCTGCTGGTGGGGGCCGTCATGTGCGCGGTCATCGCCGTGGGCATCCCCTACGGCAGCATGGTGGTGCAGGGGACGCGCCTGGGGCTCAGCTCGTGCACGCCGGCGGCGTTCTTCCTGCTCTTCGTCCTGCTCCTCACGGTGCAGGTCGTGCTCGGGGCCGTGCGCCGCACCTGGGCCCTGAGCCGCGCCGAGCTGGTGACGGTCTTCATCATGATGGCCGTGGCCACCGCCATCCCCACCCGCGGGGTCACGGGCATGCTGCTGCCCATGATCACGGGGACCTTCTACTACGCCACGCCGGAGAACGAGTGGGCGACCCTGATCCATCCGCTGTTGTCGGACTGGATGGTGGTCTACAACCCGACGGCGGTGAAGGAGTTCTACGAGGGCAGCCGCAGCGGCACGGGGATCCCCCTCGACGTCTGGGCGCCCCCCCTGCTGCGCTGGTTCTCCTACTTCGCGGGGTTCTGGCTCGTCCTCGTGTGCGCCATGGTCATCCTGCGCAAGCAGTGGGTCGAGCACGAGCGCCTCGTCTTCCCCCTGGCCCAGCTCTC
>CAZEHQ010000097.1:8089-15187 GCA_964512165.1 uncultured Gemmatimonadaceae bacterium | reverse complement strand
TCGACCACGGTCAACGTGGGCGTGATCCAGGGCGGCGTGCAGAGCAACACCATCCCCACGGCCTGCCGCATGGAGGTCGACTTCCGCACCCCCATCGGCGTGTCGACGCGGGACCTGCAGGAGAAGGTGGAGGAAATCCTGGCCGGCACCGGCCTCGACCGCGGCGAGATCGGCCTCGAGTGGACGGACTGCCTGGAGGCGGCGTACTCGTCCCCCGACGAGGAAATCGTGCGCGCCGTGGCCGCCAACGCCGGCGCCGTCACCGGGCGCGAGATCGAGATCAACACCAGCTACGGCTCGACGGACACCCGGTTCTGGTGGCAGCGGGGCATCCCGGCGGCGATCTACGGAACGGACCTGGAGAACATCGCCGTCCCCGACGAGTACATCCTCGAGCCGGAGTTCGGGCAGGTGCTGAAGGTCCACGCCGCCACCTGCGTCGACTACCTGTGCCGCTGATTTGAGGGGATCGGCGAGAACGGTCATCTTCTGTCGGCGATGACCCTCCTGCAAGCCTGCTTCGAGCTCACCAAGCCGCGCATCGTGGCCATGGTCCTGGTGGCCGCCGCCCTCGGGTTCCACCTCGGCGGCCAGGGTGAGGCCGGCCTGGGCCTCCTCGCCCTGACCCTGCTCGGCACCGCTCTCACCGCCTCCGGCTCCGGGGTCCTCAACCACTACCTCGAGCGCGACGTGGACGCCCTCATGCGGCGCACCCGCTCCCGGCCCCTGCCCGCCGGCGACCTGCAGCCGTCGACGGCCCTGTCCCTCGGCTTCCTCCTGATCCTCGGCGGGCAGATCGTCCTCGTCCTCGGCGTGAACCTGCTCACCGCCTGGCTGGGCCTGCTGACGGCCTTCCTCTACGTGGTCGTCTACACGCCGCTGAAGCGGCTCACCTGGCTCAACACCTCCCTCGGCAGCATCCCCGGGGCCCTGCCCCCCGTCGGCGGCTGGGCGGCGGCCACGGGCGGCCTCGACGCCGGCGCCTGGGTGCTCTTCGCCATCCTCTTCGCCTGGCAGCACCCCCACTTCTACGCCATCGCCTGGATCTTCCGCGACGACTACCGGCGCGGCGGCTTCCGCATGCTCCCGGTGCTGGAGGAGCGCGGCGACCGCACCTGCCGCCACGTCCTGGCCTTCAGCCTGATGCTGCTGGCCTTCTCGGTGCTGCCCGCGGCGCTGGGCATGTCGGGGATGCTCTACGGGGCGGGGGCCCTGGTCCTCGGTCTGCTGCTCCTCGCCCCCGGGGTGACCCTGGCGCGGTCGCGGACCACCGGCGACGCCCGCCGCCTGCTGCGGGCCTCCGTGCTCTACCTGCCGCTGCTGTTCCTGCTCTCCATCGTCGACCACAGCCTTTAGCGCCTGCGCCCGCGGGCGCCAGGGCCGGCCTCAGCCGCCGGCCTCCTCCAGCCACCGCAGGGCCCGGCGGTAGTCCGCCGGCTCGTTGAGGTTGGCCAGCAGCCGGCCGTCCTCGTCGAAGCGCTGCCAGAGGGGCCGGGGCAGGAGCCGGGCGCCGATGGCGCGGACGAAGTCGTGGGCCCGCAGCCGGCGGGCCTCGATGCGCTCCCGCAACTCCCCGCGGCAGGAGGCCGGGTAGACCGCGCACAGGGGATGGCAGCGGCCGTCCTCCTCGGCGGGGACCACGGCGGAGGCTTCCGCGGCCTGCGAGACCAGCCAGGAGAGGAAGGGCAGGGTGAGGAAGGGGAGGTCGCAGGCCAGCAGCAGCACGCGGCCGGCCCCGGTGGCGGCGAAGGCGGCCTCGAGGCCTCCGAGGGGTCCGGCGTCGGCGTGGAGGTCGCGGACCACGGGCCGGCCGAGCCGCTCCAGCAACCGCGCCAGCTCGCCGCCGTCGGCCGCCGCCTCGCGACCGGCCACCAGTTGCACGGGACAGCCGAGGCCGTCGGCCTGGGCCAGGATCAGCTCGAGGACGGTGCGGCCGCCGAGGGGCAGGGCCGCCTTGGCGCGGCCCTCCATGCGCCGGCTGCGCCCGCCCACGAGGACGGCGGCAGCCGTGTCGCCGGCCAAAGGCTACTCCGCGGCGGCGTCCGGCCCGGCGGAACGGGCGTTGATCACCGCCGCCGCGTACCCGGCGCCGTAGCCGTTGTCGATGTTGACCACCATCACCCCCGGGGCGCAGGAGTTGAGCATGGTCAGCAGCGCCGCCAGGCCGCCGAAGCTGGCCCCGTAGCCCACGCTCGTGGGCACGGCGATGACGGGAGCCTCCACCAGACCGCCGACGACGCTGGCCAGGGCGCCCTCCATGCCGGCGGCGACGACGATCGCCCGGGCCTCGAGCAGGCGCTCGCGGCAGGCCAGGAGCCGGTGGATGCCGGCCACCCCCACGTCGAAGATGCCCTCGGCGCGGGCGCCCATGGTCCGGGCCGTGACCAGGGCCTCGCGGGCCACGGGCACGTCGGAGGTGCCGGCCGACAGGACGAGGACGAGCCCGGCGGGCGCCGGGGAGGGTGCGTCCTCCGGGCGGATGACCACCGTGCGCGCCTCCTCGTCGTGCTCGGCCGCGGGAAAGCGCTCGGCCAGGGCCCGGGCGGTGGCGGGCTCGGCCCGGGTGGCCAGCACCAGGGACCCGGCCGCCGCCAGGCGCCCGGCGATGGCCACCGTCTGCTGGGGGGTCTTGCCCTCGCAGAAGATCGTCTCGGGATAGCCGCGGCGCAGGGCGCGGTGGTGGTCGACGCGGGCGAAGCCGAGGTCCTCGAAGGGCAGGTTGCGCAGGCGCTGAAGGGCCTGCTCCGGGCTCGTCGCGCCGCCGGCGACCTGGTCGAGCAGGGCTCTGAGCTGGGCTGCCTCCACGGCGGTCCTTACGGATTCCCCGCTGCCTCGACCACCAGCGCGAACCGGGCGGAGACCGTGTCGGAGGGGGATTCGATGGCGTCGGTCACGGCGATCTCGATCTCGTGCCGGCCCGCGGCGAGGGGGATGAACCGCACGCGCGACGAGTCCTCCTCCGCCGCCGAGCGGTGCTGGCGGATCGACGCCGCCCCCTCCTCGTCGGCCTCGTGGACCCCCACGCCGAGGGAGAGCACCATGGCCAGCTCCTGCCCGGCCTCGTCCAGGAGGCGGACTCCGGTGTAATCGGCCCAGGTGGGGGTCCCGGCGCGGAACCGCCACAGGTAGGTGAGATCGTCGCCGTCCGGGTCGACGCCCCGGGCGGCGAGGACCACCGTGTCGCGGGTGGTGATCGTGCCGTCTCCGGGAGCGGACCGCAGCGCCGGGGGCCTCTGCACGACCTCGATCTCGAAGCTCTCCCTGGGGTCCTCGGTCTCCAGGTCGCCGTCCTGGATGTCCACCGTGAGCAGGAAGACCTCGGAGGGCCCCTCGATCGCCTTCGGCGCGATCCAGTCGGTGACGTTCCCGGTGGAGTCGGTGAAGGTCCCGGCCTCGGCGTGCCACAGGTAGGTGAGGGGGTCGTCGTCCTCGTCGGAGGCGCCCACCCGCAGGGAGACCCGTCCGCCGCGCTTCACCTGGGTGGTGTCGGCCTCGGTCAGCTGGACCACGGGGGGGACGTTGGGCGGATCCTGGTGGAAGACCGAGCAGGAGCCGGCGCCCAGCACCGCGGCCAGGACCACGGCGACGGGCGGGGAACGCCGGGGCCCGTTCATTCCGGGAGAAGCAGCCCCAGGAGGCGCTCGAGGTCGTCGTCGCCGTAGAACTCGATCTCGATGCTTCCCTTGCCGCGGCGGCGGCGGATGGCGATGGCCGTGGCGAAACGCTGCCGCAGCCGTGACTCGAAGTCGGCCACGACGGCGTCGGCGGCCCCCCCGACGGGCCTCTCCTCCTTTGGGCGGCGCTTGCGGCCCTTGCCGAGGCCGCGCACGGCGCGCTCGAGATCGCGCACGGACATGCTCTCGGCGGCGCAGCGGCGGCCGAGGTCGAGGGCGGTCTTCTCGTCGAGGCTGACCAGGGTGCGGGCGTGGCCCATCTGCAGCTCGCCGGCGCGCAGCATCTCCTGCACCTCCTCGGGCAGGCGCAGCAGGCGCAGGGCGTTGGCCACGGTGGAGCGGTCCTTGCCGACGCGGGCGGCGATCTGCTCCTGTGTCAGCATGCAGGTGCTCATGAGGGCGCGGTAGGCCTCGGCCTCCTCGATGGGGTTCAGGTCCTCGCGCTGGATGTTCTCGACCAGGGCCAGCTCCATCAGCTCCTGGGGCGACTCGATCCGGTGGACGATGGCGGGCACCGTCTCCAGTCCGGCGAGGCGGGCGGCGCGCAGGCGGCGCTCCCCGAGGATGAGGTGGTAGCTGCTGGCCGAGGTGCGGTTCACGGCCAGGGGCTGGATGATGCCCTTTTCGCGGATCGAGTCGGCGAGCTCGCGCAGTCCCTGGTCGTCGAAGTCGAGGCGCGGCTGGTGCGGGTTGGGCTCGATGTCGCCCACGGGCAGCTCGACGACCTGCGCCTGCGGGCCGTCGTCGCTCTCCGGGTACTCGGTGATCAGGGCGTGGATGCCCTTGCCGAGCACCTCGCGGCGGCGCTTACCCATGCTGGATGATCTCGCCGGCGAGGCTCATGTAGTTCTGGGCGCCGGTGGAGACGATGTCGTAGAGCACGATCGGCTGGCCGTGGCCCGGGGCCTCGGCGAGGCGGACGTTCCGGGTGATCTCGGTCTTGAAGACCTTGCTGCCGAAGTAGGAGCGCACCTCGTCGGCGACCTGGCGGGAGAGGTTGAGGCGCTGGTCGAACATGGTGAGCAGCACGCCGGCGATCTGCAGCTCGCGGTTGAGGTGGCGCTGGATCAGGCGGATCGTGTTCAGCAGCTTGCCGAGCCCCTCGAGGGCGTAGTACTCGCACTGGATGGGAATCAGCACCGAGTCGGCGGCGGTCAGGGAGTTGAGGGTCAGCTGGCCGAGGGAGGGAGGGCAGTCGAGGATGATGTACTCGTAGTCGTCGGCCACCTCGGCGAGGATGTTCTGCAGCTTCTGCTCGCGGGCGATCATGTTGACCAGCTCGACCTCGGCTCCGGCGAGGTTGACGTGGGACGGCGCCAGGGTGAGGAGGGGGATGCGGGTCTGGCGGCAGACGTCGGTGAGGGAGGCGTGGCCGAGGAGGGCGTGGTAGATGTTGGCCTCATCCACCTCGCCGGCCTCGAAGCCGCAGCCGCTGGTGGCGTTGGACTGGGGGTCCATGTCGACCAGCAGAGTGGGCTTCTCGGCCACCGCCAGGCAGGCGGCGAGGTTGACGGCGGTCGTCGTCTTGCCGACGCCGCCCTTCTGATTGGCCACGGCCATGATCGCCGCTCGCGGCGCCGGCTGCCCGCCGGGTTGCTCCCTGGAAACGGCGCCCGGCGCCTCCTCGGTGATCCGGCTCATCTCCGCATACGGTCAGGACAGCGCCGCCTGGGCCGCGGCCAGGCGCGCGATCGGCACCCGGAAGGGGGAGCAGGAAACGTAGTCGAGTCCGACGCCGTGGCAAAAGGCCACCGACGAGGGGTCGCCGCCGTGCTCGCCGCAGATGCCGACCTTGAGGTCCTTGCGGGTGCGCCGGCCCTCGGCCGTGCCGATCTCGAGGAGCTTGCCCGTGCCCTCCCGGTCCAGCGACTGGAACGGATCGGCCGGCAGGATGCCCTGCTCGACGTAGTGGGGCAGGAACTTGCCGGCGTCGTCGCGGCTGTAGCCGAAGGTCATCTGCGTCAGGTCGTTGGTCCCGAAGCTGAAGAACTCGGCCTCGCGGGCGATCTGGTCGGCCACCAGCGCCGCCCTCGGCACCTCGATCATGGTGCCCACGAGATAGGGCACCTCGGCCTTGCGCCGGCGCATGATCCGGGCGGCGACCTCGTCGGTCATGCCCTTCAGCTCGGCGAGCTCCGCCACCGTGCCCACGAGGGGGATCATGATCTCGGGCAGGGCCTCGACGCCGCGCTTGCCCACGTTCAGGGCGGCCTCGATGATCGCCTCCACCTGCATCTCGTAGATCTCGGGATAGGTGATCCCGAGGCGGCAGCCGCGGTGGCCGAGCATGGGGTTGAACTCGTGGAGGGAGGCGATGATCCTCCGGATCCGAGCCACGGAGACACCCATCTGGCGGGCCATCTCACGCTGCTGCGGGGCCTCGTGGGGGAGGAACTCGTGCAGCGGCGGGTCGAGGAGCCGGATCGTCACCGGGAGCCCGTCCATGGCCTTGAAGATGCCTTCGAAGTCCTTGCGCTGCATGGGCTTGAGTTTGCGCAGGGCGTCCCGCCGTCCGGCCTCGTCGGCGGCCAGGATCATCTCGCGCACGGCGTCGATGCGGTCGCCCTCGAAGAACATGTGCTCGGTGCGGCACAGGCCGATGCCCTCGGCGCCGAAGAGGCGGGCCACCTTCGAGTCGTGGGGGGCCTCGGCGTTGGTGCGCACCGCGAGCTTGCGGGCGCGGTCGGCCCAACCCATGAAGGTGTTGAAGTAGCGCAACAGCTCGAGGGCCTCCTGGGTGTCCGCTTCGCCCAGGAGTGCCTTGAGCAGCGGGGCTTCACGGGTGGGCACCTCGCCCAGCATGACCTCGCCCGTGGAGCCGTCGATGGAGATCCAGTCGCCCTTCCGGACGGTGCGGTCACCGGCCGTGAACTGTTCGCGCCGGTAGTCGATGGCCAGGCTCTCGCAGCCGGCCACGCAGCACTTGCCCATTCCCCGGGCCACGAGCGCGGCGTGCGAACTCTTGCCTCCGCGAGCGGTGAGAATGCCCTCGGCCGCGTCCATGCCTCCGATGTCCTCGGGGGAGGTCTCGAGCCGTACCAGGATGACCTGTTGGCCCTCTGCCTTCCGTGCCTCGGCCTCGTCTGGCTGAAAGACCACCACCCCGGTGGCCGCGCCGGGCGAGGCGGGCAGGCCCTGGCCGATGACGGTCCTCTTGGCGGTTTCATCGAAGATGGGGTGCAGGAGCTGATCGAGGTCGTCGGGAGGGACGCGCTTCAGGGCCTCCTTCCGCGAGATCAGCCGCTCGTTGGCCATGTCGACGGCGATCTTCACCGCCGCCGCGGTGGTCCGCTTGCCGGCGCGGGTCTGCAGCATCCACAGGCGGCCGTTCTGGACCGTGAACTCCAGGTCCTGCATGTCCCGGTAGTGGCGCTCGAGCTTGCGGCAGATCCTCCCGAACTGCCGATAGGCCTTGGGCTGTACC
>CAZEHQ010000097.1:0-8048 GCA_964512165.1 uncultured Gemmatimonadaceae bacterium | reverse complement strand
GGCGCCCATGTTGCCGTAGACCATGGACTGCACGTTGACCGCCGTACCCCAGTCGTGAGGGATGCCCTCCAGCTCGCGGTAGCGGATCGCCCGGTTGCCGTTCCAGGACTCGAAGACGGCGCCGACGGCACCCTGGAGCTGCTCGGCGGGGTCCTCGGGGAAGGGGCGCTTCAGCCGGCGCCCGATGAGGGCCTTGAACTCCCCCACCAGCTCCTCGAGGTCGGCAGCGGAGAGCTCGCTGTCCAGCTCGACTCCCCGCGCCTCCTTCTTCTTCTCGAGCAACGCCTCGAAGGGATTGGTTTCCTGGTCTTCGGCGCGCAGGCCCATCACGACGTCGCCGTACATCTGCACGAAGCG
The DNA here is from genome assembly GCA_964512165.1 of uncultured Gemmatimonadaceae bacterium. Classification (GTDB taxonomy): domain Bacteria; phylum Latescibacterota; class UBA2968; order UBA8231; family UBA8231; genus UBA8231. The sequence goes on along the minus strand of CAZEHQ010000097.1, from coordinate 7,691 downwards.
GCGGTACACGTCGTACGCGAACCGGGCATCGCCGGAGCGCTCGATGAGACCGGCCACGATGCGGTCGTTGATGCCCAGGTTGAGGACGGTATCCATCATCCCCGGCATCGAGACGCGGGCCCCGGAGCGCACCGACAGCAGGAGCGGGTTCGAGGGGTCGCCGAAGCGGCCGCCCATGGTCTCCTCCACGGCGGCCACGGCGGCGTCGATCTGCGTCTGCAGCTCGGCGGGGTACTCGCCGCCGTGGTCGTAGTACCAGGTGCAGACCTCGGTGCTGATGGTGAATCCGGCGGGCACGGGCAGCTTCAGGCGGGACATCTCCGCCAGGTTGGCGCCCTTGCCGCCGAGGAGCTCCCGCTGGGTGGCGTCGCCCTCGGTGCGGGCGGTACCGAACTGGTACACGTACTTGACGGACGGGTGGCGCTTGCTCTTGGCCATTCTCTCAGATCTGGGTTGGGGGTGGTGTGGTCTCGGGGGGCGCGCGGAGGGGGGACACCCCGCCGCGGTCCGTTCGGAATGTACCGGGCCCCGGCAGGGGCGCAAGCAGGTCCCGCCCGCCCCGGGGGGCGGCGGTCAGTCCCAAACCTTCTCCCAGGCGCCGCTGGCCCCCGACCGGTACAGGGCCAGGGCCGTGCGCAGCTCGCCCAGGGAGTGCTCGGCCGGGGCCGCCGGCTCGGCGCCGTCGAGGACGACGCGGGCGAAGTCCTCCAGCTGGGGGCCGAAGGACCTGGGGTAGCCGGCCGGCTCCATGACCGGCCGGCCCTGCCGGTTGTCGGCGTCGAAGAGGCGGATGCCGCCCTCGAAGGCGCCGTCGATCAGGATCTCGCCCCTGGTGCCGGTGATCCGCCACCACGGGTCGGGGCCGAGGACGGTGTCGAGCATGAGGGCGTCGAAGCCGGCCACGACGCCGGAGCGGAAGCGGAAGAGGGCGCGGCACAGGGACTCGCCCTGCATGCTCCGCAGGGGATGGCCGAGGACGGCCATGACCTCGTCGATCTCGCCGAGCCACATGCGCAGGGGCCGCATCCAGTGGGAGCCGCCGTCGATGACGATGCCCCCTCCCGTGCGGCCGCGGTCGAGGCGCCAGGCCCTGGCGTCGGGGAACCAGTAGGTGTCGAACTCGCAGACGAAGGCGGCGCGGGCGGTGACCACCTCGCCGATGGCGCCCTCCTCGACGAGCTCGGCGGCGCGCACGATCTCGGGCCAGTACTGGGCGTTCTCGGCGACCATGAAGGCGGTGCCGGCGCGGGCGGCGGCCTCGAGGATGCGGTCGCAGGCGTCGAGGGTGGGGGCCATGGGCTTCTCGAGCAGCACGTGCCGGCCGGCGGCCAGGCAGGCGGTGGCCGCCCACTCGTGCAGGTCGTGGGGCAGCAGGATGTCGACGGCGTCGAAGCCGCCCGCCTCGAGGGCGTCGTCGAGGGAGGTGAAGACCGCGGCGCCGGTCTCGGCGGCGACGGCCTCGGCCCTGGCCGCATCGGTGTCGACGGCGGCGGTGACCTCGATGCGGCCGCTGCCCTCGGCGATGCCGTCAAGATGGTACCGGGAGATGGCGCCGCAGCCGATGAGGGCGAGCTTCAGAGGTGGGGTCATGGTCCGGAGATTCCTGAGGGAGGTTTCGAGCGATCTTAAGGCGGTGGCGGTACCCCGGCAAGGCGTCTGTGGAAGGCGACTCCATTGCTTATAATACCGGGCTGTCCGAAGGAACCGCGCGAAGCGCGGGCGCTTCGCTGCAGCATCACCAGGGAGGATCCCATGAGCCGTACAGCACTGGCCGTTCTGGCCGCCCTCACCATGTCCGCCTGGTCCGTCGCCGCCGGCGCCGCGGACCTGAAGGGCACGATCACCGACAGCGACGGATCGCCGCTGCCGGGGGTCAACGTGGTCGTCACCGGCGGCGGCCTCGAAGAGCCCCGCGGCGCCGTCTCCAGCGGCGAGGGGGGGTATTCCCTCACCCTGCCGGCCGGCATGTACCAGGTCAGCGCCACCCACATCGGCTTCCGCACGATGAAGTCCCGGGTGCGCGTCGATCCCGCGGGCACAACCCTCGACTTCGAGCTCGAGGCCGCGGTCATCGACCTCGAGCAGAGCGTGGTCTCGGCCTCGCGGCGCCGGGAGAAAGCCCTCGACGCGCCGGCGTCGATCTCCATCGTCGAGGCCGCCGAGATCCAGTCCCGCCCGGCCCTCAGCGTCTCCGAGCACGTGCGGGACCAGCCAGGCGTCGACTTCGCCAAGACCGGGCTCGTGCAGAGCAACGTCGTGGCCCGGGGCTTCAACAACGTCTTCTCCGGCGCCCTGCTGACGCTGACGGACAACCGCATCGCCCGCGTCCCGTCGCTGCGGCTCAACGCCCAGAACTTCATCCCCGTCACCAACCAGGACATCGAGCGCATCGAGGTCGTCCTCGGCCCCGGGTCGGCCCTCTACGGTCCGAACAGCGCCAACGGGGTCATGCACATCATCACCCGCTCGCCCTTCAGCTCCGCCGGCACCGCGGTCTCCATCGGCGGCGGCGAGCGCTCCCTGGCCAGCGGCTCGGTGCGCCACGCCGGTGTCGTCAACCCGCATCTGGCCTACAAGATCTCCGCCCAGTACTACACCGGCACCGACTGGGCCTTCGTGGATGCCGTAGAGGTCGATACGCGAGCCAGGGCGATCGCCGCCGGCGCCGACCCGGAGAGTCTGTTGATCGGGGCCCGGGAGGATCAGGTCGAGCGCCGCAGCGCCGAGGTTCGGCTCGACGTGCGGCCCACCGACGACCTGACGGCCATCTACACCTTCGGCTACAACCAGGGCACCCATGTCGAGCAGACCGGCGCCGGCGCCGGCCAGGCCAAGGCCTGGACCTACAACTTCCACCAGATCCGTGCCCTCTACGGCGACCTGTTCGTCCAGTACTACCGCAACCAGAGCGACGCCAACGACACCTACCTGCTGCGCACGGGCGAGCCGATCGTCGACCGGTCGACCCTGGATGTCTTCCAGGTGCAGCACGCCTACGGGCTCGGCGGCCGCCAGCGCTTCACCTACGGCCTGGACGCCCAGTTCACGCGCCCCCACACGGAGGGCACGATCACCGGCGCCAACGAGGAGGACGACGCCATCGACGAGATCGGCGTCTACCTGCAGAGCGAGACCGGGCTCACCCCGCAGCTCGACCTCGTGCTGTCGCTGCGCCACGACAGTCACACCCGTCTCGACGAGGCCGAGATCTCGCCGCGGGCCGGCCTCGTCTACAAGCCGCAGGAGACGCAGTCCTTCCGGCTCACCTGGAACCGCGCCTTCTCCACGCCCTCCACCAACAACCTGTACCTGGACCTGCTCGCCCAGCCGCGGGTCTTCGAGCCGCTGGAGGCCTTCCAGCCCGTGCTGGGCTACAACCCCAACGTGGACGTGCGCGCCCATGGGACCTACCGCAGCGGACACGAGAGCGGCTTCACCTTCCGCCGGGGCGCCGACGGAAGGGCGATGTACCGCTCCTCCTTCCAGCCGACCATTCACGGCACCCTTCAATTGATGGGCCTCAGCCCGGGCGACCCGGGATACTCGATCGACGGCGACGGCTACATCGCCCTCGACGATCCGGTGGCCACCAACGTGCAGTGGAACATCGGCCGCAGCGCCGTCCTCACCGAGCTCACTCCCGCCCTGCAGCTCCTGGCTCCGGGCCTGATCGCCCCGATGCTGGTGGCGCAGGGCATGGACGCCGAGACCGCCCAGACCGTGGCCCAGGAGCAGGCGGCGGCGGTCCTGGCGGTCCTGCCGTCCCTCATTCCGGAGCAGCTCCCCGGCCTGACCAACAGCCTGGGCCGGCTGAACCTGGCGAGCCAGGGCTTCGATCCGGTGGCCGGGGCCGCGGACGTGCCCGGCATCGAGTCGACCATCACCCAGACCCTGGAGGTAGGTTACAAGGGGATCCTCTCCGATGACCTGGTGGTCTCGGCCGACCTCTATCAGACGAGGACGGAGGGCTTCGTGGGGCCCCTGGCGGTGGAGACGCCGAACGTCTTCCTGGATCCGCGGAGCCTGATGGAGGCGCTGGAGCCGGCGGTGGCCGCGCAGCTGGCGGACCCGAACCTCGCCCCGGTGGCCCAGGTCCTGGGGGCGCTGGACCAGCTCACTCTCCCGGGCGTGATCGAGGGGGACAAGGACGGCGCCGCCGCCGACGAGATCGCCTCGATCTTCGCCGCGGGCGCGGCCGGGATCCCCTTCGGCACGGTCTCGCCCGAGCAGGCCGCGGACCACCCCACGGCGGTACTGCTCACCTACCGCAACTTCGGCGACATCACCCTCTACGGGCTCGACCTCGCCTTCGGCTGGTATCCGGCGGAGGACTGGAATGTCACCGGCCGCTACTCCCTCGTCAGCGACGACTGCTTCCAGAATCTGAGCGGCATCGACGACGACGAGGAGGACTGCAGCGGCATCGACGACGTCGCCCTCAACGCGACGAAGCACAAGTTCAGCCTGGGCGGCAACTGGCGCCTGCCGCAGGTTGGCCTCGGGCTCGGCGCCCGCCTGCGCTACAACGGCGGCTTCCCCATGAACTCGGGGGTCTACCTGGGAGACGTGGATGCCCACACCACCCTCGACCTGCAGTCCCGGTACGACCTGCCCTTCGCCGACGGGCTGCACCTGCTGGTGAGCGTGGAGAACGTCCTCGACAGCCGCTACCGGTCCTTCATCGGCGCCCCGGAGGTGGGCCGCCTGGCCCACGCCCAGCTCGGGGTGGAGTTCTAGAGATGCGGGGGCGGCTCTTCGTCAGGTGTGGGGGGCCGCCCTCCGGGCTTTGCCGAACAAGCAGACGAGCTTGCCTGGAGTGGGAATGACCGCCTGCAAGAGGATCTGCGCTGCAACTCTGCTGGTTCTCTCCGCCTGCATCGAGGGGCCGGTGGGGCCGGCGGGCCCTCCTGGACCACCCGGTCCCGCGGGAGAAGATGCCGCACTCTCGATCGTCCTCATCGAATTCTCCGCCTCCGAAGAGGCCTGGGAGTTCAATGGCTGGTGGAACAGCTATGTGTTCTTCGACCCGAGGATCACTCCATCGAGTCTGCTTGAGGTCTACATCAAGAAATACTACGAGAACACCGGGGGCGCCTATTACGAGCAATTCGCCCTTTGGACAGCTTTCGCCGAGACAACCGGAGAGGCATCGACGTTCTACCAGTTGTTCGATGGGGGGATTCGGTTCTTCGATCCGGCGAGGATCCTGCAGGGTCGGACCATCGTCTTGGCCGTCCGGGCATAGAAGCCATCGCCCGGTACTCGCCCCTGCCGGGGCGTTACTCCTCGTGCCGGCGGGCGCCGCCGGTCAGAGACCGGCCCGCGTAGACAGACCGACGGTCAGCTGGGTCCCAGCCGGGAAGTTGCGCCCCGCCAGGGTGCGCCGCAGGGCCACTTCCGCCGCCGTCTCTCCGAACAGAGTCCAGCTCACGGTGGGCGCCAGGTAGACGATCCGCTTCTTCAGGCTCGGGTTCTCGAAGCCGAAGGAGGTGCCCGCCTTTCCGTGCAGCAGCTCCAGCTTGAGAGCCAGCAGCAGCCGGGGCCGCGGCGACCAGCCCGCCTCGGCGTTGACCAGCCACTCGTCGCCAGGGTCCCGCTGCACGTCCTCGTTCTCCATGCGCAGGCGGTACCCGGCCTCCACGTTGGCGTACGCCGGCAGCGGCCAGAAGGATCGCCCCGCCTGCATCAACAGATCGAAGTCCCACTGGCCCTCGCCCACGGGGATCAGGCCGTCCTCGTTCCTGAAGTCGCCCGTGGGGACCTTGGCCCCCAGCTTGAGAGTCAGCACCGCCGGGGCTTGCAGGGCGCGGAGCTTGGTGTAGATCCGCAGGTCGCTGAAGCCGGCGTCGCTGGGCGCCTCGGTGCGCGTGCTGTCCTGGTAGACCTGGTCGAAGTACGGGATCTGGAAGCCGAGGTTCAGCCAGTCCGTGACGCCGTAGAAGCCCTCGGCGAAGACCGCCATGGAGCGGTACTCGCCGCCGAACCGGTACGGACGCCGGGTCCCTGCGGGCAGCTCGCTGAACTCGACGCCGCCGCCGGTCCGGATCAGCCGCGGCTCGGGGCTGTCGATGTACCACTCGCTGGAGGTCTGGCGGAAATAGCTGACCTTGCCCCAGAAGCCGGAGGCGGGCACGGTCCAGGCGCCCCCGAGAGCGGGAGCGGCCCACAGTCCGACCATGGCGAAGGCCCGGAGGGCGGCTCCCCCGGCGTGGTTGTGTCCGGCGCCGGGCACCGGATCAGGTCACGTCCGTGCCTCTGGCCATGACCACCTTGCCGGTGCGCACCATCTCCCGCAGGTCGAACCGGGCCAGCATCTTCTCGAGGGCGTCCATCTTCTCCGTCGTGCCCGTGACCTCGACGGTGATCGTCTCGTCGGAGATGTCCACCGTCTTGCCGCGGAAGACCTCGGTGATCTGCAGCACCTCGCTGCGCTGAGCGATGGTGCAGGCGACCTTGAACAGCGCCAGCTCGCGGGTGACGGCGGCGTCGTCGGTGTGGTCGTGGGCGTGGATCACGTCGACGAGCTTGTCGAGCTGGAGGATGATCTGGTGCAGCACGTCCGCCGGCCCCGAGCAGGTGATCGTCATGCGCGAGGTGTCGGGGATGACGTGGGCGGGCGAGACCACCAGCGACTCGATGTTGTAGCCCCGCCGGCTGAAGACCTGGCTGATGCGCATGAGCACGCCGGGGCGGTCGTTGACCAGCAGGCCGATGGTCGTCTTGCGGACCTCGCCGCCGAGGCCGACGCCGCGGCGGTAGGCGGCATCGGCGACCTCGGTGGACCTGCCGTTCTCCGGCGCGAGTTCACGTTGCCGTTCCATCAGGTGCTCCCCGTCGGTTTGGCGAGTTTGCGCCGGGGAGGCTCGATCAGCATCTCGTGGACGGCGGCCCCGGCGGGGATCATGGGGAAGACGTTGTCCTCTTTCTCGCAGTGGCAGTGGACGACGGCCGGACCCGAGTCGTGCTTGAGCATGCGCGTCAGGATCTTGTCGATGTCGGCGGTGCGCCGCAGGTGCCAGCCCTCGATGCCGTAGGACCCGGCGAGCTTGACGAAGTCCGGGTTGCCCTCCAGGTCGACCCCGGAGAGGCGGTTGTCGAAGAACAGGTTCTGCCACTGGCGGACCATGCCGAGGTAGGCGTTGTCCATGATCAGCACCTTCACCGGCAGGTCGTGGACCGCCGCGGTGGCCAGCTCGCACATGGTCATCTGGAAACCGCCGTCGCCGACGATGGCGACCACGGTCTCGTCGGGGCGGCCGAACTGGGCCCCCACCGCCGCCGGGAAGCCGTAGCCCATCGTCCCCGCGCCTCCCGAGGAGAGCCACTGCCGGTGGTGGGCGGTGCGGTAGAACTGGGCCGCCCACATCTGGTGCTGGCCCACGTCGGTGGAGACCACCGCCCGGCCCGCCGTGAGATGGTAGAGGCGGTCGAAGACGGCCTGCATCTTCAGCCCCCCCTTCTTCCCGTACTTGAGGGGGTACTTCACCTTCCACTCGTCGATCTGGCCCAGCCAGTCGGCGGTGTCGAGGGGCCCCACCATGTTGATCAGCTCTTCGAGCACCTCGAGGGCGTCGCCCTGGAGGAAGACGTCGGGCATGACCACCTTGCCGTACTCCGCCGGGTCGATGTCGACGTGGATCTTCACCGCGTCGGGACAGAACTCGTCGAGCTTGCCGGACGCGGTGAAGATC
>CAZEHQ010000096.1:13684-15566 GCA_964512165.1 uncultured Gemmatimonadaceae bacterium | reverse complement strand
TGTGGATCTGCCTCACCCTGTTCTTCATCGCCTCCGCCTATCCCATCGTCCTGGCCAAAACCCTCTTCCCGTCGCTGATCACCACCACCATCCTCGTGGTGATCATCCTCATCGCCTTCGTGTACGCGCCGATCATGTCCTTCGTCTCGGCGCGCCTCGACGGGCTCATCGGCCGCGAGGTGTCGATCCCGTACATCAACGAGGCGATCATCTTCCTCACCGGGTACCGGGGCGTGGACATCTGGTTCGTTCCCTTCCCGACCCGCAACTACGGGGGCCACGCCGAGGGCTTCCGCGTCGTCGAGCTGACGGGCATGCGCTTCACCAGCCTGCTCCATGCCGAGCTGTTCATGCTGCCCATCGTCTTCGGCGTGAGCCTCATGTACTGGAGCTTCCTGTGGCGCCTGGGGCCCATACCCTCGGAGAGCTACCCCTACGCCCAGCTCATGTGGCCCCTGCAGGCTTTCAACCAGGCCCTGTTCTACTCCAGCACCATGTACAACAAGATGTGGCGGGCGGGGGAGGAGGTGGACGGGCGCCGCGTCGCAGGCGGCGAAGTGGTCTGGAGCCCCTCCAACCTGCAGGACCGGGAGTGGTGGTACTGGCGAGTGCGCGCCACGGACGATGTGCACGTGCCAGATCAGGAAAGGCGGGAGTACGGCGCGTGGTCGAAGACGGGGTACTTCTACACGAACTTTGGTGACGGCACACCGCCGTCAGAGGTGCCGGAACGCGTCCTCGACCTGCTCGCCGACGCGGAGAGGAGGGCGGCGCTGAAGAGCAATCCGTCCCGCGCTCCCCCCGAGCCCGCGGCCCTCGGACACACGGCGGAGTTGCTCTGGCCCGCGCCCGGCGAGGTCGTGGCCACGGCGAACCCGAACTTCCACGCCCGGATGACGGGGGTGGCGGACTCCCTCGAGCTCTACTTCGAGGTGGACAGACTGCCGACCTTCGACGGGGAGTTCCTGCAGCGCTCCTCGGACTGGCCGCTCATGTTCACCGCCTTGTGGCGGGACGTTCGCTACACGGGCGACCGTCGGGACAACGACGGCGACGGCCTCGTCGACGAGGAGCTCTACAACCTCGAGGACGACGACGGCGACGGGCTGACCGACGAGGACTTCCACCACCCCCTCGATGGCTACAAGTGGCCGATCATGCTGGGGGGCGCCGGCTTCGGGCTGCTGATGTACTTCGGCCTCTCCTTCCTCGGATTGCCTGTCTTCCTGATCTGGGGGTACGTGCAGAGCGTTCTGGGGATCCCCACGAGTCTGCTGCCCCAGCTGGCCGGGGCCCTCCTCGCCCGGTTCTATTTCTGGAAGCGCTACGGACGGCAGGAGTGGCGCCGGTACGCCATGGTGCTCACCGTCGGCTTCGGCGTCGGCATGTCCCTCATCGGCATGTTCTGCGCCGCCCTCGCCATGGTCGCCAAGGCGGTCTCGGCCCTGCGCTACTGACGCCTTCAGCCGGAGGGCTGATCTCCTGGACTGGTCGCGCCAGTAGCCGGCGGTCCCTCCTCCCGGCGCGAGCGGCGCCCCCGCAGGAACGCCGGCAGTCCGACGGCCAGGTAGGTGAAGTTGGCCAGGGCGTGGACGACGGTGGCGCAGGCCATGGCCGCCGCCAGGGGAACGGCGAAGAGGACGTGGAGGGAGTATCCGTAGAAGTAGTGATACGGCCCCGTGCCCGCCGGCGCCGGGATCACCACCCCGATCGATGACACGGCCATGATGACGAGGGCCTCCGCCGTCCCGAGGGACCAGGGGGGGCCGTCGAAGCCGAAGGCCACGTACGACTGATAGATGATGATGACGTAGGCGAGGTTCAGCAGGATGGAGCTGACTACGACCTCGGCCAGTGCCGGGGCGGACCGGAGGGCCACCAG
>CAZEHQ010000096.1:0-13674 GCA_964512165.1 uncultured Gemmatimonadaceae bacterium | reverse complement strand
CATGCTTCCCAGGCGGGCAGCCAGGCTCTCCGACAGTCGGGCCACCATCGCTTCCAGGACGCGGATGCCGCGGTCGCCGAAGGCGTAGGCGCCTGCCATGGCGACGGCGACGGCGACGCAGGCGGCCAGGACCCAGAGCTTCGCTTCCGCCAGGGACAGGGTGAAGGTGATTCCCCCGAGCTCGGCCTCCCAGGGGAAGAGAGCGGTTACCCGCCCCGGCACCACCGCCAGGGAGAGGGCCAGGAGCGAAGCCAGGCACAGCAGGTCCAGGGCCCGCTCCACCACCACCGTGCCGAGGACGGCGCTGAGGCTGGCGCCGCGGCGCCACTTGAGGCTCAGGGCGCGCGCTGCCTCGCCTGCCCGCGGCAGGGCGATGTTGGCGCTGTAGCAGACCCCGAGGGCCAGGGTGGCGTCGACGACGGTCACCGTGGGGGCCACCGGGCGCAGCAGCACGATCCAGCGCCATCCGCGCAGCACCAGGGTGAGCACCGTGGTCGCCGCCATGGCGGCCATCCAGCCGGGCGACACCGCCCGAGCCGCCGACCACAGCGCCCCCGCGTCGATGCCTCGGAAGGCCCAGTAGAGGAACAGGGCCATCAGACCGAGACCGACGACGTATCTGGAGAGGAACTTCACCGCGGGCGCCGCGGAGAGGGAGTCCCGCGTGGGCCGATCAGGTATAGACCTGGTCGGGATCGAAGATGCGTTCGTCGACGACGTCCCACCGCTGCTCGTCGCGGTTCCATCGCCGGTAGTAGCAGGAGTGGTACCCCCGGGCACAGGCCGCCACTTCCTGGTCGACCCGGATCTCGAGGGAGTTGGCGTCGCAGTTGAGGCGGATCTCCCGCACCCTCTGCACGTGTCCCGACTCGACGCCCTTCTTCTGCACCCTTCCCTTCGAGCGCCGGTACAGGTGGACCAGGCCGCTCTCGAGGGTCAGGTGGAGGGCCTCCTCGTTCAGGTAGCAGAGCACCAGGAGTCGGCCCGTGGGCCAATCGGTGACCGCCGCCGGCACCAGGCCGTCGAGCCCGAAGTCGATCTCCGCGGCGATGCCGCTCTCCACGCCCATGGTCACTCCAGGAGGTCCTCGGAGACGTCTGCCACGATGGTGCCGGCATCCTCCCCCTCGCAGATCCTCTGCACGGTGCCGGTCTCGGTGACGTCGAAGAGGTGCAGGGGCAGACCGTTGTCCCTCGCCAGGATGACGGCGGTCTGGTCGATGACCCGCAGGTCGCGGCTCAGGATCGTGTTGTAGTGCATGCGCCGGTACATCCGCGCCTGCGGATCGATCTTCGGATCGGCGGTGAACACCCCCCGGGCGTCGTTCTTGGCGTAGAGGATGGCGTTGGAGCGGGTCTCGAGGGCACGCTGCACCGCCGGGTAGTCGGTGGTCAGGTACGGCTGGCCCAGCCCCCCTGCGAAGATGACCACGTATCCCTTCTTCAGATGCTGGATCGCCCGCAGACGGATGTACGGTTCGGCCACCATGTTGATCTCGATCGCCGTCATGACGCGCACCTCGACATCGCCCCCGGACTTGGACGACAGCACGCCGCGCAGCATCAGGCTGTTCACCACGGTGCCCATCATGCCGATGTTGTCGGCCTCGGCCCGTTCGATGCCCCATTGGGAGGAGAGGTCGCCGCGGAAGATGTTGCCGCCGCCGATGACGACCGAGACCTGCACCCCCCTGGCGTGAAGGCGAAGCACCTCGTTGGCGATGTGATCGAGAGCGGCGTGATCGAAGCCGTACTCCTTGCCGCCGGAGACCGCCTCGCCGCTGAGCTTGAGGGTTACGCGTCGGTAGCGCATGGTGTCCTGGCTCAAAGGAGGCAACCCTTCTCGACCTCGGCCGCCGCGGGCCACCTGGCCACGACATCGTCCACGCGGCGGGAGAACCGGTCGACCTGCTCGGCGGCGAGCCCCACGAAGTCGGTGCCGCGGGACAGCAGATCCTCGATCTCGGCGGTGCTCAGCGGCACCCGGTCGTCGCCGCCGAGACGCTGGACGAGGTCGTTCTCGGCGGCGCCCTGCTCCCGCAGGGCCAGGGCCGCCGCGACGGCGTGCTCGCGGATGGCCTCGTGGACCTCCTCGCGGCCCCCGCCCCGGCGGAGGGACTCCATCAGCAGGGTGGTGGTGGCGAGGAAGGGCAGGTAGCGCTCGAGCTCACGGGCCAGGGCGACTTCGTAGACCCCCATGTCATCGACGACGTGGAGGGCCGTCTCCAGCAGGCCGTCGAAGGCGAAACAGCTGTCGGGCAGGGCCACGCGCCGCACCACCGAGCAGGAGACGTCGCCCTCGAACCACTGGTCTCCGACGAGCCCGCCGAGCATGTGGACGTAGCCGCCGAGGACGACCTGCAGGCCGTTGATCCGCTCGGCGCTGCGCGTGTTCATCTTGTGAGGCATGGCCGATGAGCCCACCTGGCCGCGCGCGAAGCCCTCGGTAGCGGCCTCGGCCCCGGCCATGAGGCGCAGGGTGCGGGCCAGGTTGGCGATGCCGCCGCCCATCTGGTAGAGGCAGCTGACGACCTCGAAGTCGAGGCCACGGGGGTAGACTTGGCCCACGGCGTCGAGCCGCGCTTCGAACCCGAGGTGGGCCCGGACCCGGTCCTGCAACTCTTCCACTTTCTCCGCCTCGCCGCCGAACAGGGTGAGCTGGTCGAGGGCGGTGCCGACGGCGCCCTGCAGACCCCGCAGGGGGTACGATGCGGCGAGGGACTCGAGCCGCCGGAAGGCGATCAGCATCTCCTCGCCGTAAGCGGCGAGCCGCTTGCCCATGGTCGTCGGCTGGGCCGCGGCGTGGTGAGTGCGGGCCACCACGGGCAGATCGCGCCACTCGAGGGCGCGGCCCCGAAGCCGGTCGAGGAGGTGGACGTACTTGGCGGCCAGCAGGCCGAGGCTGGTGAGGACCTGGAACTGCTCGACATTGTCGGTCAGGTCCCGGCTCGTCATGCCCTTGTGGATCTGCTCGTGGCCGGCGAGGGCGCAGAACTCCTCGATGCGGGCCTTGACGTCGTGGCGGGTGCGGAGCTCGCGCCGGTGGATCGAGGCGAGATCGACCCGGTCTGCCACGGCCTCGCAGGCCTCGACGACCCCTGCCGGCACCTCGATCCCGAGGTCGGCCTGAGCCTTCAGGACAGCGATCCAGAGGCGCCGCTCGAGCCGTACCTTGCCCTCGTCCGACCACACCGCCCGGACCGCTGGGCTGGCGTAGCGGCTGGCGAGGACGTTCGGGTTCGAGTCCCGGGTCGGGTCAGTCAAAATCTCGTGATCTGAAGTCGAAGGAGAGGCCGAGCACTGGAGCGAAATCATAGCGATTCGCCTCCATAATCGCTACCGCCACCGTGCCTGGCGTGGACCCCGGGCGCCTCCCGGAGCCGCGGCCACGGCTACATCGGTCCCGCCCAGCGCCAGTAGAGCACGTTGAGCGGCGCCAGCAGGAGCAGGGACAGGGAGGAGACCAGGAACATGGCCGCCGCCAGTTGCCTCGGGGTCAGGGTGCCGTACGCGAGAGCGACCATGAACGGCGCCGACTGATAGGGGAGGAAGGCAACCGTCGTCGCCATGGCTACGCTCAGGCCGCTGGCCAGTGGATCGAGGCCTGCCGCGGCCCCCGCCTCGATGAGGCTCGGAGTGGCCACGGCGCCCACGGCGGCGATGTCCATCAGGAAATCGAGGGGAACGGCAGCCGCGGTCAGCATCAGGTGCGGATCGAGCCATCCTTCACCCACCCTCCCGAGGTGGGCCGCCGCGCCGGCCAGGGCGCGCTGGTTGAAGCCCGTCCCGTCGAGAACGGCGCCGATCCCGAAGAGGGCCGCCAGATAGAAGAAGAAGGGGTAGTCCACCTGCCGCAGGCGCTCCGGTGCGAGGGCGCCCACGCCGGGGGTGACGGCCAGCAGGACGACGGCGAGGCCGACGAGGACCGGCGGGAAACCGTGGACCACGTCGCTGGCCCACAGGCCGACGCCGAGGAGCATGAGGAAGGCCGCGCGCCGCTGACCGGCCCCGGCCTCGGCGGGCGGGACCGGGCGCCGCTCGCCCAAGGGCCGCAGCCGGCGCCCCCAGATCACCCAGATCACCGCCGCGCACAGGAGAGTGCGCAAGGCGCCCATGACGGGGAACATCCACAGCAGCCACTCGCCCCAGTAGACGACCCGTCCGGTGACCGCCTCGAGCTGGCCTGCCACGACGAGGTTCGGCACGGTGCCGGTGAGGATGCCGGCGCCGCCGTAGTAGGTACCGAACAGTATCGACAGGATCACGACGGGAGGCAGGGCGGGATCCTCGCCGTCGGGATCGAGGGCATGGATCAGGGCCGTCGCGATCGGCATCAGCAGCAGCACGCGTACCACGCCGGAGGGGACCAGGAAGGCCGCCAGCAGACCCAGGCCGTGCAGACCGAGGAGCAGGCGCGCCCGGCCTCCGGAGAGCAGGGGAAGGGCGGCCCGGGCCAGGCGATCCCCCAGGCCGCTCTCGGAGACCATCAGACTGAGGACCATCCCGGAGAACACCAGCCAGATGGTGGAACCGGCGAAGGGCGCAAAGGTCCGGCCGAAGTCGACCAGTCCGCTCACCGGCAGCAGTACCAGCACGACCAGGGAGGTCCAGGAGATGGGCACGGGCTGGGCAGTCCACAGGAGCAGCGCGAAGAGGCTGACCCCGAGGGCCCGCTGCTGCTCTGGCGGCAGCCACGGCAGAGGCGCGAGGAATCCCGCCGCCAGGAGGACCGCGGCGGCGGCGCCGACCCGGCGGGCGGCCCTCGTTGGCGGCGAGCCGGCCGCCGGGTCGGCTCCCATGGGGTCAGTCCAGGGCGAACAGACTGAGGGCCGGGACGTAGGTGATGACCAGCAGGCAGGCCAGCAGGATCATGAGGAAGGGCAGAGAGGCCCGGTAGAGCTGGAGGATGGGCCGCTCCAGACGGGCGCTGGCGATGAACAGGTTCAGCCCCACCGGCGGTGTCGAGTAGCCGATCTCCAGGTTGGCGAGGAAGATGATCCCGAGGTGCACGGGATGGATGTCGTAGGCCGCCGCCACCGGCAGGATCAGGGGGACGACGACGACGAGGGCGGAGAACATGTCGATCATGCAGCCCACGGCGAGGAGGAACAGGTTCAGCAGGACCAGGAACAGCAGCCGGCTCTCGATCCCCCCCTGGAGCGTCGCCAGCAGACGGGTGGGGATCTCGGCGTCGATCAGGAAGGAGGTGTAGGCCATGGACGAGGCCAGGATCAGGTAGATTCCTCCCACGAGGACCATGGTCTCGCGGATGATGCCCGGAAGCTGGGAGAGCCGGATCTCCCTGCGCAGGACCATCTCCACCACCAGCACGTACATGGCGCTCAGGGCGGCGGCCTCGCTGACGGCGATGAACCCGGAGTAGATGCCGGTGATGACGGCCACGGGCAGGAGAAGCTCCCAGACCGCGTCCACGCAGGCGGAGACAACCCTTGCACCCGACCTCTCCGGAGGATCCCCCGGGGTCCCGGCCGGCTGCCCCGGCAAGGAGGTGCGGTCTACGCGGCGGCCGACGTAGAAACCGTACCCGGCCAGAGCCAGGACCAGGAGCATGCCCGGGGCGATGCCGGCGACGAACAACTCGTCGATCGGCGTCTCCGAGACGATTCCGTAGAGGATCAGGGGGATGCTCGGCGGAAAGAGCAGCCCCAGGCTCCCGGAGGTGGTGAGCAACCCGAGGGAGAAGGACTCGGGGTAGCGGGCCTGTTGCAGGGCGGGGAAGAGCAGTCCGCCCACGGCGACGATGGTCATTCCCGAGGCGCCGGTGAAGGCGGTGAGGAGGGCGCACACCGACAGGGCCATGATCGCCAGCCCCCCGGGCAGCCACCACAGAAGCGCCTCCGACAGCCGGACGAGGCGGCGGGCGGCTCCGCTCTCGGCGAGCAGGAACCCGCTGAAGGCGAAGAGGGGGATCGCCGTCAGGGCCGGCTCGTCGGCCAGCCGGTACATCTCGATGAACATCACGGTGAGGTCGACCCCGTCGGAGGCGAACACCACGAGAGCGAGGACGGCGATGATCACGAAGAGGGGCGTCCCGACCGTGGCCAGCAGGAGTCCCGTCACAGTGGTGAGGAGGGACACGTCAGGCCCCGCTCCGCACCCGGCGCCAGCCGTTGATCAGGAAGCGCAGGGCCATGCCGGCGAAGACGGCGGGGAAGACGAGTTGGGCGACCCAGGCCGGCACGCCGGGGAAGGCCTCGGCCCCGTAGGCGCGTTCATCGAGGACGAATCGCAGGGCGATAGGGGCCAGGATCCCGCAGAGGGCCGCAGCCACCAGGTCACCGCAGGCCGCCACCCGGGGCCGCCAGCGCGGGGGCACCAGGCGCAGGGCCGCGTCGATGCGGATGTGCCGGTCCTGTCGGGTGGCGACCAGGGCCCCCAGGAAGCTCGACCACAGAACGAGATGGCGCAGCAGCGGGTCGGCCCAGAACCAGGTGATCTGGAACAGGTTGCGCATGAGGATCTGGGCGAAAGCGAGACACAGAAGGCAGCCCACGAGGGCGACGAGAGCGACCTCCTCGGGGCGCCGGTGGAGGGGGGAGCACGTTGGTTCGGCGGTCTTCATCCTCCGTCCCGGCGCCCGCGGAAGTCGGCCAGATGCCGCAGGATCCGCTCGTACACCGGGGCCGAGAAGGCGCGTCCGACGAGCTCGGGGCGCGACTCCTCCACCAGGGACCGGAAGGAAGCGACATCCGCCTCCGTCGGGACAACAGGCTGAAGCCCCTCGGCCCGCATGATCCGCAGGGCCTCCTCGTTGTCGCCGCGGCCCCTCAGATTGTGCTCGCCGATCCGGGCGGCTGCGACTCGGGTGAGGAGCTGCTGGTGCTCGGCGGAGAGACCATCGTAGTACTTCCGGTGGACCACGAAGGCGCCGAGGGTGTAGTTGATCGGCAGCTCGGTGTAGTAGCCGACCCTGGTGAACCACTGCAGGATGATCGCCGCCGCCGGGGAGGCATAGACCACGTCCACCAGGTTGGTCTGCAAGCCGAGGAGCACGTCCGGAATCGCCAGGGGAACCGAGGTGACCCCCGCCTTCTCGAAGAGCACCTCGGTGATCGGCTCTCCCTGCAGCCTCCAGATCTTGAGGCCGCGGAGGTCGCCCGTTCCCCGCACCGGGTTCTTCGACAACAAGTGGACGAAGCCGATGTCGGCCCACCCGAGGAGCACGAATCCCTGGTCGAGGAAGAGGGCCTTGAACTCCTCCTCCGTCTGGGCGAGCACGTAGTCGATCTCGTCGTATCCGCCGAAGAGGAACGGCATCTCCAGGGCGAGCACTTCCCGGCACACGCGGCTGACGCCGGTGCCTCCGAGGGCGGCTCCCTGAAGCTGGCCGATCCGAATCTTGCGCAGCATCACATCCTCGTCGCCCTGCACTCCCCCCGGGTAGATCCGCAACTGAAGGGCATCGTCGGTGGCGGCCCTCAGGTCCGCGTCCATCTCCCGCAGCGCCCGCGCCCAGCCGCTGCCCTCGGGTGCGAGGGTGGAGATCTTCAGGACCGTGCCGGCCGACGCCGGATCGGGGGCCCAGATGGCCAGTGCCACTCCGGCGCCGAGAACGGTCAGAAACTCACGCAGAGGCGCAAT
This sequence comes from uncultured Gemmatimonadaceae bacterium, assembly GCA_964512165.1. Taxonomy (GTDB): domain Bacteria; phylum Latescibacterota; class UBA2968; order UBA8231; family UBA8231; genus UBA8231. The sequence continues at coordinate 6,073 of CAZEHQ010000096.1, read as the reverse complement.
CCGTGCGGCGGCTTCAGAAGTACTCATCGATCTCATCCAGAAGGAGTCGGGCCTGCCGCTGGGCGGCGGCGTTCTGCAGGGTGAGCTCCGGCACCGCATCGACGGGGCGCTCGAGTACCTCGCGCAACAGCTCTTCGTAGAGCCGGCGGTCGAAGACCTGGCGCGCGTAGTAACGGGCCTTCTGCACCAGCACGGTCAGGTCCTTCCCCCCACTGAGGTCGAGGGCCCGGTCGAAGTGCCGGAGCGAGCGCTCCGGATCTCCGCCGAGCATTCGCGGCAAGGCCCCGTAGTAGACGCCGAGGAAGACGTGGGGACCTCCCCCCTGGAAGCCTTCGTCGTGTTCGAGGACCCATTCCATCATGTAGATGACGCGCGGAAGCTGGGCGAGTGCCGGCATCGACTGCAGATTGGTGCCCACCCAACCGCCCCAGGCACTCGCCGTCCAGAAGACCCAGGGCAGGTCGTCCTCTCTCAGGTGCCGCTCCACTTGGGCGAACTCGCCGAAGGACGCCTCCCGGAGTCCTTTCAGCGCCGGTCTGCGCGCGACGAGACCATCCCATCCGTAGTCCCTGGCGCGACGGTACAGGCGGCGCGCCCGAGACGCGTCCTCATGCTCGATCAGAACGGCATAGGCGGTGTATCCCTCGGCCGCCGCCAGCAAAAGGTCGTCGTCCTGCGGGTCGGACTCGAGGAGACCTTCGAGGAGCACCAGAAAGGTGGGTACCGCCTGCGCCACCAGTTCGACATCGTCATGGCGGGCCGAGGCCGAGGCCACGTCTTCCGTCAGGTTGCCGATGGCGGCGGACCGGAGGTATCCGCACGAGGAGGCGATGCCCCAGATGCAGAGGAAGAGGAAGAAGGCGCGGAGCGGGAGTCGCGCCGCCAAGCGCATGATCCGATCTCTACAGTGGAAAGGGGAGCGGGAGGAAGGGGGGAGGGGCCCGCGGAGTAGTCGGCCCTCCATGCCTGGTGAGAGTAGTAATATCACGCGTGCCGAATGATCGTCAAGGCGCCGGCGCCTCCGCCCGAGCCGGTTGGCGGCGCTGCCGCACACAACTCCACGGATCGTCCGTATGGGCGCAAGCGGCCAAGGCGGCCACCGCCGCCGGCAGCTCCCCCCGGAAGCGCGCGAGGACCGCCTCGAAGTCGGCCGACCGGCTGTGGTAGCGCCGGTACGACAGCAGGATCGCGTTGTTCGGCTCCCAGTCGAGGAATCCATCGTATCCGCTGCCGAAGTCGGCTCGGGCCTTGCGGAAGTCCCTCCGGGCCTGCCGAAAGATCACCCGGCGCTTCCGGAGGACCTCGTCCTTGCCGGAACCGCTGCTGTACAGGCTGTCCAGGCGCGACGCCACGCCTCGGACGAACCCGCTGAACCGGTCCGCCTGCCGCCGCCGCCGCAGCGCTCGGCGGACCTGGGCGGAGTTCGATCCGTGCCGCTCCTCGAGATACTCCAAGGCGCCGGCACGTCCGACGAAGGTGGCTGCGCTCTCGTTGTAGTCGGCGTGGCCCTCGGCGTAGATGTCGGAGTGGGTCAACTCGTGGAGGATCAGCTCCGCGAGGCGGTCCTCGGAATACCCCGCCATGGTGCTCAGCACCGGGTCCTCGAGATAGCCGAGGGTGCTGTAGGCCGACACGGGCCTTATGATGGCGTCATACCCCTCGGCGCGCAGCCGGTCTCGTTCGGCGGTGGCGAGGCCCCCGTCGAAGTAACCCTTGTACGGCAGCTCGCCCACGATCGGAAACCACCACAGGAACGGCTCGAACCGGTGGGCCGGAGAGGCGGAGACGTTCCAGGCCACGGGGCCGCCTCCCGTGTCGAAGTAGCGGGTGTACCCCCTGGAGGCGGTCAGTCCGACGCGCTCGCGGCCGAAGCGGCGCACCTCCTCGACGCGTTCGAGGACCGCCCGGACCTCGACGGGAGTCGAAGGCTCGGCCAGGAGCTCGTCCACCGCCCGGCCATGCAGCAGAATCCGTCCCTGGCCGTGGGCGAGATGCAGGTAGTACTCGAGCTCGCCGCAGGCCGCCAACAGCGGCAGCAGGGCCATGAGGGTGATCCTTGAGCAGACGGAGAGGGAAGAAGGCGGGCGAAGCCCGATGCTCGGCTTTGCCGATCCGCCCGGCCCGGCGGGGAAGCGGTGCGCCCTCCCCGAGCCGTGCGGCGGCGCGAGAGAAGGGGGGGTGACCTCCCTGCGTGGATGGCCTCCGCGCAAGGCTGTGCCGCCCGGCAGCACTACAGCCGTGTCCGAGCCTGCTCGAGCCCCCGCTGGGCGGCTACTGACCGAGGATTGACGCGGAGGGCCTTTTCGTACTGGGCCGCCGCCTCCGGCCAGCTCGACTCCTCCGCGAACAGGGCGCCGAGCCCGAGGTAGGCGTCGAGGGCGTTGATGTTGCTTTCGATGGCGCCCTCGAAGGCCTGACGCGCGCCATCGGCGTCACCGGACCTGGCCAAGGCCTTGCCGAGAAGGATGGAACTCTCCGAGTAGCCGGGGTTGGCGGCCACGGCGCGCTGGAAGCAGGCGATGGCACTGTCCAGACGGCCTTCCGCCTGGGCCAGCTCTCCAAGTCGGAGGAGGGCCAGGGGATGATCCGGCACGGCACCGAGGGCCAGGTCGAAGGCGGGCCGGGCGCGGTCTGGCCGACCCTGGGCAAGCCACTCTAGGCCACTGTTGTAGTGGATGAAGAACAGCTGCCCCCGGTACTGGCGGGCGAGTCGGGACAGCCCCTTCGCCTCGTAGACGCCGGCCAGCCCGTCGAGGGCCTCGACACTCGAGCTGTCCTGGCGCAGGGCTCGCCGGAAGCCCTCGGTGGCCCGTTCGAGCCTGCCTTCGGACTGCTGGTGCCGTGCCCAGGCGAGCAACTCGGAAGTTCCGGCCTCGGCCGGAACTTCCTCCGGTGGACCGCAGGAGGCTGAAAGGCAGCAGAAGACGAGGAAGAGGATGCCGCCCAGGGGACGGCCCCGGGGATTCCTTCGGAGAGAGCTCACCGCTGCGCGGGGGGCACGACCTGGCCGTCGTAGATCACCTCGCCGTTCCGGTCCAGGATCCGGCCGTCCTCGGTGAACTCGTACTTCATCGCCTGGCCAAGGGTGAGGTGCCGCCTCACCTCGTCCAGATCTCCGTATTTCTCTATGAGCTTCTCGATGGGCCCCTCGAACTCGGTGGCGTGGTACTTCGGCCGGTCTCTGTCACGCGCCTTCCGTTCCTCCGCGGTCATGATCGGCAGGCGCTCCGCAGCCGGCGTAGTGCGGCCACCCATGGCCTGCCGGCGACGGTACTGCTCGTGCCGCTTCTCGGAATCGGAGAGCATCTCCTCCGGCACCGCGCCCAGTCCCGCCCCACGCTCGGCGGAGGCGCTCTCCTGTCGCTGCTGCGCCTCCTCGGCCTCACGGGCGAATCTCTCCTCGCGCTCCTGGTCCAGATCGATGTCCGTGCCGAGCTTGCGCAGCACGTTCTTCGCCGCTCTGTTCATCGCTCCCTGTTCTCCGTGGACGGGTGATCATTCACCCGCGGAAAATATAGGCTCAGGTCTGTACCTCAGAAAGACGAGATAGTGGACATGGCCCCATGGCCACCGCTTATTTACGCCGACAAACGGCCCGCAAACGGGCAGCCAGGCTTCGACACGGCGGGGTTTGAATGGCGTTCTTTTCCCGGTTCTTCTCAAACGACATCGGCATCGATCTGGGCACTGCCAACACCCTGATTTACGTGAAGGGAGAGGGGATCGTGCTCAACGAGCCTTCCATCGTAGCACGCCAGGTGATGACCAAGAAGGTCATCGCCGTGGGCCACGAAGCGAAGGAGATGATGGGCCGCGAGAACTCGGAAATCGAGACGATCCGGCCTCTCAAGGACGGCGTCATCGCCGATTTCGAGGTCACCGAGGAGATGATCCGCGCCTTCATCCGAATGGGAATGAGGAACCGGCTGTTCGTGCGGCCCCGGATCGTCGTCTCCGTGCCTTCCGGCAGCACCGAGGTCGAGAGGCGCGCCGTCCGCAATTCCTGCGAACGCGTCGGCGCCCGCGAGGTTCATCTGGTGAGCGAGCCCATGGCGGCTGCCATCGGCATCGGACTGCCCGTGGAGCAGGCCGTTGGATCGATGGTCATCGATGTCGGCGGCGGGACGACCGAAATCGCGGTCATCGCCCTGTCGGGAGTCGTCGCCGCCGAGTCGATCCGGGTCGCCGGTGACGAGATGGACCGGTCCATCGTCGAATGGGTCCGAAAGAAGTACAACCTGCTCATCGGCCCCCGGTACGCCGAGCAACTGAAGTTCGAGATCGGCTGCGCCATGCCGCTCGATCCCGAGGAGGAGGCGCCCGTCCGGGGCCGGGATCTCGTCGAGGCGATCCCGAAGATCCAGATCGTCGACTCGCGGGAGATCCGCGAAGCCCTCGCCGATCCCGTATCCCAGATCGTCGCCGGGGTCCGCCGAGGGCTGGAACGCACGCCCCCCGAACTGGCGGCCGACATTCTCGATCGGGGCATGGTCCTGTCGGGCGGCGGAAGCAAGCTGCGCGGCCTGCGAGAGCGCCTGATCGAGGCCACCAGCCTGCCCACCTACCTCGACGACGAGGATCCGCTGTCGGCCGTGGTGCGCGGAAACGCCCGAGTCCTCGACGAATTCGAGCGGTATCAGAAGGTCCTCTACTGAGCGTCGTTCGTGCTCCAGCGCCGTCGTGAGTACCTCTGTCTCGGCCTGGTGGTGCTGGCGGCCCTGATGTTGCTGGCTACGCCTTCCGCCCAACAGGAAAGTCTCGCCGGCAGGCTGCGCGCGGTGTCTTGGGAAACGGGGCAGTGGATCTTCTCCCGTGTGATCAGTTTCGCCCGGAATCAGGAGCACTCGAGGCACCTCCTCACGCAGAACGTGAGGCTCGCCCTGGAGAACATGCGGCTGCGCGAGTCGGCCGAGGAAACCCTCCGCCTGCGGACGGCCCTGGAGTTCAGGGAGCGCAGCCGGATGGGGGACCTGACGCCCGCCGAGGTGATCGGCCGGGATCCGGACCAGGGGTTCGGGATCCTGATGGTCAACGGCGGGAGGGACCTGGGCTTGCGGGAGAACTGGCCGGTGGTCACCACGGAGGGTCTTGTCGGCCACCTCCAGCAGGTCGACGCCCACAGTTCGGTGGTGCGCCTGATCCTCGATGCGAGAGTCGCTGCCCTGGTACACGGCAGCCGGGCCCAGGGCATCGTCTCCCCTCTCCAGGACAACCTCTTCGAACTCAGTTACGTGGAGGCGAGCAAGGAGGTGTCGACAGGGGACCGAGTCGTGTCATCCGGCATGGGCGGGCGGTATCCGAAGGGGATCACCATCGGTCGCGTCACCCAGGTCAGCAGGCGGAAGGACAACCCCCTCTTCAAGCAGATCGTCCTGCAGTCGGATGTCGATTTCCGGGGTCTGGAGGAGGTCTTCATTCTCCGCCCCCCTGCCGAGGAGGGCCGTTGACAACCCCCGGGGTGGTGGTTATTATGGCAGGGCCGTCAAGTGCGCGTAAGCGTCTGGCGCACAAGCGGAAGCGCCGAGCCGAGCCGGCCCCGGCAGGGCGCTCGTCGGCGGGCTGCAGCCGGCCGGGGCATCGACCGTGAACGAGAGGGGGGCGGCCTTGACCAAGGCTGATATCGTCCGCCGGATCGCCCAAGGCACGGGGCTGACGAAGACCGACACGGGCGCAGTCGTCGACGGCTTCATCGAAGCCGTGGTGGAGGCTCTCCAAAAGGGCGAGCACATCGAGATCCGGGGGTTCGGTACCTTCAAGTCGGTCAGCCGGGCCCCCCGGACGGGGCGCAATCCACGCACCGGCGCCGAGGTCCGGATCTCTCGCCGCAAGGCCCCTGTATTCAAACCATCCAAGGAACTTCGCGCTCGAGTCGGAGCCGACGGAAATCCAGAAGGAGCGGAAAAGGATGCCGTGTGGAAGGAAGAGAAAGCGGCATAAGATCAACACCCACAAGCGCAAGAAGCGCCTGCGCAAGAACCGTCACAAGAAGCGCGACCTCTAGGTCCCAGTTCGCCGGTGGGCCGGCTGTCACGGACCGCCGTGCGCAGGAGAGCATGAGCTATTAGCTCAGCTG
>CAZEHQ010000095.1:0-15697 GCA_964512165.1 uncultured Gemmatimonadaceae bacterium | reverse complement strand
CCGTGGGCGTTCTACTGGATCGAGCAGGTGGTCGATGGTCCACGCAGAATGACGGCGGCCCTGCTGGGCGGGGTCTGCCTGGCGCTGCTCACTTTCACCCACCCCGGCTACGGCGCCTTCGCCATGGCCCTGGCGGGCTGCTACGGCCTGGTGCGGTTGTGGTCCTGTTGGAGCTGTGCCGACAGGAAGGAGATCCTGCGCGCCGGACTCCTGCTCTTCGGCCTGGGGATCGTTCTCGGGTCCTACATGAACGTGGGGATGTACTTCGAGCGTGCTCATACCCGGATGCACGACTTCACGATGAACCTGTCGGGCCTCCCCGACCCCAGCTGGCTGCACCTCCTGAGTTGGTCGAACTATCGCTTCTGGCTGGTTCCTCCCGATCACCTCCACTGGTACGGCGGTTACCTGGGCATCTCGTTGTGCGTCATTGCCGTCATCGGCGGCGTAGCCGTACTGAGACGGAGAGACAAGCGCTTCGCCGCCTGCTGGCTTTGCATGCTCCTCACGCTGCTGGTCATCTGCGCCTATCGCTTGCCACCCATCAGCTCCCTGCCCCTCATACATGCCTTCAACGCATCTCGTTACCTGCTCTTCCTGGCCTTCTTCCTGTCGCTGGCGGCCGGCATTGGCGCGCATGCGCTGACGACGAACGCTCCCTGGGGCATCGCCCGCAGCCGTTGGTGCTCCCTCTTGCTCCTGGTGGTATTCGCCGATCTGTTTCCCACCACCTTCCTGCAGCCCTATTCCTCTCCCCGACAAACGCCTACGGGTTGGCCCCCGGAACTCTTCTCGCAAGTCACCGACGCCGTCGAGCCCTCGGGGGAGGGAAGCGAGTTGCCCAACTACCGGGCCCAGTGGATCGCGGAGGGCATCTATCCGTCCGTGCGGCTGGCACGCATGCTCCACATAGGGAAGACCCCGATCGCGGAGACCTTCCACCCGGGGGAACTGCGTACCCTCAACAGCTTTACCGGTCCCTTCACCGAGTGGGCCCACGGACGGATGCCGCAAATGGAGTCGGTCGAGGAGTTCATAGCCCACCCTGCCCGCAACTCCCTGTTGGCTGGTTTCCATCTGCTGAACACACGTCACCTGATCGTCACATCAGAGAAAGAGACATCCGGTTTCGGCTTTTCCCTGGACAACCACGGCCCCATCAGGGTCTCGGGGCGGCTTGCCGGTTACGACGAGAAGGCCGTCGATCTCGCCGGCATCCATTCCCGCTTCGGAGAGGATCTGGACAATCGGGTCGCCCATGCCTTGTGGATCATTACCCGGACCGGCCTCCACTTCGGGAGTGACCTTTCCTGTGAGCGCATCCTTGTCAGGGGCCTGGAGGGCGAAGTCGACTTGGGAACCACCCCCACGGCACAGGTCCTGGCCCACCGGGTCGACCATCAGCAGGTCGAGATGACGGTTGCAGTCTCCGCCAAGTGCCATGCGCGGCTGTCCTACGGGTACTGGCCCTACCTGCAGGTCACCGTCGACGGGCTGCCGGTGCAGCCCATGGAGACCGCCGGCCGCTTCATGGCCATCCCGCTGGATGCCGGCGAGCACGACATCGTGATCCGGGCGCGGCTCTCTCCTCTCCGCAAGAGCCTTCTCCTGCTCGCCGGGGTCTCCCTTGCGGGAGCCCTGGTCCTGGTCTTCAGAGAGCGCAGGGAGAACCGGAGTTGACCGGCTGCGGCAGCCACCGGACGCCGGTCTTGCGAATCTCGGTCCTTTCCGTTCCTTTCTCCCCACCATGAATCGACCCGTAGTCGTCTACGACGGCGAGTGCCGCTTCTGCCGGTGGAGCGTGACCCGCATCCAGCGCCTCGACCGCGACGGGCAGTTCGAGTACCTCCCGCGGCAGGCCCCCGGCGCCGAGGAGCGCTTCCCGCTGCTCAAGCACAGCGACTTCAACACCGGCCTGCGGCTCGTGCCCGACGCGGATACCGTCCACGTCGGCGCCGACGGCGTCTACCACATCTACCGGCGGCTGCCGCCCCTGAACCGGGTGGCCTGGCTCTACCGGGTGCCCGTGCTCACCTGGCTCTTCCGCCTGGGCTATGCCGTGATCGCCCGCAACCGGCACCGCTTCGGGCGGGTCCCGCCCGAGATGGCCTGCGACGACCTCTGCGACATCTCCTACGGCGAGCGCCAGGCCCGGCCGCCGTCGGCCTCCTCCTGATGCGCTACCGCCGGTTCGGCAAGACCGGCTGGCAGGTCAGCGAGATCGCCCTCGGCGGCGCCTGGTTCTACGGCCGCCCCGAGTTCGGCCCGCGGCCCCTCTCCCACGGCGCCGCCATCGTCGAGCGCGCCCTGGAGCTGGGCGTCAACTACATCGACACGGCCCCCCTCTACGGCAGCGGCCGCAGCGAGGAGGTCCTGGGCCACGCGCTGAAGGGGGTGGAGCAGCCCTTCTTCCTGGCCACCAAGGTCGGCTACCTCCCCGAGCCCTTCGACTACACGCGCGACACGGTGATGCGCGGCTTCGAGGCCAGCCTGAAGCGGCTGCAGCGCGACCGCGTCGACCTCGTGCAGATCCACGAGACCGAGAAGGCCGGCTGGGAGGGGGTCTTCGGCAAGGGGCGCACCCTCGAGGCGCTGATCGAGCTGCGCGAGCAGGGTCTGGCGACCCACATCGGCCTCACCGGCGCCGACCTCGATCTCATGGTGCGCATGCTCGGCGCCACGGACGAGTTCGTCTCCGTCATCACCTACCTCAAGTACGACCTGCTGGTGCAGGACGCCCGCGAGGCCCTGGTGCCCGCCGCCGTCGCCGCCGACGCCGCCCTCATCTGCGCCTCGCCATTGCACGCCGGACTTCTCGGCTCGCGGCGCGACCACTGGCGGCAGCAGGGCCGCTTCGAGGATCGGTACGATCGCCTGGAGCGGGTCGAGGCGGTCCTGGATCGCCACGGTCTGAGCCCCGCCGACGCGGGGCTGCGCTACCTGCTGTCGGATGCCCGCGTGGGGACCGTCCTCTCCGGCGTCGACAGCATCGCCGAGCTGGAGCGCTCTGTCGCTGCATCCGAAGCCGGACCCCTGGACGCGGAGCTGATCCGCCAGATCGAGGAGGCTTGATGGCCGCACCCGTGAGACTGGGATTCATCGGCGTGGGGTTCATCACCCAGCGCGCCCACCTGCCCGCCCTGCAGCCCCTGGTGGAGGCGGGCGAGGCGGAGTTCACCGCCTTCTGTGACCTCAGCGAGGAGACCGGGAAGGAGCAGGCCGCCGCCTTCGGCGCCAAGGCGGTCTACACCGACTACGAGCGCATGCTGGAGCGCGAAACCCTCGACGCCGTGTACGTCAACCTGCCGCCGACCCTGCACACCGACCAGGTGCGCCTCGCCGCCGAGCGCGGCCTCCACCTCTTCGTGGAGAAGCCCGTGAGCCTCGACATGGCCCAGGCCGTGGAGTTCGCCGCCGCCGTCGAGAAGGCCGGCGTCGTCTCCCAGGTCGGCTTCAACAGCCGCTACTGCCCGTCGTCGGCGGTCGTCCGCGAGCGCCTGGCCTCACGGACCCCGCGCCACGTCCAGGTGCAACTGCTCTACAGCGGCAGCCCCATCCGCTGGTGGACCAGCCGCTACGAGGAGTGCGGCGGTTCCTTCGTGGAGAACACCATCCACATGGTCGACCTCGTGCGCTACTGGCTCGGCGACATCGCCCAGGTCTCCGCCTTCTACCACTGGCGCGAGCCAGGGATGGGACCCGAGCCGATGAACCTGCCCCACGCCTACGACGTGAACTACCGCTTCGACTCCGGGGTCACGGGCAGCTTCACCACCTCGCGGGTGCTCACCAACGTGCAGGCGGGACGGCGCGAGGTGCTGGTCGTCTGCGACGACGCCCTGATCGAGTGGTCGGCGGCGAAGGTGGTGGAGAACGGGGAAACGGTGTGGGAGGAGGAGGCCGAGGGACGCGCCTCCTTCGGCCTGCAGGCGGAGGCCTTTGTCGCCGCGGTGCGGGCGGCGGATCCGACGGCGACTCTCAGCCCCTACGGACCGAGCCTGAACAGCCTGGCCGCGGTGCTGGGCGCCAACGCTTCAGCCGAGCGCGACGGCGAGCGGCTGGCGCTGGAGGATGTGGTGTCAGGGGCAGTGGCCTGGAACCCGCGCTTCGCGGCGGCCCACGGCGTGCCGGCGTTGGAAGGCTGATGCGTTTGCAGGGGTTGGGCGCGCCTTCCTGACTCTTGACCCCGAGATCATCCTCGGTAGGTTCGGTTCTCTCCGTACAAAGCGATGCCCCCGACCCGGTGATCAGGTCGGGGGCATCTGCCGCATTATGCGGGGGCGAGGAGGCTGTAACCTCCTGCCCCCAGGGGGGGCAGCCTGTAAGTCTCCATCCCACACTTCAACACCCGATGGAGCTTGGCTGCGCCTCCGAAATCAACCTTCGAGAGAGTACATGCTGCACAAGTACTGTCAACCCCCGCGATAGTCGCACCCTCCCGGGACAGCCCGACCACACGCGGACCCGCTAGCTGCCCGCTCACCGCGCCTCCGCCCGGTGCAGGTCCGGCTCCCTCACCGCCTCGTAGATCACCCCGCCCTCGACGTTGCGCGGCATCGGCGCCCCCGTGAGGTAGCAGATCGTGGGCGCCACGTCGATGACGCGCACCTGGCGCTGCAGCTCGCCCGAGGCGCGCACGCCGGCGCCGGAGGCGATGAAGGTCGAGTGCTGGCCGGCCATGCCGAAGGCGACGGAGGGCAGCTGCTTGCCGTGGGCGCCGTCGAACTCCGGGCGCAGGGCGTAGACCACGTCGCCCACCCGGTCCGACCACAGGTTCACCATCTCCGCGTCCTCCCGCGTGAGGGCGAGGGCGAAGGGGCGCCGCCCGGTCTCGGGGTCCTGGTAGTCGTGGAGGGCCTGGATGACCTCCCGGCAGGTGGCGTCGTAGTCCTTGGGATCGACGATGCCGCCGGGTTCCCGCCCCTTGAGGTTCACGAAGATGTGCACCAGGCCCACGTCGGCCGCCCGGGTGCGCGTCCAGTCGATGCGCCGGTTGCGGCCGCGGCCCTCGTATATCAGGAACCCCGCCTGCTCCAGCACCTTCGCCACGTTGACCACCGTGTGCTGCTGCGAGGTGCCGCCGTGGTCGGAGACCACGAAGAAGGCGGTGTCGTCGCCGGCGAGCCGGCGCAGGCGGCCGATCCAGCGGTCGATGGAGGCGTAGGTGCGCTCCACCCCCTCGCGACAGCGCCGCTGCACCGACGGCGGCGCCCCGGAGTGGGGATCGGCGGCGCGCAGGAAGAAGTGGCTGGTGTAGTCGGAGGCGTGGGTCTCCGTCATCAGCAGGTCCCAGTCCCGGGAGCCGGCGAGGTACTCCGCCACGTCGGCGAGGCGCTCGTGGTGGAACTCCAGCAGCTCGAAGTAGGTGTCGTCGTCGATCAGGCCGAGGGCGTCGCGGGCCGGGTTCTGCAGGAAGTTGCCCACGTGGCTGTCGATCTCGCGGGCCACGGAGGCGGGCTTGGTGTAGCCGTCGGGCGGCCAGATCTGGGGGATGAAGAGCTCGAAGGCGTCGGCCCGCGCCGACAGGGTGATCAGTTTGGCGCGCACGTATCCGCGCACCTTGCGGCCGTCGATCTCGAAGCGGTCCAGCCACCAGTCGCTCCACTCGCCCACGCCGAGGTCGGCCAGGGGCCGGGCCGCGTTCTTCGAGCGGCAGATCCTCACCCGGTCGTAGCCGCCCCCGCCGCTGGCGTAGATCAGGGCGTGCAGCTGCATCGGGGTGCCCTCCCGCCCCCGGTTCATCTCCTCGCGGCCCCTGGCCAACGGCTGGATGGTGAGGGCCGCCTCCTTGGGCATGCGCTTCGAGGCGGGCAGTCAGATCCAGCCTATGGCCTCTTCCAGGGTCACGGGATCGAACTCGCGCACCCCCTGCAGGGCGCTCGGGTCCAGGGTCTCCGGGTCGCGCTGGGCCTCCAGCCGCCGCGGCGCCCACTTGCCGCCCACGAAGAGGTGGTAGCCGGCCACCTGGTGGTGGTTGGAGACGCCGGGGCCGGTGCCCTCCACCTGCACCCCCTGGCGCACCGTGGGCGGCCAGGACATCTCCCACTTCACGAGGATCGGCTTCTTGCCGCCGCGCTCGAAGGCGTTCCAGATGTACTCCGAGCGCGACAGGGAGGTGTCGATCCCCCAGAGGGTGCGGTCGAGGCTCTCGCCCACGTGGCGGATGTTGAAGTCCATGACCCCGTGGGTCCCCGGCCACGAGCCGGTGGACAGGGCCGTCCAGCCCGGCGGCGTAAGGGTGGGGAAGACGCCGACCATCGGGCGCCAGACGCCCGCATTCATCAGGGCGCGCACGTTGGGCATGTGGCCGGCTTCGGCCATGTTCCTCACCAGCTCCATGCTGGCGCCGTCCATGCCGGCGACGATGGCGCGCCGGGCGGGAGCCGTGCTCATGGGATCTCTCCGGGTCGGGAGTGGAAGAGGCTCGACGGCGGGACCGCGGGAGCCGCGGCGCCGCCCCAGAAGGCGCCCACCTCATCGCGGATCGACTCGTCGCTGCGCGTGACCCGCGGCGAGCCCCAGGACGGCGGGTACAGCTCGCGGTAGTCGGCGCGCGAGAACCGCTTGTCCACGAGCAGCAGCAGCCCGCGGTCGGTGTCGGAGCGGATGACGCGGCCTGCGGCCTGGAGGACGCGGTTCATCCCCGGGTAGGCGTAGCCGTAGGCGAAACCGGCGTTCTCCTCGTCGTCGTAGTAGCCGCGGATCAGGTCGCGCTCCAGGCAGATCTGCGGCAGCCCGACGCCGACGACGACGGCCCCCACGAGGCGCTCGCCCGCCAGGTCGATACCCTCGCCGAAGATGCCGCCCATGACCGCGAAGCCGACGACGGTGGTCGGATTGTCGACGCGGAAGAGGCCGAGGAACTGCTCCTTCTGCGCCTCCCCCATGCCCGGCAGCTGGGCCATGGCGAGGGTGTCGGGCGGCGCCGCGGCCTCGAACCGCGGCAGCACCTCCTGCAGGTACTTGTAGGAGGGGAAGTAGACCATGTAGTTGCCGCGGCGGCCGCCGACGGCGGCGGCGATGGCGGCGGCCACGTCGTCGTAGGAGCGGCCCCGGCCGCGGTAGCTGGTGTCGATGTGGTCGGCCACCATGACCAGCAGGTTCTGGCGGGGGAAGGGGGAGTCGAGCTGCAGGGTGAAGTCCTCGCGGCCGCCGCCGAGGAGCCGGCGGAAGTAGTCGAGGGGGGTGAGGGTGGCGGAGAAGAAGGTGGCCGAGCGGCCGCGCTCGAGGGACTGGGCGATGCGGCCCGACGGGTCGAGGCAGAACAGGCGCAGCAGCAGATCGCCGCGGCCCCGCTTCTCGCCGTAGGTGACGTAGCGGCCGTCGAAGAGGTCGGCCACGCGCAGGAAGGCGGCGATGGTGAAGAACAGATCGGTCAGAGCCTCCCGCCACGGCGCCGGACGGTTCCTGGCCAGGACCGGCTCGATCTCGGCCTGGACCCGCGTCAGCAGGGGCAGCAGGTCCTCGGGGGGCTCCCGGTCCAGCCAGCCGCGGCCGTCGCCCTCGTCGTCGCAGCGGCGCAGCTGGGCCGCCAGGTAGAGGTCGAGGCTGCCGAGGACGTGGACGATGGCCGGCTGCGATTCGCCCAGGGCCTTGATCATGGCCCGCACCTCGCCGCGGCGGATCTGGGCCGAGTACATGTCGCGGGCGCGCTCCACGAGGTTGTGGGCCTCGTCGACGAGGAAGGCGTAGTCGCCGCTGGACTCGAGGAAGTAGCGCTTGAGGTAGGCCTTGGGATCGAAGACGTAGTTGTAGTCGCAGATGAGGACGTCGGAGAGCAGGGAGAGATCGAGGCCCAGCTCGAAGGGGCAAACCGTGTGCTTGCGGGCGGTCTCCTCGATGTGGGTCCGCGTGAAGTCGTCGTGGGTGCGGAAGGCGTCCTCGAGGGCGTCGTTGACGCGGTCGTAGTAACCGAGGGCGTACTCGCAGGTCTCCATGTCGCAGGGGCGGCCGCCGCGGGCGTTGAAGCAGATGCGGTCGCGGGCGGTGATCGTGCACGATTTGAGGCGCAGGCCGGAGGCCCGCAGGTCGTCGAGGGCGCTCTCGGCCACGGTGCGGCCGCTGGTCTTGGCGGTGAGGTAGAAGACCTTCTCCACCTGCCCCTCGCCGAGGGCCCGGACCGCCGGGAAGAGGACGGACATGGTCTTGCCGATGCCGGTGGGGGCCATGGCGAAGAGCCGGCCCTCGGAGGCGATCGTCTCGCTCACCGCCTCGGACAGCTCCTGCTGGCCGGGGCGGTACTCCGCGAAGGGGAAGGCGAGGTCCGCGATCGAGGCGTCCCGCCGGCCGCACCACTCGTGCCAGGCCCGGGCCCAGCGCAGGTAGCGGCCCACGAGATCGTCGAAGAAGGCGACCAGCTCCTGCGGCGAGAAGGGGCGCCCGTCCTCCAGGACCTGGCCGCTGTCGAGCTGCACGTAGGTGAGCCGCACCTCGACGCGCTCCGGCTGCAGGTCCCGCGCCAGGATGTGGGCGTAGGTCTTGGCCTGCCCCCAGTGCAGGGGGTTGTCGGGGCGCTCCTCGAGGGCGCCGTAGGTGGTCTTGATCTCCTCCACCAGCAGGTCGCCGCCGTCGTGGAGGACGCCGTCCACGCGCCCCGTGATCTCCAGGGACAGGGAGCCGCCGGCGTCGACCGTGCAGTGCACCGGCACCTCGCTGCGGTAGCCCTCCGGCCTCTGATCCTGGACGAAGCGGTGGCCCCGCGTGCCTTCGACGGCCCGGTTGGCGGAGAGAAAGGCGGACCCCAGGTCGCCGGAGCGCAGCACGAAGGCGACGAGTTCGCGGACGGGGATCTGTACGAGGGTGTCGGTGTCCGTCGGCATGAGGGGGTGGGAATATAGCGGTTCGCCGGGGGCCGTTGCCGAAGGGGGCGCCACCCCCGATTCTATGCGCATGCCTACCCTGACGATGGACCAGATCGCCGACGCCGCCGCCGCTCTCTTCGCCGCCGCCGGCACCTCCTCCGAGGACGCGCGCACCGTGGCCGGCCTCCTCGCCGAGGCCAACTGCGCCGGCCACGACTCCCACGGCCTCATCCGCGTCCCCCAGTACCTCGCCGCCATCGAGGACGGCCGCATCGATCCCGCCGCCGAGGTCGAGGTCGCGCGCGAGACGTCGATCACCGCCGTCCTCGACGGCAATCGGGGCTTCGGCCAGGTGGCCATGACCCGGGCCGTCGAACTGGCCTCCGAGAAGGCCTCCGGCCATGGCCTCGCCGCCGTCACCGTGCGCAGCGCCAGCCACATCGGCCGCCTGGGCAGCTACGTGGAGCGCCTCGCCCGCCGCGACCTGGCGGCCCTGCTCCTGGTCAACGCCGTCGGCATCCCCGCCTACCGCATGGCCCCCTGGGGCGGCACCGAGGCCCGCCTCGCCACCGACCCCCTGGCCTTCGGGGTCCCGCGCGCCGAGGGCGACCCCGTGGTCCTCGACATGACCACCACCGTGGTGGCCGAGGGCAAGGTGAGGGTCCAGAGCAACCGCGGGGAGCCGGTCCCCGAGGGCTGGCTCATCGACGCCGAGGGCCGTCCGACGACGGACCCGGACGTCCTCTACGGGGAGCCGGGGGGCAGCATCCTGCCCCTGGGCGGCAGCGCCGCCGGCCACAAGGGGTACGGCCTCAACGTCGCCCTCGAGCTGCTCGCCGGCGCCCTGAGCGGCACCGGCTGCATCGGGGGCGGCCAGCCCCTCGGCAACGGGGTTCTGCTGATCGCCCTCGACGTGGAGCGCTTCCTGCCCCTCGACGAGTTCCACCGGCACGCGGAGGCGTTCTTCGCCCACGTGAAGTCGTCGCCGCCGGCGGCCGGCTTCGACGGCATCCTCCTGCCGGGGGAGATCGAGGGCCAGGTGCAGCGGCGCCGGCAGAAGGAGGGCATCCTCGTCGACGACGAGACCTGGCGGCAGGTACGGCAGTGGGCCGACAAACTGGGCGTCGACCTGCCCCTTCCGGAGGAGAGCCGATGATCGTCGACATCCACACCCACCCGCCGAGGCACCGGGAGCTGCCGCCGGGAGCCGAGCCCGAGCTCAACGACAAGTGGCGCCCCGACCGCGCCGTGAACGTCACCACCACCTGGCAGGACTACTTCGCCGGCCAGGCGCCCGCCGAGGTCTCCGTCGTCTTCGGCATCGCCATGAGCCCCGGCGGCGCCGCCTATCCCGCGGACCCGGACTGGTCGCAGGGCAACATCAACGACGCCGTCGCCGACTTCGCCGCGGCCAACCCCGGCCGGCTCATCGGCTTCGCCGCCGTCCACCCCTTCGACCCCGGCTGCCTCGACGAGCTGGAGCGCTGCCGCGCCGACCTGGGCATGCAGGGCGTCAAGCTCGGCGCCAACTACCAGAACTTCGACCCCCTCGAGCCGCGGGCCCTGGCCATCTACGACTACGCCCAGCGCCACGGCCTGCCCATCATGCTGCACCAGGGCACGTCGCCGGTGCAGGACGCGCCGATCCGCTACGCCCATCCCCTCGTCATCGACGAGATCGCCATGCGCTACCCGGAGCTGCGCATGGTCATGGCCCACCTCGGCCACCCCTGGCAGGTGGAGACCTGCGTCGTCATCCGCAAGCACCCGAACGTCTACGCCGACCTCTCCGCCAACTTCTACCGGCCCTTCTCCTTCTGGGAGCAGATGGTCAAGGCATCGGAGTGGAACGTCCTCGACAAGATCCTCTTCGGCAGCGACTGGCCGATCACCGAGGTGGGCGAGTCGATGGAGCGCCTGCGCGCCGTCAACGACATCGTCGAGGGCACCCGGCTGCCCCGGGTGGACCCCGACGCCATCGAGGCGATCATCGAGCGCGATTCCCTCGGGCTGCTCGGCCTCTCCGCCGGCGGCGCGGGAGGAGATCGGTGACCCCCGCCGGCGGCGCCCCCGTGAAGCTCGGCGTCATCGGCGGCTCCGGGGTCTACCAGATGGAGGGCGCCGAGATCGTCGGCGAGCACGAGATCGAGACCCCCTTCGGCGCTCCCTCCGACCTGTTGGTGGAAACCCTCATCGACGGCCGCACCGTGTTCTTCCTGCCCCGCCACGGCCGCGGCCACCGGCTGCTGCCCTCCGAAGTCCCCTACCGCGCCAACGTGCATGCCATGAAGTCGGCGGGGGTCACCCACCTGCTGGCGGTGAGCGCCGTGGGCATCATGAAGGAGCACATCCGGCCCGGCGACATGGTCATCCCCGACCAGATCTTCGACCGCACCCGCGGCCTGCGGGCGGCGACCTTCTTCGGCGACGGCATCGCCGGCCACGTATCGCTGGCCGACCCCTTCTGTCCGGGCGAGCTGACGGCCGCCCTGACGGCGGCGGCCCGGGAGTGCGGCGCCATCGTCCACGAGGGCGGCACCTACGTCTGCATGGAGGGGCCCCAGTTCTCGACGAAGGCCGAGTCCCACTTCTACCGCCGCGCCGTGGACGCCCAGGTCATCGGCATGACCGCCGTCCCCGAGGCCAAGCTGGCCCGCGAGGCGGAGATCTGCTACGCCCTGCTGGCCATGGGCACCGACTACGACTGCTGGCACGAGACCGAGGAGAACGTCTCGGTGGAGACGGTGGTCGAGATCCTGCGGGCCAACGCCGAGCTGGGCTGCCGCATCGTGCGCAGCCTCTCGGGGCGGCTGCCGGCCGCCGCCGACTGCGAGTGCCACGGCGCCGCCAAGTTCGCCGTGATCACGGCGCCGGAGGCGATCAGCCCCGAGGCGCGGGCGCGGCTGCGGACCCTCTACGGCAAGTACTGGGACTGAGCAGCGAGGCTCTCATGGCCGCGGATCCCCTGCGAGTCGCCGCCATCGGCGTCGGGCGGATCGGCCTCTTCCACGCCCGGCACGTGCAGGAAGTGGGCGAGGAGACCGGCGCCTGCCGCCTGGTGGCCGTCGCCGACCGCCACGAGGACACGGCGCATCGGGCGGCGGAGCGGCTGAGCGAGGGAGGGCGGGAGCCGGTGGCCGCCTTCGACTCGGCGGAGGCCCTGGCCGAGGCCGGCGTGGCCGACGCCGCCGTCATCGCCTCGCGCACGCGGGACCACCGGCGCGACACCGAGGCGATGGTCAACGCCGGGGGCCGGGTCCTGCTCGAGAAGCCCCTGGCCGACTCCCTCGAGGAGGCCCGCGACCTGGCGGCCTGGCTCGAGGCCGACGAGGCCCGCCGCCGGGCGGTGATGCTGGCCTTCCAGCGGCGCTACGACGAGGCCCTGCTGCGGGCCCGGGAGCTGCTGCGGGCCAACGCCATCGGCCGCCTCTTCAAAACCCTCTCCGTGCTGGAGGACCCCGAACCGCCGCCCCCGGGCTACCAGAGCCCTGGCCTGCTGGCCGACATGGCCGTGCACAACGCCGACGAGATCCTCTGGCTCGGCGGAGGGACGCCCACGGCGATCACCGGCGTCGGCGCACGCCTCCACAACCAGCGCATCCCCGGCGTCGTGGAGGAGGACTTCGACGATGTCTTCGTGCAGATGTGGTTCGGAGACGAGGCGACGGCCCAGATCCAGGTGAGCCGCAACCACGTGGCCGGCTACCGCAACGAGACCTTCCTCTACGGCGCCGGGGGCCTGATCCACGTGGGCCACTTCGACGGGGATCCCCTGCGGGCCCGGGTGGACGCCTATGGCCCGGGGAACGAGGTCATCGAGCAGCGCGCCTTCGAGCTGCGCGACTACAGCGAGCCCGTGCCCGTCTTCATCCGCCGCTTCGGGAATGCCTACAAGGCCGAGGTGGCCGACTTCGTCGCCCGCTGCCGCGCCGGCGAGCCCTTCGCTGTCACCCACCGGGACGGCCTGCGGGCGATGGAGGTGGTCATCGCCGGGGCGGGAGCGGTGCGGGGGGTGGGGGAGGGGGCGCCCACTTCCCTCTCGAGTCGAACTCCTGCATGAAATCCCAGCCCAACAAGAAGCTCCTCATCCTCGGGTGTTCCGAGCGAAAGCGCGAATCTCCAGAGTCACTCCCGGCGCTCGATCGCTACGATGGCCCTTCCTACCGAATCCTAAGACGTTTCCTGCGTGAGTTTCTCTGGCCCCGAGATGTGTCGATAGCCGTCCTATCTGCAAAGTACGGCCTCTTCGGTGTCCTCAAGGCAATCGACCATTACAACACAAGAATGGACCAAGACACGGCCAAGTCGAACGCACAGAGGTGTTCCGCAATCCTCCAACGCTGGGCCGACGACCACACCTCCATCCACCTCTCCCTGGGTAAAGACTATCTTCCAGCCCTCCAGCCCGCCCGTGATTCCCTGTCAACTCATCGATATCACATTGAGGTATTCGAAGGGGGGATTGGTGAGAAGAACCGCCGAGTCAAGAACTTCCTTTCCCAAACACCACCCACTAAGCGGAACCCAGCGGACTTTGAAGGCGGAAGTGGTCACCTCCGGTACTTTCTTCCTGACTGGGACGACCTCCTCGACCCCGCATTCGACTTTGAGGCCGATTCCTTCTCCGGCGTCGACCGCACTCAGCGCGGGGACAAACACTGCGCCGTCCTCATGAGCCCAAACCGCATCTGCGACGGTATCTTAGTCAGCCTCGCCCAACGCCACCTATCCAAGGGACCACTCCGAAAGCTAAGAGGAACGGAACCCGGATCCCTAGCGCCCCCGCCACTGTCCGAGTGTTTCGGCCTCTCCACTGACCAGTATCTCTTCGGTGACTGCGGGGCATTCAGCTATGCCAACGAGGACGCCCCTACGATCTCCAACGCTCAGGCCATTGCGCTGTACGAGGCGTATGGCTTCGACTTTGGCACGTCGGTCGACCACATCCCCGTACTAAGAGTCACAAGAGCCGGAGAGCATCGGACCCTAACGGAGCCTGAGCGCCAAGAGCGCGTCGACATTACTCGTGCTAACGCGGAAGCCTTTATCCACGCAAGCGCGAGGCGCAAAGTAGGATTCAAGCCTGTCGGAGCCATTCAGGGCCTCACCTCCGCGCAATACGCCCAATTTGTGCGCGATTACCACGACATGGGATATCGCTACATGGCCCTTGGAGGGCTTGTCTCGCTACCCGACAGCCAGGTGAGGAGCATTGTCCAAGCCGTCTCAAAGGCGGCAGAGGACCTCCGACCAAGACCGTGGATACACCTTTTTGGCGTATTCCGCCCGAACTTGCAGGAGACCTTCCGCAACCTCAAGCTAGACAGCTTCGACAGCGCCACGTATTTCCGGAAGGCATGGTTACGCTCCGACCAGAACTACCTGTCCACAGATGGCAAGTGGTACACAGCGATTCGCGTTCCAATTCTCGCCGACGGTCGCACCCG
This sequence comes from uncultured Gemmatimonadaceae bacterium, assembly GCA_964512165.1. Lineage (GTDB taxonomy): Bacteria > Latescibacterota > UBA2968 > UBA8231 > UBA8231 > UBA8231. The sequence continues at coordinate 1,449 of CAZEHQ010000095.1, read as the reverse complement.
AAAACGCCTCCTAAGTGCGACCGCTGACCTCGCGCAGCTCGAGGTTGAAGAGCGCCGCGCACTCGACCTGCTTTGCCGTTACGACCGTGGTGAAGCCGGCCTCAACGAAACGTTGGAGGCAGTACTTAGCTACGACGGTCACCTAGCGAGGTCGAGCGAGAGTCCCAAGAAGCTAGGGGCACGATACCGACGAACGCTTGAAGAACGCCCTTGGAGGCAATGCCAATGCAACTTTTGCGCCAACCACGGCATCCACATGCTGATCTTCAGAGGCGCCAACCGCAACCGACGACGAGGAGCGCACAACACGATGGTCCTATACCGTGATATCACTCAGAGTGCAGTACGAAAGGGGTCCCGGGAATGACCATTTCGACACAGGAACTCATCACGAGTATTGAAGCCAGAACCACCTTCTCCCTCGATCCGGAACAGAGGGACGCGATCACCTATGGCAACGGGCCACTGATGATCACTGCAGGCCCTGGGACAGGCAAAACCGAGGTCTTGGTATCCCGCTGCCTAAAGTTCATCTGCTGCGATGGCATCGATCCCGCCTCCATTTTCCTCACTACCTTCACCGAGAAGGCGGCCAAGTCGCTTGAGGACCGCTTAACGGAAGCACTGGCGTCGCTCGTTAACCAGCACCCCTCGCTGAAGGCGATTGATTCATCCATGCTGCGAATTGGGACACTCCACAGCCTGTGCAATGAGATCCTGCAGGAAAACCGTTATACCGAGTATCAGAACCTCCGCCTACTGGATGAGATGGAGAGAGCACTACTGTTTCACAGGGGGATAACCAACAACATAGATCATCTCAAGGCCGCCCTTTACCGTCAGTTTGGCTATCTCTTCGACAACAGGCCGTTCGACAAGATCGGTAGATGGGATTGGACTTTTGCGCTGCTGCAACCGATCAGCCGCCTAGTCGAGGATGAAGTGGAGCTCACCAGACTTCAGGCTGCCGGCTCCGGATGGGCCGCCCTCGGCGAGGTTGCAGCGATGTTCGATGCCCACCTGAAGGAGAGGGCGTCTTGTGACTTCACCCACCTACTCAGGTATTTTCTGGATTTCCTCAATACTGGGCAGGGACACTCCTTTCTTCAAGGCCGTGGCCAGGCGGCAGGATTTCGTCCAGGTGTCACGCACGTGCTTGTGGACGAGTATCAGGATACAAACCCCATTCAGGAATCGATATATCTGCGCCTCTCCGACACTCACCCACACAACTTGACCATTGTAGGGGACGACGACCAAGCCTTGTATCGATTTCGTGGTGGAACCGTCGAGTGCATGGTCGGCTTCCCGGATGCTTGCCAGGCACGCTGGGCTGCACCTCCCGGAAGGATCTACCTTTCGGAGAACCACCGATCAAATAGCGCAATTGTCGAGTGGTGCAACAACTACATTTCCTCCTTTTCCCAAATGGACGCGCCCAATGTCCGG
>CAZEHQ010000094.1:0-15828 GCA_964512165.1 uncultured Gemmatimonadaceae bacterium | reverse complement strand
CTGTCGTGTGGAAACTGGGGAGAGACGAGCTCTCGTTCGAAGCGGGGATCGACAAGAGTCCCCTCCCGTCCATAGGCTATCGCATCTCCTATGCGGAACTCGACAGGCGAACTGCGGAGGTGGACCAGACGGTGGAAGCGATATGCCGCTGCATGATGGACGAAATCGACAGTCGGTCCCAAGATCCGCAGCGTCATGGATGAGTCGCCCATCAGTGTGCGGAGCAAGTACTCCGGCGACTACTGCACAACCTCATCCACCTGCGCCAGGTTCTCCTCGACCGCTGCACAGTCGAAGATGCGCCCCCTACTACGAACCTCCAGACGATGCGACGCAAAGGAAGGCATCCATCCCCTGGCCAGGGCCGCCCTGTCCCCCTTGCCCGCCCCCGCCTTCCATGTAAATGGCGATACCACTCACGGGTTGGCGCCAAGCTCCCCCATCCGCCAGAGGTCACCCAGTCGGTATTCATCCAGCCAGCCCGATAGCCTCTCCGGGTCGAGCCGGCGCAGCTCCGTGCCGGCCCCTGGCCGCTCGCAGGCGACGATGGCTGCCGGCTGATCGGTCAGGCCCGAGACCAGCGCGTCCGAGTGCGTCGTGACCACAAGCTGCATCCGCTGGGAGGCTTCGACGAGCAGGTCGGCGAGTATGGCAACCGCGTCGGGATGCAAGCCAAGATCAGGCCCTTCCATGCAGACCAGCGGCGGCGGCGACGGGGACAGCAGGGTCGCCAGCAAGGCGATGAAGCGGAGGGTGCCGTCGGAGAGCCGGGTGGCAGGGATCGGCGAAGAGAAACCGGACTCGTGCAGGTAGAGCTGCATGGTACCGCCCGAGATCGAGGTGGACATGCGCTCGAACCGGGGAAAGAACCGCTTCAGATGCTCGTTGAGTACCGGGCCGGATACGTGCTCGATCTCGTTGAGCACGAGGGCGAGATTGCTACAGTCGGGGAGCAGCCGTTGCCCGTTTGGATCGGCGCGTTGCGGCTGTCCTGTCGCGCCGTAGCGGCCGAAGGTCCAGTCGCGGAAACTCTGGACCGATGCGAGCTGCCGGGCAATCCAGGTCAGTTCGGGATAGAGATCCGGATCCCTGCGCTGCGCCAGAGCAGATTGATCCAGGGAGCTCTCCAATGGCAGGGTTCTCTCCTCGGTCTCTTCGCCATGCGTCCGCACACGAATGTTGACCATGCCCTGCTGATACTTGTAGCAGAAGCGCGGACCATCTCCCACCGCAACAGCTTCCTCGACTGCTTCCTCCTGGATGCGGGCCATCGGACCTATGGCCGAAAACGACAGACGATATCTCAACGGCGGATCGGTCATGGAGCGCGGACCTGTTTCGACTTCCACGGTCGGAGCAGGCGGAGACTGCCAGCCAGGGCCCTTCCAGAGCCATTCCTGGGCTCCTCCCCCGTCCCGGATGGCGGCGGCGAGATCCACTGGCGCAGCCCGCAGGAGTTCCAGAACCTCGATGAAGTTGGTCTTCCCGGACGCATTCGGGCCGATGAGGACGTTCAGCGGCTGCAGTTCGAAGGAGCCCAAGTCCGGGGGAAACGACAGCAGTCCGCCTATGCGGAGACGTTGGATGAGGCAACTTCCGGGCGGGCGGCGACTCACCGCACCTCGTCCACCTGCGCCAGCATCTCCTCGACTGCCGCGCGGTCGGAGCTGCTCTCCCCTACGAACCTCCAGGCGATGCGGCGATCGGGCGTGATGATGAAGGCGGACGGCGCGGCAACGCCGTCGTTCAGGAGGTTGTAGACCCCGTAGTCCCTGGCCACCGCGGCGTCCTCGTCGGAGAGGATGGGGAACCCGGCGCCGCTGAGTTCCGCCATGTTGCGCGCGTCGTCGAGATCGTCGGTGCTGATGGCGGCGAGCGAAACGCCGCGCTCCACGAAGGCGGGATGGGACTCTGCCAGCTCACCTAGCTGGGCCCTGCAGACGGGTCAGAAGAACCCCCGGTAGAACACGAGCACCGCGGCGGCGCGGTCCTCCAGCAGGTCGGAGAGGGAGACGGAGGTCCCGTCCGCCGCGGGCAGGGCGAAGGCCGGGGCCCCCTCGTCGACGGTGACCCCCTTGTCGGAGTCGAAACCGCAGCCGGCGAGCGCTGCCAGGGCTGCCGCCAGGAGCGGGACCACCGCCCTCGCCCCGCTCCTGGTGACGCCCGTCATCCTCCCTGCGCCTCGTTCAGCACCTCGCGCAGGTGCCGCACGGCGAGGCGGACGCACTCCTCCCAGCCGCAGCTGTTGCGGTCGCCGATCTCGAAGACGAGGCCCAGGCTGCTGTTGAACCCGACCTCCTGCAACAGGCGGACAACCCTCGGGTAGTCGATCCACTCCTCGCGCCCGGCGTCGATCTTGTAGATCTTGGCGCGCACGTACACGGCGTGGGGCGCCGTGGGCCGCAGGTAGTCCTCGTAGAGGTCGACGTCCGGGTCGAACTCGCCCCGCACGTGGGAACCGATCGCTCCCTTCCACTGCCCCGTGTCCATGAGGAAGCGGAAGTTCGGGCGGTCCACGTCGCCGAGGATGCGCAGGGCCTGGTGGGCGGTCATGCAGAAGCTGCTCTCGTCGTGATTCTGCAGGGCCAGCATCAGGCCGCGCTCGGCGGCGTAGTCGGACAGCTCCTTGAAGCTGGCCACCATGGGCGCCCACAGGCGCTCCTGCTCCTCGACGCTGTCCGGCCACTTGGCGCGGGCGAAGACGCGCAGCATCTGGGCGCCGAGCTGCACCGCCGTGTCCACGTCCTGCCGGCCCTGCGCGAGGCGCTGCTCCTTCTCCTCCACGGGTCCGGCGTAGGAGCCGGAGCCGGCGTAGCCGATGGTCAGGCCCCGGCGCACGCAGTGCCAGCGGATGGCCTTGAGCCGCTCCGGGTCGCGGTCCAGGCCCGACAGGTGGATGTCGATCCCGTCGAGGCCCAGCTCGGCGGCCAGGTCCACGGTCTCGTCGATGGGGGCTCCCGCCCCCTCGCGCGCCATCATGCTCAGTCGAATCACTCGTCCCTCTCCTTTGCGCTTTCGGGTGATAGGCACTCCACGGCCAGACGGCAGGCCTCGGCGATGACCTCGGCGCCGTCGGCCTCGTCGCGGGCGGCGGTGGCGAAGCCGGCCGCCACCAGCGGGCCCGACGGCAGGAACAGGATGCCCACGTCTCCCTTGATCCGTCCGCTGGAACCGTACTTGTGGGCGATCACCACGCCCGGGTCTACGTATCGGGGCAGCATGCGCCGGTCGCGGCCGCTCTTCAGCAGCTCCACCATCTGCGCCGAGGCTGCCGCGTCGACCACCCGGCCCTGGTGGAGGGCCTTGAGCAGGCCGCCCATGTGGGCCGGGGAGGCGACGTTGTTCTCGGGCGCGTCGTGGTAGGGCCAGCTGTCGTAGTCGAGGCCCTCCTCCTTCATGCGCCGCCCCATCTCCCTGTCCGCCTCCAGACTCGGAGTCCGTTCCGCCAGGTTCACCATGGCGTAGTGGTAGCGGCTCATGGTGGCGTTGGTGCGCAGGTCCCCGAAGCCGAGGCCCTCCATGGTGCGGTTCACGTTGTCGAGTCCCACCACCCCCATGAGCATGTCGGTGGCGACGTTGTCGCTGACGAAGATCATGAAGCGGCAGTAGTCGAGCAGCGTCAGCTCGGGCTCGTCGAGGGCCAGGCCCAGGCCGCCGGTGCCGTGGGTGCTGATGGGGCCCGCCAGCCGGCGGCGCTCGGTCAGGGACAGCTCCCCGGCCGCGGCCTGGCGGAACAACTCGACCATGACCGGCACCTTGCAGACGCTCGCCGTGGGGAAACGCTGATCGGCGTTGACCGCCGCCGCGGCCCCCGAGGCGAGGTCCTCCACGTAGAAGCCGAAGCGGCCGTCGAAGTCTGCGGCCAGGGCCTCGATCTCCCGCTGTGGGAGGGCGGTCACGTCGATTTCGGTCCGATGCGGTCCTGCTGCAGGCCGAGGGGCCGCTCCATGTCGCGGTAGCGCATGTACAGCTCGACGCCGCTCAGGCTGCGGGTGAAGGTGGCCCGCGGCTCCAGGCGTCTCACCTCGACCTCGACGAGGTTCTCGCCGCGGCGCACGCTGTCGGCCGGCAGCCGGAAGCGGAACCAGTGGAAGGAGCCGCCCAGGGGGACCTGCAGCTCCATGGCGCCGTAGAGGCGCACCGGGAAGAACAGGGCGCGCTCGTCGGTGATCTCGGCGTCGTCGAGATCCAGGGCCTGGCCGTTGAAGCGGACCTCCACGTCGTCCTCGATGCAGAAGAACTGGAAGCGGAGGGTGAGGACCGGCTTGCGCATCTCGCCGTCGGCGCGGGCCCCGTCGACATCGTCGGCCACGTGGACCGGCGCCCGCAGGACCGCGCCCTCCTCGAAGGTCAGGGGCAGCGCCCGGTGGGGGGTGGTGGTCTCGCCGTCGGGGGAGCCCTCCCGCGGCTGCAGGAAGTAGCGCTTGTCGCGGCGGCCCGTGGTCTCGGGGTAGGCCATCTCGCGCAGGAAGGAGTACTCCTCGTCGTCGAAGGGCCACGGCATGTACCCGTGGTAGAGGCCGGCCCAGCCCTGGTCGACCAGGGTCTGCTGCAGGGCCCGCCACATCTCGATGTGCATGAAGGGGGCGGCCTCGTGGAAGACCCGGCGCGGCGGCCGGTAGTAGGCGGCGGCGCCGGCGGCGTTGGCCGCCTCCGTCATCCACCCCGGCTTCGGTTCCGTATCGGTGAGGATGCAGCCGTCCTGGCCGACGACGTGGTCGACGCTCCCGGCCTCGAGCCAGCCGGCCACGGCGAGGCCGGATGCCCGGTTGACTTCCTCATCCAGATCGACGCGCACCATCAGGGGCAGGCGCTCGCTGCCGGCGGGCGTGGTCTCGTCCATGAGCCGGCGCAGGTCGGCGACGAAGCCGCTCATGATCTCGGCGCCGCGCTCCTCGCCGGTCTTGAAGTACTGGGTGCCGAAGAGGAAGTCGAGCTCGATGCCGTGGGGGCCGTAGTCCTCGAGGATCTCCCGCAGCAGGGCGAGCTTGTAGTCGCGCACCTCGGCGAGGGCGTAGTCGTACCCGAAGAGGTGGCGGCCCTCCTCGCCGATGCTGACCTCGGCGCCCTTCTCCCACTTCAGGCTGCCGCAGCGCTGCGCCCCGGGCGCGTGGGAGTCCTGCATCTTCAGGCTCGGGACGACGCGCACACCCAGCTCCTTGCCGCGCTCGATGCAGGCCCGCAGCTGGTCGGTGCCCAGGCGCTGCCCTTCCTCGACCATGCGCATGATGCGCCAGTCGATGTACGACTCCCAGGTCTCCTTCCGCTGACCCACGGAGCGGCCCACCTTGGTGTTGTGGAAGAACACGTCGCCGTAGCCGAGGCCGAGGGCGAGGGTGTCGGCCCCGGTGCCGGCCAGCTCGTCCACCGGCCACTGCAGCATGTGCAGGCTCGCCGGCGGCTCGATGCGCTTGGCGTGGTAGTGGTGGGCGTCGTTGTAGTAGATCAGGCGCGGTCTGTGCATCTCTTTCTCCGATCGAGTGCGGGTAACTTGGGCGCCCGGGACCCGGAGAAGCAAGAGGGCCGTCCCTCAGGCCGGGAACCCGGCAGCTTGAAAAGGGTCGCAGACTTGGGGTATCTCTCCCTGCCATTCCTCTCGAAAGGAAACGCGACCGTGACATCGAGAACCGCCGGCGCTCTGGCGCCGATCCTCATCGTTCTGGGCAGCTTCGGGCCTGCCGCCAGCCAGGATGATTCCATCGCCGTGTCCAGCGAGGACGTCGGCTCCGAGGAGACGATGCTGTGGGGACAGGTCGTCACCGAGCCGGATGCGGCCTCGGGCTTGAGGACCGATGACTACGAGTTGAATGCCGCGGCGCTGGCGGGCGATACGCTCGCCGTCACCGTGTCGTACGGCGGCGGCTGCGAGGATCACCTCTTCACGCTCGACGCTTCCGGTGCCTTCCTGGAGTCCGATCCGGTTCAACTCGCGATCTCCCTGGCCCACGATGCCAACAACGACTCCTGCGAGCGCTGGGTCACCCAGGACTATCTGTTCGATCTGTCCCCCCTGAGCGCGCGCTACGAAGAGGAGTACCAGCAGGCTTCGGGCGCGATCGTGCTGCGCCTGGACGCGGTTTCCGACGATCTCCTCTACGAGTTCCCCGCGGCCGCCGGGACGGCCGTGAAGGACCTCTCCTGGGGGCGGATCAAGACGAGCGTGGGTCGCTGACTTCACCCGCGGCTCCCCCGGGGCGGGTGGCCGCTCAGGAAGGCGGCTCCTTGCGCAGGGCCTTGCCGTCGCTGATCCCGCACCCGGCCAGCAGCGTCCGCTGCACGGCCAGGTCGTGGTCGGCCTCGTAGTCGGGGTCCTTGCTGCCGCGGATGCAGGCGGCCAGCTCGCGCAGCAGGGTGGGATCGGACTCGCCGCGGGCGCGGTCGGCGGTGACCCACTCCCCGGCGGAGTAGCCGTCGACGGGGCTCTTCAGGAACAGGCGCAGGCCGTCCGATCCAAGGGGCTCGTGGAGGGCGGTGCCGGCGGTGCCGTGGACCTCCAGGCGGCGGTCCATGCCGATCTGCATCCCCGTGGTGTCCACCGTGCCGAGACCGTCCCGGCACTCGTGGACCACCACCGCGTTGTCGACCTCGGAGCGGTCGCCGTAGTGGCAGGCGAGGGCCGAGTGCACGCGCAGGGGCTCCCCCATCATCGTCACCATCAGGTCGAGGAGGTGTCCGGCCATCTCGAAGTAGACGCCGCCGTGGTAGACGGTGAACTCCTCGGCCAGCTGCGGATGCCAGCCCATCGGTTTGGGGATGTGCCCCCGGAACTGGTAGATCTGCCCGAGGGCGCCGGCGGCGGCCAGGCGCAGCAGCTCGCGGACGGCGGCGTTGTAGCGCCACATGTAGGCCAGGTGCAGCTGCAGGCCGCTTCGACCCGCCAGGTCCTGGAGCCTGGAGAACCGGGCCAGATCCACGCCCGCGGGCTTCTCCAGGAGGACGTGCTTCCCCGCCCGCAGGGCGGCCTCGGCGTAGTCCAGGTTCTGGTAGACGTGGCCCTCCACCACCACCGCCTCGGCCTCGCTCTCGAGCACCGCCTCCACCGTCGGGAAGACCGGCAGCGGCCCCCCGAGCCCGGCCCAGCGCTCCTGCCTGCGGGCGATGACCTCCTCGTCGGGGTCGTACATGCCCAGCAGCTCGAACTCCTCCGGGCGGCGGTGGGCCTCCTCCACGTGCATGGAGGCGTGGCTGTGCCAGGCGCCGAGCAGAGCGAACTTGAGTCTCATCCTCCCTCTCCCTTATTCTCCGGCCCCCCTCGAAAAGGAGCCCTCGTGATGACGGATACACCCCTTGGCTGGGGCCTGATCGGCTGCGGCGGCGCCGGTGGCGGCCACGCCCGCGGCGCCGCGGACAACCCCGACGTGGCCGTGCGCGCCTTCTGCGACGTCGATCCACGGGCCGCCGAGCGCCTCGCCGCCGACCACGAGGGCGCCGCCCACACCACCGACCCCGAGCGGCTGTTCTCCGACCCGGGGATCGACATCCTCTCCATCGCCACGGCCCACGACTCCCACGCCGACCTGGCGGTGGCCGCCTTCGAGGCCGGCAAGCACCTCTGGCTGGAGAAGCCGATGGCCATGACCGTGGCCGACTGCCTGCGCATCGAGGCGGCGCGCAAGGCCGCGGACCGGCGCCTGATGCTGAACTTCTCCATCCGCTTCTCCGGCGCCGCCCGCGCCGTGCGCGAGCGCCTCGGCCGGCCCGTGGTCAGCCACGGCCAGTGCACCCAGGCGCCCGCCGACCTGACGCGCTGGCGCTGGGACCCGGAGATCGGCGGCGGCCCCCTCTACGACGTCGGCGTCCACGCCCTCGACCTGCTCTGCTGGATCCACGACGACGAGCCGGTGGAGGTCTTCGCCACCGGCGGCCAGGTCACCCACCCCGGCCAGCTCGGCAGCCCGGAGATGGTCGACACGGCAGCCGCCACCCTGCGCTTCGCCAACGGCTCGGTGGCCACCTTCCTGATGACCGACGCCGGCCGCAACGAGCTGCTGTCGAAGTGGTTCTTCGAGTTCTTCGACGGCTCCGGCACCGCCGTCCTCCACGAGCACTTCCGCACCGCCACCTTCACCGCCCCCGACCCGGATTCGGGCGAGGCCGTGACCGAGACGGTCAAGCCCGACCCGGCGCCGCGGATCGGCGAGCTGGTGGACGCCATCCGCTCCGGCACCGACCCGGCCATCGGCGCCCGCGAGGGCATCCGCTCCACCCTGCTGGTGGAACGCATCATCGACTCGATCCACAGCGGCCGGCCGCAGAAGGTGGAGATGCCGGCGTTCTGAGCTCGGCCCTCGGCGTCGCCAGGCTCCGGTGCCTCTGCTCCCAGCTCCAGCGGCGGCTGCCCGACAGCAGCGGCCGGTGCTCCTCCGGCGCGGCGGCCACGAAGGCGGCGCTGGGCTCCTGGCCGTTCCAGGCCTGGAACATGGTCGGCGTGTATCCCCCGATGACGATGACGCGCTCCCGGTCCGAGCGGATGTGCCCCGTGGCGTGGACCAGGGACTCGCCGAAGAGCAGGGTCGAGCCCGCCGGCGCGACGACCTGGTGGATGAGCGACGGGTCCTCGTACGCGCAGGCGATGATCTCGTCGCGCGGCGCCTTGATCTTGTGGCTGCCGGCGATGCAGACCGTGCCGCCGTCGTCGGGACCGAGGTCGGTGAGGTTGGTCAGGGTCTTGACGAAGGTGCAGTGGAAGAGGCCGTTCTCGGTGTAGGTCCCCAGGCCGGGGCGGGTGCCGGTATGGAATCCGTAGCGGTCCCCGGGCTCCGGCGGGTTGTCGGGGTCGCGTTCGTTGATGACCGCCTCCGACTCCTCGAGCCGCACCTCGCCCCCCACCAGCTCCTCGGCCATGCCCACCAGCCGCGGATGGGTGAGGTAGTCGTAGATCGCCGGGTCCGCCTCCAGGATGTGTGCGAAGTGGCGGTGATGGGGCCGGTCGGCGCTCAGGCGGCAGCCGCGCACCACGGCGCCCTCCCCCGCCGCCGCGAGGTCGGCCTTGAGCCGCTGCATCGCCTCCAGCAAGCGGCCGGTCTCGTCCCCGGTGAGGGTGCCGGGGACGACGACGTAGCCGAAGACGTCCAGGTGGTAGCGCTGGGCGGGGGTCAGGGCGGGGAAGGGGCGTTCGAACATGGCGGCTCAAGATACCGCCCGGTCCGGAGGCCCTCCAAACCAGCGCCCGAGGACTCGCCCGATGCGTCCGTTGACCCCGGCCGCCGCCGCTGCCGACCTTAGCGCGAGCCATGCAGACGATCACCGTATCCCGCAACGACGAGATCTACGAGGCCTTCGCCGACGTGGCGCAGGCCGCCGACGGCGCCCTGGTCTGCACCTACCGCGAGAGCATGGGCCACAGCTCGCGCCCGTTCTCGCGCGTCATCGTGCGCCGCAGCTTCGACCGCGGCCTCACCTGGGGCCCGCGACAGGTGGTGATCGAGCGCACCGAGGAGGAGACGGCCCGGGGGCTGGGCCGGCTCAACTGCTCGCGCATCGCCGCCTGCCGCGACGGCACCCTGCTGCTCGTCGTCGACCTGCTGCTGAGGGAGACCTTCGACGAGTACCTGGAGCCGCGCCCGTGCATGAACCTGCTGCTGCGCAGCCGCGACCACGGGGCCACCTGGGAGGGGCCGGAGGAGACCGGCCTCAGCGAGGGCATCGTCCCCTCGATCAAGGAGCTGTCCAACGGCGACCTGATCGTCGGCGTCACCGAGCAGTGGCCGGGTCCCAAGGGCGTGGAGGACTACGTGGAGGCGCCGACCTGCTTCCTCTCGGGCGACCAGGGCCGCACCTGGGACGGCCCCTTCAGGATCCCCGATCCCGAGGGATCGCCCTGGACCGGCCGCCCCTGGCGGCTGAACGAGGGGGACTTCGCCGAGATGGACGACGGCACCCTGATCTGCTACCTGCGCGAGGACGGCGAGGGCCTGAGCGGCTGGAAGAGCTTCTCCCGGGACGGCGGCCGTACCTGGTCGACGCCGGTGCGCACCCACATGATGCACTGCCTCGGCCGCCCCTCGGTGGGGCGCCTGCGCTCTGGGGAGGTGGCCGTCACCTACCGGGTCTCCTGCGGCCTGTCCACCTCCCTGGGCCTCTACGTGGAGACGCCGGCCGAGGCCCTGCGCGGCGCCCCCGACCGGCCGGAGACGCCGGCCGACCCGGAGCAGTACCAGGGCGATACCGGGGCCCGCTTCGCCTTCCTCGACAACGACCGCGCCCTGTCGGCCGACAGCGGCTACTCGGGCTGGGTGCAGCTGCCCGACGGCGCCCTCTACGTGGTCAACTACGTCACCGACGACGCCCCCCGCGCCCACATCCGCGGCTACCGCGTCGACCGCGAGGACTGGTACCTCTTTCCCGAGGGGGCGGTCCGCGCCAACCACCCCCTGTCGGCCAACCCCCGCTACTACGAGAAGGCCCAGCAGATGGCCCGAGACCAGCAGGAATGGGTCGACGGGCAGGACTGGTCGCGCCGGGTCCCCACGCAGAAGTAGGGTTCCCCTCGGGCTCTGCCGGGCGCCGGAACTCCGCGGCCGGCGGGCCTGGACCCGATGGCCGGACGATGCTACCGGAGCAGTTCGGCCACGTCCTCCGCGCCGGAGCGCTCCGCCAGGTCCAGCGGCGTGTCCCCGTTGGCATTGGTCAGGGTTGGATCGGCGCCGGCCGCCAGCAACCGCCTCGTGCTGTCGGCGTTCCCGGCCGCCTGGTGCAGGGGTGTGTTGTCCGTGGCCGCCGGGGCCCGGGCGTTCACGTCGGCCCCGGCGTCGATCAGCAGTTGCACCGACCGCGGGTTCGTCGCCGCCACCCAGTGCAGGGCCGCGCGCCCGTCGACTGCGTCGGGGTTGCCGCCATGGGCAAGGATCAGCTCCAGGCAGGCCGACTCCCGGTTGCGCCAGGCCGCGCTCAGCAGGACCTGCTCGGTGACTTCGGCGCCGTGCTCGATGAGGAGCCGGCAGGCCTCGGCGTCGTCCATGCGTGCGGCCCGGCTCAGGGCCTCGGCGCCGGCCTCGGCGCCAGCCTCGAGCAACAGCCGGAGGGTGTCGTTGCTGCCCGCCAGGACCGCCAGGTCGACCGGTGCGCTGCCGTCCCCCAGGCGTTGGTGAACCTGGGCGGAATCAGCAGCCAGGATCGGCTGCAGGCGGTCCGGGTGGTCGAGGGCAGCCGCCGTGAACACGTCGACGGCGGCACCGCGCTCGATCAGGGCCTCCGCCAGACGCCGCCCGGCCTCGGGCAGGCCCTCCCCCGCGTCGCGGTTCATGCGCAGGCCCGCCGCCTGCAGCAGCGTGCAGCCCTGCTCGTCCCGCCGTGTCAGCAGACCGGGATCCTCGTCGACCAGGGCCAGGACGCGATCGACCAGTCCCGCGCGCACCAGCATCCACGGCGATGCCGTCGCCCCGTACTCCAGCAGCAGGTCGAAGCGATCGATCCTGTTGTGGTTGGCCGCCGTCCGCAGGGCCCGGATCCCCTGGGCCCCCGACACGTCGGCGCCCGCCTCCAGCAGCAGCCGCATCTTCTCCAGGCCTCCCTCCCAGGCAGCGATGACGATCGGCGCGCAGTGGCCGGTGTTGCCGTTGTAGCCGACGGCATCGGCATCGGCGCCGTACTCCAGGAGCATGCGGACCACCTCCACGCTCCGCGGCGGCTCGTCCCGTGGATCGAGGAAACTGTTGGCCGCCAGGTGGAGGGCCGTCGAGCTGTGCTCCGTCAGGGGCTCTCGAAGGGCCGCATCGAAGGCTTCGCCGCGCAGCTGCAACAGCCCGTTGTTGGCCCGGGCCTCGGTGAGCGCCGGGTTGGAGTCGAGGCACCGGCGCAGGGCATCGAGATCCCGGTCGCGGACGGCGGCGAAGAGACCGGCCCGCTCGGCGTGAGAGAAGTCCGCATTCGCGTCGTTCACGGCGCCTCCTTCAGGAACCTGCACCCGAACCTCGCCAGCTGCATCGCCGTCCTGCCCGCGGGCGTCTCGATCGAGGTGTCGGCCCCGAGCACGATCAGGATCTCCGCCGCCTCGACCTGGCCCGTGTAGGTCGACCTGTGCAGCGGCGTGCGCCCCTTCGAGTCGGGCCGGTCCAGGTCGGCGCCGTGGGCGGCCAGCAGCCAGATCATCTCCGTGAGCCCCCACTCGGCGGCCAAGTGCAGCGGCGTGCGGTCGGTCTCGGTGACGGCATCGACCTCGGCTCCCTTGGCCAGCAGCCACGCCGCGCAGCGCCCGGCATCGCCGCGCACCGCCCAGTGGAGCGGCGTCATGCCGGCCTCGTGGCGGTCCGTGACCGCGGCCTCTCCGCTCTCCACCAGTTCCCTCGCGCGGGCCAGGTCGTCCCGGCCGCAGGCGGAGAAGATGTCGTAGTACGCACCGCGCTCCAGAAGGAACTCCGCGAAGCCCATCCGCCGGCTCCACAGCTCCGGATTGTGCCACGGGGCGAAGGCGCCGTCGAAGGGCGGCGCCACCGCGTCCTGCAGCACCGTCCGGCCCCGTTCGCCGTTGCCGGTCATCTCGGCTTCCGGATCGCCCCCGTACTCGAGGATGAACTCCGCCACCTCCCGCGGCCGGCCGACGCACCCGGAGAGCAGAGTCGCGCGGCCCGGGATGCCCCGGGGCTTGGCGTTGACCACGTTGGCGTTCGAGACCCCGGCGTCGAAGAGCGTCCGCAGGGACTGCAGGTTGCCGTTGGCGAAGGCCCGGAAGACCGGGTGGTACTCGTGCCGGCGGTCCATCCCCGTCTGGCAGTCGTACAGCTCCTCGACGCCCTGCTGGAGCAGGAACAGCACCGCGTCGTGGGTCCCGTGGTAGACGGTGGCCGGCACCAGAGCCAGCGGTCCGACGGTGGTGAGGAGGGAGGGGTCCTGCTTCAGCAGCGACCTCATCCGGGGCACGTCGCACTCGGCGTGGCTGTCGTCGCTCGCGTCATGGGCGGCGGCGGTGACGAACTCCCTCTCACGGCGGGTCAGCTTGCGGCCCTCGCGCCGCTCGAAGGCGGCCTCCACCCGGATCCTCACTCTCTCGGCAGGGTCCACTTCGTCGGTTCCTCCTCGGTCGAAATCGCGTCCGGCGGCCGCCGGAGGGCCTCTCAGCGGAACAGCAGCAGGCCGAAGTCGTCCGGGTTGTGGGCGTCGGGTCCGAAGGTGCGGACCCACTGCGTGTACTCGCGACCGCGGAAGGTCCGTATGAAGTTGAACCCCCAGACCGTCCCGGGATTCGGGCGCGGCAGCTGCGGCTGGCCGAAGTCCAGGCGGTATTCCAGCGACCACAGGTCCTCCCCCACGTGGGCGGCGGCCTCGCCGTCGGCGTCCCAGGCCCTTTCCTCGTCACGGACGGACCGGTCGCTCTTGACGAGGTACCTGTCCGATACCACCCCCATCGAATTGACCCCGGTGTGCACGTAGTTCATCCGGTCGAGGTTCGCGTCGATGAAGAGCTCCACCATGTCATCCCGCCAGATCGCCCCGTCGTGACCGTGATCCCCGACGACGATGCTGTCGGGATGGGCGTCGAACCCCCGGAACCCGATGAACAGGGCCTCGGAGGTGTAGCCCACCAGGAGCTGGGTCCGGAGATCGGAAGCCATGGCGGCGTTGTGCCGGTTGCTGAACTGGTAGAAGGTGTCGGCCCTCGCCGCCGCGGCCCACAGGGGCTCGTCGAGCCGGCCGTCGACCCGCGGCGCCGACCGCAACCGGGGAATGTCCAGGAGCATGCCGTGCCGCCGCAGGCACTCCAGGCCTTCGTCCGTGCGGCCGTTGTCGTAGAGGTGCCGGCCCAGCCGGTAGTTGGCCCGCTTGCCGCCGGGCCAGGCGGCGACGGCCTGACGGTAGAGGTCCAGCGCCAGGGCCAGGTCGGCCTCCAGCTCGGCCTTGCGGGCGGCCTCCAGGAAATCGTCCACGGCGCCGGCGAGTCGAATCCGCGCCTCCATGCGGGTCCCGATGTGGGTGGACCCCGCCAGCCTCAGCGCCAAGGCCTGGGCGCGCTCCTCCAGGGTCTCGTCCAGTTCGAGACGGTTCAGGGCCAGGAGGCACTCATGGAGAACCGAAGCATCCGACTCCGTCTCCAGGGCCTGCACGAGGGCGCCGGCGGCCTCGGCCCGCTCCTGAACCCCCAGCCCCCGGGCGACGCGGGCGCGGACTTCGGGGTCGCCGTCGGTGAGCAGGTGATGCTCCAGACGGGGCACGATGCGTCCGTCCTCGACCCGCGTCATCAGGCTCAGCAGGACGTCGACCAGGTGGGGCCGGGCCTCGGTCCGGGCGGGGTCCTCCAGGGCGGCCAGCAGCGGTGTCACGGCGCGGTCGGTGGCCAGCAGCAGCTCCTGGCGCGCCGATTCCCGCTGCTCGGGATCCTCGAGCTGCTCCACCAGGTCGTCGAGACTCGGGCCGCAGGCCGCAAGACTCAGGGCCAGCATCAGGACCAGGGCTCGCCCGTGTTTCCGGGAGGTGATGGTTCGATCGCACATGCGGACGAGGTCCACGAGATCCCTCATGGAGCCGGGGCCCCTTGAACGCGGCCCCCTGGCTGCACACAATACGACATCCCGAAGGCATGCGTGATTCACCAGGAGCCGCCCCATGACGAAACCCTCGCCGAACCTGCACCAGGTCGACCCCCTCACCGAGGAGCAGATCGCGCGCTTCAAGCGCGACGGCCTGCTGATCCTGCCGGGCGTGCTCGACGCGGACCTGTGCCGCCGGGCGCGGGACCAGATGTGGGAGATCATCGACGAGCACCGCCCCGCCATGCGCCGCGACGATCCGGCCACGTGGGTGCCGCTGACCGAGGAGGAGAAGGCCTCGTACCCGCGCGCCGACACCGGGGGCGATCCCTACTTCTCCGGCGGCGGCCACCGGTACTACATCCGCAACGGCGTCGAGGAGCTGCTGCTGAACCTGGCCCCCCGCGCACTGTGGCGCGTCGCCGAGCAGCTGCTGGGGGAGGGCGAGGTGGTGTGGCCCGCGGGCGCCGACGAGGCCGGCGAGACCACCGGTCCCTGCCTGCTGACGGAAGGGTCCGTGGGGGGCTTCTCGCCCCACCTCGGCGACGAGCCCGAGAAGTGGACCGGCCCGGTCACGGGCCGCACCGAGCAGGTGCGCCTGCCGAAGACGGGTCCCGTGTGGCTGACGGGCCAGGGCACCCGCGGCCTGTACTGCACCCTCCCCGACAGCCCGCCGCCCCCCGCGAACTACCGCGGCGCCCACGCCGAGGCCCTCTACGACACCCGCTGGCGGATCCAGATCGCCGCCTACATCGACGACCTGCCGCCCCGGGCCGGCGGCCTGACCCTGTTCCCGGGCAGCCACCGGCGCATCTGGGACCACCGGGAGGCCCTGCACCGGGACTGCCCGCCGCCCGCGGTGCCAGAAGGGTCGCCGGAGTGGAACGGGTACACCGCGCCCCCGCTCCCGGAGATCAAGGCCGACACCGAGCCGGTGGAGACCGCCGGACCCTCGGGCTCGGTCGTGCTCTGGCACGCGAACCTGCTCCACATGGCCGGGCAGAACCAGCGCGCCGACGTGATCCGCCAGGCGACGATCTACGCCTTCGCCAAGACCGCCGAGTCGGTGCCGGACGAGGTGGTCAAACGCGATCCGAGCGGCGACCTGTGGCGGGACTGGTCGGAGGCGGTGCGGTCGATCGAGGCGGCGTAGCGCGGGAGGCACGCATCCGGCCCCCGGCTGAACGAAGGGGCGGCCGACTTCCGATCAGGGCGCCGCCCCCCTCCGTGACCCCGGAGCAGCCGTCCCTTCGCCCAGAGGCGCCGCAGCACTTGCGCCGCCGCGTGGCCCTCGTCGCGGGATCCTACTCGGCCAGCGGCAGCAGCCACAGCACCCGCTCCGGCGCGTGGCGCTCGTCGGCGGGAA
>CAZEHQ010000093.1:0-15894 GCA_964512165.1 uncultured Gemmatimonadaceae bacterium | reverse complement strand
ATCATCTTTGAGAATACGCGGGGGGTCCAGGCGGTGCGTGAGTGCCGCGAGTGGCACCACCCCGAGAGAAATGCGGACTACACGGAGGAGATCGTCGCCGATCTGGCAGTGGGGAAGCTGGTCATCTTGGATCAGGCGCTGGGCGATCCTGGGATGAACGAGCAGTCCGCGAAGCGGATCATGGGCGCGATCTTCGCTCGGCAGCAGGAACGTTTCACGAATCCAGAGAGCGGACCAGACGGGTCCTTCTTGGACCCCGATCCCATCATCGTATACATCGAGGAGGCGCACACCGTCCTGCCTCGTGGCAGCGAGGAGGACACACGCAACATCTGGGCGCGGACAGCGAAGGAAGGCGCGAAGTTCAACATCGGCTTGGTCTACTCGACACAGGAGCCTTCTTCCGTCCAGCGCAACATTCTGCGGAACACCGAGAACTGGTTCCTCTCCCACCTCAATAGCACTGGAGAGACGCGCGAACTCGACCAGTATAACGACTTCGCGGACTTTAGCGCCGGCATCCGGCGGGTGAAGGAGATTGGATTCCTAAAGGTGCGGACCATGTCGAGTCCGTACACCCTGCCCGTCCAAATCGACCGGTTCACTGCCCCGCCGGGGGCTCCGGGGGACTGATGCCCTACCGCAACGAGTACGCCAGCGGGGACTCCCTGTGGCGCTTGGTTGGGAGTGAAAGCGTTAGGGAGTTCGAGGGTACGATTCGCCGCGGGGGCCCCGAGGATGCGCTTGAGCCACCGCATGCGCTGACGCCGCCCCGGGGCCTCGAGCTGATCACGCGTATCATCGTCATCGACGGTTCCACAGTCACTCACGCTGTTCGTAACGGGTACCCCGGGGCTGAGGCCGCGCTGCTTCAGTTGGCCGCTGTCATCATCGACCTTTCCAGTCTTAGGAGCATCCTACCGGGATCGATCCCCCGCCCTAGCGCCATCCGCGACATGGAGGACTGCCGAACCCTAGATGCGGTGCTACCAGGGCGGAACGTTGTGCGGGGCGGTGTGCCGGGGGATACGCCGAGGACGTACTTCCGCTCGACCATTCACGAGATGTTGTCGGGCAGAAGGGTCGATCGAGATCACGAGACCTTACTCGAGACGATGCGCGCCATCGTTCCCGCTCGGGGCTTCCAATGCCCCGAGGACGACTGCGCGGAGTCGCTGCCGGCCCTCACCGGTACGAGTCACTGCTCCTGCGCACGAAGGGAGTTGGTCTTTGAGACCGACAGCTTGCGACTACACGAGCGATTCGAGGAATTTGGTTCCTCGGCGCAGGCCTATACCGCAGCGCAGCAGGTAGTGGAACACTTGGCAATGGTCAACATCATGCGCTTTTTCGAGCGGCGGGGCTGGTGGAGTGCGTTCCGCACTACGGCCTTCGTGATGGACGGTCCGCTTGCGATTTTCGGGATGCCTGCGTGGCTGAAGAGCCATGTGCAGAGTGAGATCAGCCGCCTGCACGGACTGTCCCTGGAGCATGGCGGGCCAGGCGTCCTGCTCTTCGGCGTCGAGAAGAGCGGCATGTTCCTCGACCACCTGCAGGCGATGGATCAGAGCGACCATGAAGGACCTCGCGCCCGGCTCGATCCCAAGACAGTGCTAGCACCCGACCGCGAGTACGTCCACCGCCACATCGCCCTGCGCCCTCCTGACGCCAAACCGCACGGCGACGTTACTGACTATGGCCGTCGCGTGATGTACAAGAACGGGGTTGGGCAACACTCGGTGGTCATGACGCCAATCGTGAACGCGGAGGGAGAAGATCGTGATTGCGTGGAGGAGACAGCGTATCCACGGCTTGGGGAGGCCCTCGACATCATGGACGAGTTCTCCACTTACCTCTACGAGGACGGCTTCGCGCCGCTCGTGCGAGCGCACGCGCATGCGGCCATTCCACTGAAGGCTGGCATTGGTCTTCTCACAGAGCTTTTCACAGAGGAATGAGCAGTAGCGCCTCCCGCGGAGTGCCGGACTTGACTGGTTTCGGCACCGCCGAGGGTCGTTGGGCAAGGCTCGGGCCCTACTACGCGATGTTTCCGGTCGATTTTGCGCGCGACATCATCAGCAATCTCAGCAAATGTGGCGACACGGTTCTGGATCCATTCTGCGGGCGCGGAACCGCCCCGTACGTGGCCATGATTTCCGGCCGTGGAGCCGTCGGGTGCGACGTCAACCCCGTGGCGTGGCTGTACGCCGCGGTCAAGACAGACCCCCACCCTTCCTTCGCCGACGTAGAACGGCGCATCGGCGAGGTTGCTGGCGCCATCCGAGAGCGAGATCGGCGCCCGGGCGATGAGTTCCAGGCGCTCGCCTATGGGCCAAAGGCGTTGGGATTCATCAACGCTGCCCGCCGAGAGTTGCAGTGGCGCGAGAGTCGCCTCGACCGCACCGTTGCTGCCTTCCTACTCCACTACCTGCATGCCAAGTTGGGGCAGGGTTTGTCAAACCAGATGCGCCCTTCGCGAGCGATGTGTCCAGACTACTCGGTCCGCTGGTGGCGCAAGCGGGGCCTGACGAGTCCACCCAACGTCGACCCGGCATCTTTTCTCAGGAAGAGAGCCGCTTGGCGGTACGCCAAGGGTGTGCCGGAACGCGCCGGAGACGTCAGGTTGGCGTTGGGCAACGCGGCCGACGTTCTGCCAGAGATGGAGGCCGAGGCCGCCCTCGTTCTCACGTCTCCTCCGTACGCAGGCGTCACCAATTACCGATCCGACAACTGGCTGCGGCTATGGGCGCTGGGGGAGGGCCCCCCTCGAGTGGACTGGTCCACTAGCCAGAAGTTCACCAACCACTTGAAGTATGGGACCATGTTGGACGGTGTGGTTCGGTCCGCGCGCGACCGGGCGCGAAGCGATGCCGTCTGGTACCTGCGTGTGGACGCCCGGGAGCGAACGCTCGCCGAGGTGCGTCGCGTGACAGCAGCACTGCTGCCCGCGCACCGTCGATATGAGCGTGCATCGCCATTCCCGCGCCGCACACAGACAGCTCTATACGGCGATCACAGTGTCAAGCCGGGAGAAGTGGATCTTGTGTACATCCCCCGGACAAGCCGCAAACCAGTGTTTCTCAAGAGCTTCCGTCCTCGGCGCCGCTTGACAGGCCCAGTGGAGTAAGGTCTGCGGCGGACGCGAGGTTGTGGCGAGGTCGTGTGCTGCAAGCAGGGCTGCGAGGCCATAGTTCCTTCGGGCACCGCCGCGTGCCGGGTCCTCGCAGGGGCGCAAGCCTACGCGATGGCTGCCGGCGCCGCTCTTACAACCTCCCCAGATATATCCCAATCACCCGATCCAGCAACTCCAGCGCCTCCCCCCGCTCCCGCTGAAATGCATTCCGCCCCATGATCGACCCGAATCCCCCCCCGTCGCGGATGCCGCGGATCTCCTCCAGCACCTCGGCGGTGCCCTTGGCGGGGCCCCCGCTGAAGATGATGACCCGGCGGCCGTCGAAGGCGGACTGGACGACGTGGGCGACGCGCTCGGCGAGGGTGGAGGTGGGGGTGCCGGCCTTCTCGTAGGCGGCGCTCGCCTCCTTCTGCTCCACGAAGTCGTCGGGCGGCTTCACCTTGATGATGTGGGCGCCGAGCTGGGCGGCGATCTGGGCGGCGTACGCGGAGACGTCGAGGGCGGTCTCGCCCTCCTTGCTCAGGTCCGAGCCGCGGGGGTAGGACCAGACGACGACCACCAGGCCGTGGCGCTTGGCCTCCTCGCCGAGGGCCTGGAGCTTCTCGTACATCTGCACCCGCGGGGCCGAGCCGGGGTAGACGGTGTAGCCGATGGCGGCGCAGCCGAGGCGCAGGGCTGCCTCCACGGAGCCGGTGACGGCCTGCAGGGGGTCGGCGTCGGAGGCCAGGTTCTCGCGGTTGTTGAGCTTGAGGATCAGGGGCAGGTCGCCGGCGTAGTCGCGGGCGCCGGCCTCGAGGAAGCCGAGGGGGGCGGCGTAGGCGTTGAGGCCGGCATCGTGGGCCTGCTCGATGTGGTTGGGGGGGTCGATGGCGGGTGGGTTGGGAACGAAGGAGCGGGCGGGACCGTGCTCCACGCCCTGGTCGACGGGCAGGATGACGAGCCGGCCGCTGCCGCCGAGCCTGCCCTGGTTGAGGAGGCGGGCGAGGTTGGTCAGGGTGCCGGGGTTGTCGCTTCCGTACCAGCTCAGGATCTCGCGGACTCGGGGTTCCATGGTCGTGGCTTCCTCGGGGAGTTCGTTGAAGGGCGCGGCGGCTATCGTCACCGGTTCAATAAACTGAGGGCCGGCGGGCCCACACGCCACCCGGCCGCGGGCCTGGTAGTTTCGGCCCGGCGCCGGATCCCCGGTGCCCGCTGAGGACCCGTTCTGGCCCTCAGTACTCGTACGACAGCGAGATGTTCCAGCGCCGCGGCAGGCCGAGGAAGACGCGGGCGCTCGCGGCGTCGTGGTCCTCCCCGTCGTCGGCGTCGGAGACGTACAGCTCGTCGAGGAGGTTGAAGACGTGCATCCGCAGCCTCGTCCGGCCGGTGCCGAAGAGATCGCGGGGCAGCCGGTAGCTGGCGTGCAGGTCGACGAGGTTGTAGTCCGGCAGCTTCCAGGACTGTCTGCGGTCGCCGGGGTCGGTGCGGTTGGCCGGGTCGAACTTCGCGTAGTGGTCCATGAACCGCCGCAGGCCCAGGGAGGCGTAGAGGCCCCGCGCGGGAAACAGGGCGGCCCTCAGGGCCAGGCTCTTCTGCGCCGAGTCGCCGACCTTCAGCCCCTCGGCGTAGACCTGGAAGTTGCCGACGGCTTCCGGATCTTCCTCCGGTGAGAAGGTGACGTCCACGTCGTTGAGCCACTCCCAGTCCCCCAGGGAGACCATGCCGCGCAGCTCCAGCATGGGGTGGAGGCGCGCCTTGAGGTCCAGCTCGACCCCCTTGTGCAGCGCGTCGATGCCGTTGAGCAGAAACCGGAAGCTCTGGTCGAGCTTGTCGCTGTAGATGCTCTTGGGCCAGGAGCGGTCCATCCAGCGGGTGTAGTAGAGGTTGGCGTTTCCCGTGAAGCGGCCGCGCTCCAGGTAGCCGGCCCCCACCTCGAAGGAGGCGACCTTCTCGTTGAAGGTCGGGTCGTAGAGGCTGTTGTCGTAGTGGTAGACGGAGTCGAACTTCGGCGCCGTCGACAGCCAGCCGGCGTTGGCGTAGAGATTGACCGCGGGGGTCAGGTTGTAGTTGCCGCCCACCTTGGCGGTGTAGCCGCTGAAGTTGGCCCAGCCGGTCCTGTCCCAATCGCCGTCGACCTTGGGGCGGAAGTAGTCGATGCGCCGGTATCCCGTCATCGACCCCGAGGTGCTGGCGAAGGCGGTCAGCTTTCCGAACCGCCCCTCGAGCTGGGCGAAACCGCCGCCCCAGCGCGTGAGGCCGTCGTTGTGGTAGGAGACCTTGTCTCCGAGCCGCTTGACCGGGCTGGCGGCGTTGGCGTCCCACTCGTAGAAGAAGTAGTCGGCGCCGAGCAGGTTGCGCACCTCGCGCCAGTGCTGGCCCTTGTAGTAGCGCAGGTCCGCGCCCAGGGCGAGCTTGAGGGCGCTGCTCAGGCGGTACTCCGCCGTCCCCAGGTATCCGTACCAGAAGTGGTGGTTCACCGAGTTGCGGATGATCGTCTGCGCGCCGATCTCGCTCTCCCCCACATGGCCTGCCTCGACCAGGTCGGGATCCGCTTCCGCCGCGGTCAGCGTGTTGAGTTCCTCCGAGGCCCGCTGCCAGTCGATGCTGCCGTCGGCCCGCTGGCCGGGGTTGGCCCCGAGGCGCCCGGAGCCGCCCCCCTTGCCGCGGGAGAAGTAGAAGACGTTGGACAGGATCAGCCGCGGGCTCGGCGTCCAGTGCCAGTTGAGGTTGACCTGCGGCTTGTGGTAGTAGTTCTCGCGCTCCATCAGGACCGCGCTGTCGCGGGCGTCGTGGATCTCGCCGTTGTAGTACTCCCGGTAGGAGGAGGAAAACGGCGATCGCCCCCAGTTGGGGTTATAGCTCGTGCCGCGGCTTTGGGAGTCGGTCACGTCGACACCGAGGGAGCGCGCGTACCCGGCGTCGAAGGTGGCGATGGACTGCTTGTAGAGGCGCTGTCCGTGGCGCTGCGGAGCGCCGGCGACGAAGAGGTCGATCTTGTGCTCGTCGGAGGCCAGGAAGCTCAGGGCCCCGGAGTAGGACCAGGCCGATGTCCACGTCTGGTCGGCGAGGCCGTCCCCGGTCTTGCGGGTGACGCCGAGGGTGAAGGCGGTCCGGCCGTCGATCAGCCCGGAGGAGAAGCCGATCCGGGTCTTGTGGAAAGCGTTGCTCCCCGCCTCCTGTGTGATCCGCAATCCGCGCTGCGCGCCGGCGATGTCGGTGATGATGTTCAGGGTGCCGCCCACCGAGGCGATGGCGAGGTTCGACGCCCCCAGCCCGCGCTGCACCTGGATCGACGAGGTGGCGTCCCCCAGCCCGTCGAAGTTGGCCCAGTAGACCCAGCCGTTCTCCATGTCGTTGACGGGCACGCCGTTGATCATCACCGCCACGTTGCGCTGGTCGAAGCCCCGGACGTTGATGCGGACATCGCCGGCGCCGCCCCCCTGGCCGGTGGCGTACACACCCGGCGTGTCGTCCAGGATCAGGGGCAGGTCCCGGGAGCCGAGGCGGCGGTCCATCTCCGCCTTGGGAATATCCGTGAAGGCGACCGGTGTCTCCCGCAGCCGCGCCCGGTCGGCTACGACGACGATCTCCTGGCCCCGAAAGACCTCGGGCACCAGCTCGACGAGCAGCTCCATGTCATCGGTCGTCACGACGACGGCGAGGCGGAACTCCTCGAATCCGATGAAGCTCGCCACCAGGGTATCGCTGCCGGCGGAGACGCCGCCGATCTCGAACTCCCCGTCGAGGCCCGTGGTGGTCCCCCGGTCCGCGTTCTCCAGGTACACATTGGCGCCGAACAGGGGTTCCCGGGTCTCGGCCTCGAGCACCCGGCCTTTCAACACGGCCGCGGACAGGTCTGAATGGGTGAGCAGCAGAAGGGCGAGAGACAGGAGGATCCGCTTCATGAAATGCCTCGGCAGAGAGGGACGGGGTGGAAGCGGCGCGGCGGAAGAAGGTAGTGGGACCTCTGGCGCTTGTGAACCGCCGCGGGTCCCGGGCATGCCTTCCCCCAGATGGGGAGTCAGATCCCGACGCCGAAGCGTTCCCTGAAGGCGGACCAGATCCCGGCGGGCACCTCCTGCGTCGCCGCGTCGTACGCATCCTGGAGCTGGTGGCGGTCGGCGGGGCCGCTCATGACGATGCCGTCGACCGGGGCGTCGAGACAGAACTGCATGGCCAGGTGCTTGATGTCCACGTCGCGCTGGCGGCACCACTCCCACATGGCGTGGGCCCGCGGCTCGGCGGCCGGGTCGGGCTCGACGCCGGTGAGGCGGCCCATGCCGAAGACGCTGGCCAGGATGAGGCCGGTGCCGTGCTTATCGGCCAGGGCCATTGTGGTGTCGACGATCGACTGATCCAGCAATGTGTAGTCGAGAAAGGTGAGGACGATCTCGGCGTGGCCCGCCTCGATGGCGGCGCGGTGGAAGTCGTGCTGGCGGACCCCCAGGCCGATGTGTCGCACCAGGCCCTCCTCCTTCATCCGCTGCAGCTGGTCGAAGGCGCGGCGCGGGCCCAGCGGATCGGCGATGTCGGCCGGGTCGTGGACGAGGACGGCATCGAGGTAGTCGACGCGAAGCGCCCGCAGGCTCTGCTCGACGCTCCAGCGCGTGGCCTCGGCCGAGAAGTCCTTGGGGCGCTCGTGGTGGGGGCCGACCTTGGCCTGCATGTAGTAGCTCGACCGCTCGACGCCGGCCAGGGCCCGGCCCCAGCGCTCCTCGTTGCGGCCGGCGTAGCTGTCGAAGTAGTCTATCCCCAGATCGAGGGCGCGCTCGATGGTGGCGATCGTCTCGGCCTCGGCCACGTGGCTGACGAAGGCGGCGCCCATGCCGAGGGCCCGGGGCCGCATGCCGGTGCGCCCCATCCTGCGGCGCGGCAACTCACTCATGGTTTCAACTCCCTCCTGCCGGGCTCGCCGCCCGATCCGCTGAGCCATGCTGAACGCTTCCGACACGGCACTGACCGTCATCGACGTGCAGGGCAGGCTGGCGACCCTGATGCACGACCGGGAGAGCCTCTACCGAAACCTGCAGATCCTGGTGCGCGGGGCCCGCGTCCTGGAGCTGCCGGTGCTGTGGCTGGAGCAGTATCCCGAGGGCCTGGGGCCGACGATCCCCGAGGTCGCCGAGCTGCTGAGCGACCGGGAGCCGCTGGCCAAGACCTGCTTCAGCGCCTGGGGCCAGCCCGACTTCGTGCGTCTCCTCGAGGAGAGCGGCTGCCGGCAGGTGCTGGTCTCCGGCATCGAGACCCACATCTGCGTCTACCAGACGGTCCGCGATCTGCGCGAGCGTGGCTACGAGGTGGAGGTGGTGGAGGACGCCGTCTCCTCGCGCACGCCGGAGAACAAGCGCGTGGGCCTGGAGAAGGCCCGGGCCGCCGGCGCCGGGATCACCTCGGTGGAGACGGCCCTCTTCGAACTGCTGCGCGAAGCCGGGAACCCGGGGTTCCGGGAGATCGCCCGCCTGGTGAAGTGAGCCGCCCGGCTCACCCGAAGAGATCGCGGTACTCCCCGTCGAAGGCCTCGGAGCCGTCGTCGAGGCGGTAGTCGAGGGAGATCCCTGGCAGAAACGGGGGCAGCCGGCCGGCGGTGAAGTCGGTGCGGTAGCCGCCGCCCGGGTAGCGGGTGCTGCGCCCGTCGGGCCAGTGGATGGTGTGGATCTGGCGCGGGTCGGGCTTGTTGTAGTCCGGATCGACGCGGAACCCCTCGACAACGTCCCAGTCCACCTCCACCCCCAGGCCGTGGCCGTCGGGCACGGCCACGTGCCCGCCCTCGACGGCGAACTCCGTCAGCAGCGTGTGGGAGTAGATGTTGATGCAGGGGATCGCCGGCCAGCGGGCCTGGGCCAGCACCGCCCCGAGGTGCACGGAGAAGGTGGTCGTCAGACCCGTGCCCACCATCTGCAGCCAGAAGGGCATGGCGGCGTGCGCCGCCAGGGTGCCCTGGTTCATCACCTGGCTCGCCCCGCCGCCGATGACGAAGCCGTCGCACACTCCTTCGCGGATCGCGGTCATGGGCGGGGGATTGCCGAAGTGCATGGCGATGGGGCTGCGGATCTGCCGGCGCAGGGCGGCGTTGCCGGCCACGTCCTTCTGCGGGATGGGGCTCTCCACCATGGCCAGCATGGGGTACTTCGCCTCGAGCCGGGAGATGACGGGCGCCGCGACGTCCACGCCGAGGAGCATCTCGTTGAAGTCGGCGTCGAGCTTGAAGTGGGGGGAGACCGCCGCCGCCACCGCGGCGAGCTGCTCGTCGAGATCGTGCCAGGGACGGGCCTTCACCTTCATGGTGGTGAAGCCGCTGGTCTCCGCCGCGCGCGCCTCGGCGACCCACTCCTCCGGCCGGGCGTCCTGCGACCACCACGAGACCGGGCAGGCGTCGCGGTACTTCGGGCCCATCAGGCGGTGGCAGGGAACGCCCGCGGCCTGGCCGGCGGCGTCGAAGCAGGCCATCTGCAGGCCGGCGCCGAGGCCGTCGTCCCAGAGCAGGTCGAAGACGCTGCGGCCCCGGCTCGCCTGCACCCGCGCCTCGGCCGAGGCGCCCCAGGTGTAGCCGACGATCGTCTCGCCCACGCCGACAACGCCGCAGGCCAGCTCGACCCGGTAGATGTCGACGACGGACCAGCCGTTGCCGCGCACCGTCATGCGGTCGGCGCAGCGCTCGTGGAAGGGGACGTCGACGCGGATGCGCTCGACGGCGGCGATGGTGAAGTCGGTGGGTGTGGTCACGCGGCGCGCTCCTCTTCCTTCTTCAGGAGATTGACCAGTTGCCTGGAGGTGCGGTAGCGGCCCAGGTGGGCCAGGGCGGCTCCCAGAAAGAAGCCGCCGAAGAGCAGGTGCCAACCGCCTTCCAGGGACCCGAAGATCAGGTAGACGATGGCCGCGATCAGCCAGAAGGGGAAGGTGTACTGGCTGTCCACCATGGTGTTGTGGAGGCGCATCTTCACCAGGAAGTTGGCTTCCGACATTCGGGGTTCGGGCGGGGATCCGCGCAGCTTGCGCACCGCCCACGGGAGCAGGGCGATGACGACGGCCGACACCCACATGAGAGCGTAGAGTGGAAGCGAGTCCATTCAGCGTTTCTCCTTTCGCGGTCGTTTCGGTGACTCCACCCGCGGGCGCCCGGCGCTGGCGGGATGGGTAGGTTATGGGTGCCTTCCCGGCCGGGCAACCGCCATGCCGGCAGTTGTCCCGCGCCCCCGGGTCCGCCTTTTTTCCCGTCCCCGAAGACCCACACCACCTCCCGAAGGAGCGCCATGCGGATCATCGACCCCCACTTCCACCTGTGGGACCTGGGCGTCCGGCCCAACCCGAACCTGGGCCCCGACGTGGAGCGGGACCTGCCCGCGTACCACGCCGCCGACTACCTGCGCGACATGGGCCGGCTGCCGGCGCCCCTGGAGTTGGAGGCATCCGTCCACGTGGAGACCATCGTCGGCCAGATGGAGGGCGGGTTCCCCCTCGACGAGGTCGCCGAGACCCGCTTCGTCCGCGATCAGATGGCGCCCACGGGACATCCCTTCGCCATCGTCCCCTACGCGCACCTGGCGCGGGACCTCCGCCACACCGCGCAGGTCCTGGACCGCCATCTCGCCGAGGCGGGGGAGCGGCTGCGGGGCGTGCGCATGATCCTCAACCACCATCCGGGGGACCCCGCCCTCACCTGGCCCCAGGTGGAACGGGGCGACTTCCTTGGCGACCCCGTCTTCCGCGAGAGCCTCGCCCTTCTCGGGGAGCGCGGCCTCTCCTTCGACCTGCAGTGCAACCCCCATCAGCTCGCCGACGCGGCGGCGACTTTCGGCGACTTCCCGGAGACGCCGGTCATCGTCGGCCATCTCGCCTCCTTCCACGACAGCGGGGATTCCGGCTACATGGGCCAGTGGCAGGAGGGCCTGAAGGCGATGGCCGCCCTCCCCCACGCGAGCATGAAGCTGTCCATGGTGTTCTTCTGCGCGCCCGACTACCACCGGGATCCTGCGCAGGAGGCCAAGGCGAGGGATCTCGTGCGCCAGGCGATCGACATCTTCGGCGCCGGCCGCTGCATGTTCGCCAGCAACTACCCGGTGGACGGCGTGCAGGGCATCGATGTCCCCACCCTCTACGGCCGCTTCCTCGACTGGACGGCGGACCTGCCGCCGGCCGACCGGGCCTGCCTCTTCCACGACACCGCCGCGCGCGTCTACCGCCTGGAGGGCCTCACATGAACCTCATCCGCAGAGACTCCACCATTCCCGCCGAGCACGGCGTCATCGCCAGCTACCCCGGCGACTTCTACGGCTACTTCGGCTGGCCCACGGTGGCCCGCATGCCCGACGGCACCCTGGTGGCCGCCGCCTCGGGGCTGCGCAACCACCACGTCTGCCCCTTCGGGCGCAGCGTGTTCATGCGCAGCACCGACGAGGGGCGGAGCTGGACGAGCCCCCGGGTGGTGAACGACTCCCCCCTCGACGACCGCGACACCGGCCTGGTGAGCTGCGGCGGCGAGCGTCTGCTGCTGACCTGGTTCACCACCGACCTGCGGGCCTCGGCGGAGAAGCGGATGCAGGGCCTCGACGCCGAGACCCGGGCCCGCTGGCAGGAGGGGATCGCCCGCATCGACGACGACAACGCCGCCCGATGGGTGGGCGCCTGGTGCCGCATCAGCGACGACGCCGGCGAGACCTGGTCGGAGCCGATCAAGGTGCCGCAGACCACGCCCCACGGGCCGATCCGCCTGCGCGCCGGCGGGCTGCTCTTTCTGGGCAAGCTCTTCGAGACCGACATGGCCGGCTTCAAGGGCGGGGTGGGCGCCATCGCGGCCACCCGCAGTCACGACGGCGGCCGCACCTGGCAGCCCCTGGGGACGGTGCCCCTCTTCGAGGGCTCCACCGAGAACAACTACCACGAGGCCCACGTGGCCGAGCTGCCCGACGGCAAGCTGGTTGGCTTGATCCGCTTCGAGCGCGGCGGCGGCGTCGACCCGGAGGACCTGGGCCTGCAGCACTTCATGCACATGTACACGGAGTCGACCGACGGCGGCCGCACCTGGACGCGGACCGAGCCGATGGACTTCCACGGCAGTCCGCCGCACCTGCTCGTGCACTCGAGCGGCGCTCTCGTCTGCGCCTACGGGCGCCGCCTGGAGCCCTTCGGCGAGCGGGTCATGATCAGCCGCGACGGCGGCGCCACCTGGGAGTACGACTACGTGTTGCGCGACGACGGGCCCGACAGCGACCTGGGCTACCCCTCCAGCGTCGAGTTCGACGACGGCAGCATCTTCACCGCCTACTACCAGAAGCCGGCGGCGGCGCGGGACAAGTGCGCCTTCTTGTGGAGCCGCTGGCGGCTGCCCGGAGAATCAGAATGAAGTCGCCCTTGTGGGACCTGCTGGCGGCTGCCCGGAGAATCACAATGAGATCGCTGCCTGCGGCCGCGGTCCTGGCGGCGGTCCTGGTCTCCGGCCGCGGCACCGCGGCCCAGGGGGCGGAGAACCTGTTCCCGAGTCCCGGATTCGACGAGTTCAGCGGCGACCTGCCCGCGGGCTGGAGTGTCGAATCCTGGAACCAGCCCCTGACCCGGGTGCGCATCGGCAGGCTGGAGCCCGGCCGCGACGGCACGGGTACCTGCCTGGAGATCCAGCCCGGGACGCCGATGTCGGTGACCACCCTGCGCAGCCCGGTCTTCCCCGTCGCCGCGGACCGGGATTACCTCTTCAAGGGCTACTACGCGTCCACGAGCCGGGGCGTCACCACGAAGGAACGGTGGATAGACGCCGACGGGGTCTCCCTCAGCGGCCACTGGCTGGACGACGGAGAGGAGAAGGTAGGTTCCTTCGCGATCGTGCTGCCGGATACGCAGGACCGCTGGATCGAGTTCTTTCAGGAGGTGCGTCCGCCCGAGGGTGCGCGGGCCCTGCAGGTCGTCGTCTCCCGGCGATGGGTGGGAGGGCGGCTGCGCCTGGACGACTTCTCGCTGCGGCCGGGCACGATCCGGGACTACGAGGAGGAGTTCTCCATCCCCGAGGTGGAGGACGAGGACTTCTTCCCCATCTACGGCTGGCTGACCCCGGGCAGCCCCGCGGACCAGTACGAGGGCATGGACACGGACCAGTACCATGCCGAGTACGCGGTGGCGAACTTCAACATCAATCTCGAGCTGGACGAATACGCGGGGTTCGGGGTGAAGTACCGCCCCCTCGGCGAGCTGGACGACGCCAGGATGGCCGCGGCGGAGAGCGATCCGCGGGTGTGGTGGCTGGGCGGGGCCAGCGAGCCCGGGGAGAAGGAGTTCCCGCGCCTCGCCCGGGAACAGGAACGGGTCCGGCGGCTGGCGCCCTCCAAGGGATACTGGGTGGTCCTGTTCCCCACGTACGCCGACGACTTCCACGGCGATCCGGAGGAGTACGACCACCACGTGAGGACCTTCCTGGAGACGGTGAAGCCGTCCCTGTTCACCTATGACCACTACTGCATGGTCGGCAGGGACCCGCGCCTGCACGCCGACAACTGGTACAGCCCCAACCGCGAAGGGGACTACTTCCCCAACCTGGAGATCGTGCGCCGGCGTGCTCTCGAGGCGGAGGTGGAGTTCGGGGTGATCGTCTCCGTGGGATCCTTCGGGCCGGTGCGCGGGGCCAGCGAGGGCGAGTTGCGCTTCCAGGCCTTCACCACCCTCGCGTACGGGGCCCGCTCGCTGGGCTGGTTCACCTACCTGACGGAGATCCCCTACGGCCACTGGACCAACTGGGAGGACATGGTCATCAACCGCGACGGCACGCGGACCCGGCACTACTCGATGCTGAAGTACCTCAACGGGGAGGTCCTGGCCCTGGCGCCGACGCTGCTGCGGCTCGAGTCGACGGGTGTGTACCACACGGAGCCGCAGCCTCCGCTGACCCGCCCCCTCGGGGAGTCGCGGCTTGTGGCATCGATCAGCGGGGGAATGGGATTGGTGGGCGAGTTCAGGTCCGCCGCCGATGGTCGGAACTACGTGATGGTGGTGAACCGCGACTTCATCGATCCGGCGACGTTCGTGGTAAGGCTCCGGGAGCCGGCGGACCTGCGGGAGATCTCCAGGCAGACCGGCCGGCCCCAACCCGTCCCCGGCCATGCGGCGGCGACGGGTGAGCTGACTCTCGCCCTCGGCGCCGGAGACGGCCGCCTGTTCCGCCTCGGGCCGGCCTCGAGGTGAGGCGGCGCGGGTCCGCCGAGGAACGCCCTGCAGAAGGAGTCCTCCCATGAAAAAGGCTTTGTTGTACTTGGTGATCGCCGTCGTTGGCGTCGCTTGGTTCTGGCCGAGTCCCTTGAAGCCGAAGGCGATAATGGGGCACTGGATCGACGATCCGTCGTATCACCTCGAAGTTCGGGGGGGAAGTCTGAGGGCCTACAATTCCGACGCCGGTTTCTATGCAGGGAATCCTCTCTTTACGATCGGTTGGAGAATGGAAAGAGGGTCGATAATCCTGAGCTTTCCCCCGCAGTATACGGGTCGAGTATGTCGATTCTTTGGATGGGACCGGAGACAGGTTGAGGACGCTATGGCGGGAGGGGTCTCGATTGTCCTTCGCAAGGACGGAGAACCAATCTACCGGAGAGTCGAGATCCCGAATGAGTACGGTCGCGACTTGGTGCAGCTTGAGCGCATTCCTATAGGCGGATTGAAATACCGTTACGAAAGACCCGATCGGGGCCCCCCAAGGTTGATGATCGGTAAACGTGTATTCGATCGACAGTCCGGCCCTGGATCCTGAGCGCTAACCCTTCGGATCGGCAGCTTGGCTGTCCGCTGAGCGGCTGGTCTCCGCGCCTCGCACGGGGAATTCAAGAGCCCGGAGGCCCGGAGTGGTCGAAATCGGCCCGGCCTGTACTGGATGCGAGATCGGCCGCACTTGGCCGTGTCGTCGCGGGCGAGGCCATCTCAGGACAGTCGGTACCACGCTGCGGCCCAACGCGAGGTGACGTTCTCAAAGCGCACCTTAGGAAATACCCGCGCCCTCCTTCGACACCGCCTGGATCAGGGCGGTGATGTAGCCGAACTGGAGGCCCAAGCCTGGCGGACCCGCCCGGTGGCGAGGGATCGTCCAGGTGATGGCGTGGTCCGGCATCAGCATGATGGGTAGGCGACCTCGTGCAGCACCCGCGCCACCTTGTGCATGTCCACGTCGCCCTCGTCGGCAAGACCTCCTGGTCGCGCAGGACCTCCCCGGATGTTGCGGAAGTGGATGTTGAAGAGCTTCCTGCGCTGGCGGACTTCTCGATGGGGGCGCATGGGCACCGGTCTCGATGTGAAGCATGGTGGTCCTCAAGTGGGCATTTGAGACTCTTCATCAAGGAGGCAATGGTTCGGGTGAAGACGAGGGAGACCTGCTGGGGCCAACACCATTGGCGGATCGGTTCGGTCGTGTGTCGACAGATCACGACTTACGCGAGAGTGCAAGCCCAAATCCACTTGAGAAGGAATCGTGCCGCTGTTGGGATGTCACGAGTTCACTTGCAGGGCAGGCACCGCTCGCCATGCAAATGGACCCTACTCACGAGAAGGGTTGGCGACATTGGGAGAGAGCATTTTCACTAGGTCGGCGTCTAGGCGTTTCGTGAGCCTATCAGTAGACATGTAGTCATGAAGTTGCTCGATTAGCGCATCGAGCCACTCGTACATCTCCATAGACCCCCTCGTCAGAAATGCTGTGCTCCTGACACGAACTATAATCTTCAGTGAAGCCATCCTCAGTGGTGTATGAGGGCCCTCTAATGAGGGTGTGAGAGAACGGGGCAATGACGTGCTAAATCATCTGTAATTCGGCAATATGG
>CAZEHQ010000092.1:281-15942 GCA_964512165.1 uncultured Gemmatimonadaceae bacterium | reverse complement strand
GACTACCTGCGTCTGCTGTGGGCCCGCGTGGGCCGGGCCCACTGCCTGGACTGCGGGGAGCCGGTGGCCGCCCACCCCTTCGACGAGATCCTCGAGCGCGCCTCGGGCCGGCCCGAGGGCAGCCGCCTGGTGGTGACCGCCCCCCTGTCGCCGCCGGCCACGGAGGCGGGGGCCCGGGAGTTGATCGCCGAGGTCGAGCGCGGCGGCTACCGGCGGATACACTGCGGAACCGAGACCCTGGTCCTGGAGGAGGTGGAGGCATCCCGCCTCGTCGGCCGGTCCCTGGATGTGGTCGTCGACCGCGTCACCGTCCGGGACGGGATGCGGCGCCGGTTGCGCGGCTCCCTGCAGGCGGCGGTGCAGATCGGCCAGGGGCGCCTCGGTCTCCTCGACCCCGCCACCGGCGCCGAGGAGCGCTACAGCGTGCGGCCGGCCTGCGCCGCCTGCGGCGCCGCCTTCCCGGAGATCTCCGCCGCCCTCTTCAGCTTCAACAGCCCGGACGGCGCCTGCCCGGACTGCCGCGGCTCCGGGCTGTCGGCGGGCAGCTCCTTCGAGCGCCTGCTGGCGGCCGGCGAGCCCCCGGCGGCGTCGCTGGCGGTGCTCTGGGAGCGTTTCGGGCATCGCCGGCTGCGGCGCGAGGTGGAGGCCTTCAGCCGGCGCGCCGGGGTCGACCCGACGGAGCCTCTGTCGGAGTGGCCGGAAGGGGCCGTGCAAGCCCTGTGGGAGGGCGAGGGCCCCAGGGCCCGCGGAAAACCGTTCACCGGTCTGCGCCGGTGGCTCGACGCGAGAGCCGCGGTCGTCGACGACGCCGCCGAGCGGGCCTGGCTGGAGGAGCTTCAGGGAGACGGGGCCGGCTCGCCGTGCCCCGAGTGCGGGGGCACCCGCCTGTCGGCTCCGTCCCGCGCCGTCCGCATCGACGGCGAGAGCCTCGGCGATCTGCAGGGGCGCACCCTCTCCGAGGCCGCCGAGTGGCTCGACGGGGTCGCCGTCCCTCCCGGGCAGCAGGCCCTGGCCGACCACATCCTGGACGTGGTCCGCCGCGGCGTGGAGGTGATGATCGACCTCGGACTCGGGTACCTCACCCTGGACCGGCGGGCGCCGACCCTGTCGGCGGGGGAGCTGCAGCGCCTGCAGCTGGTGGCCGCTCTCGGGTCGGGCCTCTCCCAGGTCCTCTACGTTCTCGACGAGCCCGGCGCCGGCCTCCACGGACGCGACACCCGGCGCCTGTCGGCCGCCCTCCAACGACTGCGGGACGGGGGCAACTCCGTCCTCGTCGTCGAGCACGACCTCGACCTGATCGGGGACGCGGACCTGCTCGTGGAGCTCGGACCTGGAGCCGGAGACCAAGGCGGGCGCCTCCTCTACCAGGGTCCGCCCCTGGGGGCACGGGCGGCCGGCACCCCCACCGGACGGGCCCTTGCCGGAGACCTGCCCGCCCGCCGCGGGCGCTCCGCCGGCGCCGGCGGCTGGGTCGAGCTCCTCGGCGCCCGGGGCCACAACCTGCAGGGTGCGGACCTCCGCCTTCCCCTCGGCTGCCTGGTGGGGGTCACCGGCGTCTCGGGCTCGGGCAAGAGCAGTCTGGTTCATCACACCCTGCACCCGGCCCTGGCCGCCCGCCTGCAGGGGGCCGGCCGCCGCCCTCTGCCCTTCGACGGGCTGCGGGGGTCCGAGGCCCTGCAACGGGTCGTCGCCGTCGACCAGTCCCCCATCGGCCGCACGGGGCGCTCCAACGCGGCCACCTGCACCGGTCTCATGGCCGTCCTGCGGGAGCTGTTCGCGCAGTCGCCGGAGGCGCGGCTGCGCGGCTACCGTCCGGGCGACTTCAGCTTCAACAGCGGCGGCGCCTGCAGCCGCTGCGGCGGCACCGGCCGCGAGCCGGAGGCGGCGGTGGATCTGGAGGACCTGCCCCTCCCCTGCGGCCGCTGCGCGGGGACGCGCTACCGGCGGGAGGTGCTGGAGGTCCGCTTCGGCGGGCTGTCCATCGCCGAGGTGCTGGAGTCGAGCGTCGCCGAGGCGCGGCTCCGGTTCGCCAACGTGCCCGAGGCCGCCCGGCGCCTGGACCTGCTCGCCGACCTCGGCCTGGGGTACCTCCGCCTCGGTCAGCCGGCGGGACGGCTCAGCGGCGGCGAAGCGCAGCGGGTGAAGCTCTCCGCCGAGCTCGGCCGGCCGGCGGTGGAGCGCACCCTCTACCTGCTGGACGAGCCGACCTCGGGGCTGCACCGCCGCGACACGGCCCTGCTCGTGGAGCTGCTCCAGCGCCTGGTCGACCGCGGCGACACGGTCCTCGTCGTCGAGCACGACCCGTACGTCATCGCCGCCTCCGACCACGTCGTCGATCTCGGTCCGGGAGCCGGGGGCGACGGCGGCCGGGTGGTGGTGACGGGCACCCCGCCGGAGGTCGCCGCCTGTCCGCACTCCCACACCGGACAGGTCCTGCAGAGGGCCTTTCCCGGGTTCCCGGGGGTTTGACACCGTGCCGCGGGCTGGCGATCTCTGTGTACCCGGAGGGCCGCCTTCCCGATGAACCGCACCGTCTACTTCACCACGCCCATCTACTACGTCAACGCCGAGCCCCACCTCGGCCACGCCTACACGACGGTGGTGGCCGACTTCCTGGCCCGCTTCCACCGCCTCGACGGCGACGACACGTTCTACCTGACCGGCACCGACGAGCACGGCGAGAACATCTACCTGGCCGCGGGGCGCGCCGGCGCCGATCCCGCGGCTTTCGTCGACCGCGTGTCGCAGCGCTTCCGCGACGCCTGGAAGGTGCTCCTCGTCGGCCACGACGACTTCATCCGCACCACCGAGGAGCGCCACACCCGCGTGGTGAGCGAGGTCCTGCAGTCGGTCCACGACCGCGGCGACATCTACTACGGCGAGTACGAGGGCCTCTACTGCGTCGGCTGCGAGCGCTTCCTCACCGAGCGCGAGTTGGTGGGCGGCCTCTGCCCGGACCACAAGCGGGAGCCGGAACTGCGGCGCGAGGGCAACTACTTCTTCCGCATGGAAATGCACCGCCAGTGGCTGGCCGGCCACATCCGCGGCCACGACGACTTCATCCGCCCCACGGGCTACCGCAACGAGGTCCTCTCCATCCTCTCCGAGCCGATCGGCGACCTGTCGATCTCGCGCCCACGGACGCGAGTGCCCTGGGGCATCGGACTGCCCTGGGACGACGACCACGTCACCTATGTCTGGTTCGACGCCCTCCTCAATTACTTGTCCGCCCTCGACTACCCCGGCGGCGAGCGCTGCCGCACCTACTGGCCCTCGGCGCGGCACTTCATCGGCAAGGACATCCTCAAGACCCACGCCATCTACTGGCCCATCATGCTGCGCTCCATGGGCGCGCCTCTCTACCAGGGTCTCGTCGTCGGCGGACACCTCTCGGGATCCGACGGCCAGAAGATGAGCAAGAGCCTGGGCAACGTCCTCGACCCCTTCGGGCTCGCCGAGCGCTACAGCGCCGACGCCGTGCGCTACTACCTGATCAAGGACGTCCCCTACGGCCAGGACAGCGCCGTGGGAGAGGCCGCCCTCGTGGAGCGCTACAACGCCGACCTGGCCAACGACCTCGGCAACCTCGCCTCCCGGGTCCGGGCGCTGCTGCTCAGGCACCTCGGCGGGGCCCTGCCCGAGCCGAGGCAGACCGACGCCGACCGCGAGCTGATCGACACCGGCACCGGCCTGGCCGGGCGTGTGCGCGACCTCGTGGAGGACCTCAGGTTCTACACCGCCCTCGAGGAGGTGATGCGCTTCGTGCGGTTCATGAACCGCTACTTCAACGACGAGCGCCCCTGGGAGCTGGCCCGCTCGGAGGAGGGCCGGCCGCGCCTGGCCACCGTCCTCTACAACTGCGCCGAGGGCCTGCGCATCGCTTCCATCCTGCTGGAGCCGGCGCTGCCGGCCAAGGCGGGCGAGCTGCGGGACAGCCTCGGACTGCCCGCGGGAGACGTGGAGTCGACCCGCCGCTGGGGAGGGGCGAGGGTTGGCTCCCCGGTGCCGGCCGAGGCGCCCCTGCTGTTCCCGAGGGCGGAGCTGGAAAAGGAGACGGAAGAGATGAGCGAAGAGCAGGATCAGGCCATCGGGATCGAGGACTTCGCCCGAGTCGAGCTGCGTGTCGCAGAGGTCGTGGCTGCCGAGGCGGTGCCGAAGACGGACCGGCTCCTCAAGCTGACCCTCGACGCCGGCGAGGGCCGGCACCGCACCGTGGTGAGCGGCATCGCCGGCTCCTACGACCCCGCCGACCTGCCCGGCCGGCGGCTGGTGCTGGTGGCCAATCTCAAGCCGGCGAAGCTGCGCGGCATCCTGTCGGAGGGGATGATCCTGGCCGCCGAGGACGACGACGGGCGGCTGGCCCTCGTGCAGCCCGATGCGGAACTGCCTCCCGGGGCCAAGGTGAGCTGAGCCGGCCCCGTCGGTTGAGAGGGCGCGGGGCCCCGGGTATATTGGCGCGCCCCCAGAAGGCCGTCATGCCGGCGGCCGGGGACGAAAGGAGCCGACGATGGCGGGACCGATCCGGGTCGGATTCATCGGGTGCGGCGGCAATGCCGCCGGCCACATTGGACAGGTGCTGCAGATCCCCGAGGCCGAGGTGGCGGCCCTCTGCGACCCCAGCCAGGGGAGCCTCGACCGGGCCCTCGAGCGCAACGAGGGGGCCCGGCACGTCAGGACTTTCGGCGACCACCGCGAGATGCTCGCCGAGGCCGAGCTCGACGCCGTCGAGATCTCCACGCCCCACACCCTGCACTTCCAGCAGATCATGGACAGCCTCGACAAGGGCTGCCACGTGCTCACCGAGAAGCCGATGGTCTGCACCGTCGACCACGCCCACCGGGTGATCCGCCGGGCCCGGGAGGCGGACCGCGTGCTGATGGTCTCCTACCAGCGGCACCTCGAGCCGGTGTACCGCTTCGTGCGCAACCAGATCCGCGCCGGCGACCTCGGCGAGATCCAGTTCGTCTCCGCCCTGCAGGACCAGGGCTGGTACCGCGCCCAGCAGGGCCAGTGGCGCCAGGACCCGTCCCTGTCCGGCGGCGGCCAGCTCAACGACTCGGGCAGTCACCTCCTCGACGTCGTTCTCTGGATGACCGGCCTGGCCGTCGAGGAGGTGCAGGCGTGGATGGACAACTTCGACACCGAGGTGGACATCAACTCGGCCATGACCCTGAGGTTCCGGGGCGGGGCCCTGGGCAACCTGTCGGTGGTCGGCAACGCCCCCACCGGCGGCATGTGGGAGGACATCACGATCTGGGGGTCCAAGGCCGCCGTCTACATCCGCAACGGCCGGCTGACGTACAAGAGGGCCGGCCACGGCGACGCCTGGGAGCCCACCGGCCTGCCGGGGGCGGGATCGCCGGACCGCAACTTCTTCGACGCCATCCTCGGCCGCGACGAGGTGCAGGTGCCGCCCGAGTGCGGCCTGCGGGTGATCGAGCTGACCGAGGCGGCCTGGGAGTCGGCGCGCACCGGCGCGCCGGTCAAGGTCGCCGACACCGGCTGATGGGGGATGGCGTGAGTTGGAGAGAGCTGTTCAACGGCCGCGACCTGGGCGGCTGGGCGGCCACCGGCGGCGACGCCGGCTGGGACGTCGATGACGGCTGCATCCGCTGCCGCGCGGAGAGCGGGGGCTACCTGTACACGCTGGACCGGTTCGAGGACTTCGAGCTGGACCTGGAGTACCGCACCGAGCCTCGCTGCAACAGCGGCGTGTTCTTCCGCTGGTCGGACCTGGGGGACCCGGTGAACACGGGTCTGGAAATCCAGATCCTCGACACCCGGGGCCAGGAGCAGGACCGGCACTCCTCCGGGGCCCTCTACGACCTGGTCGCCCCGGCGCAGGACGTGGCCCGGCCGGCCGGGGAGTGGAACCGCATGCTGCTCACCTGCCGGGGCCCGCGCATGCGCCTGGAGCAGAACGGTCTGCGCGCCTGGGACGTCGACGTCGACGACTACGACACCCCCGGACGATGCCCCGACGGCACGCCGAACAAGTACCGCTACGCGTGGAAGGAGATGCCCCGCCTCGGCCACATCGGCCTGCAGGACCACGGCGGCGTCTGCTGGTTCCGCAACCTGCGGGTGAGGACGGGCTGATGACGGCTCTGCCATTGCCCCGCGGCACCCGGACCTGCCCGCCGGACGCGAGTTGATGGCGGCCTTCGAGCGGCTCTTCCGCGCTCCCTACGGCGTGCCCAACGCCCTGCAGCGTACCGCCGACGGGCTGTGGATCGCCGACCAGATCTCCGACCGGCTGGCCCTCGTGGAGGTCGCCCCTCCCGGCGACTACGGCGTCACCTTCCGCCCGCGGGAGATCGCCACGGACGGCTCCAACACCAGCGGCATGGCGGCGGGGGAGGGGGGACTCTGGATCGCCTCCAACGGCGACGGCTCCCTGTGGCGGCGGGTACGTCCCACCGACGCGGCTCCCGGCGCCGGCGAGATCCTCAAGGTCGACCCCGCCAGCGGCCGCACGCGGCTGCGCCGCCCCGTGCCCGGCGGCGGCGGCGTCCACGGCATCGAGTACGACCATGTCGAGCCCGGCCACCTGTGGATCACCACCCTGCGCGAGCAGACCCTGAGCAAGGTGCGCATCGCCGACTGGCAGGTGGTCCACGCCATCCCGCTGCCGTACGAGAGGGCCCACGGTGTGGTGCGCACCGACCAGGGCATCTGGGTCGTGCACACCGGGCGCCGAGTCATCGTCCAGCTGGACGTGGAGAGCGGCGAGGAGCTCGGCCGCGTGGCGGTGCCCGACGACGAGCCCCAGCCCCACGGCCTGACCGCCTGGGAAGGGGAGGACATCGCCTACTGCGACGCCACCTCGGGCTGGGTGGTTCGCGTGGCCCTCTGAGAGGTCTCGGGAGAGGGGACGAATGCGCTGCCAGGAGATCGACTACGCGATCCACGGGACCCACTTCGGCAACGCCGGCCGGGACCGCGCCCGCGTCGCCTTCGCCGCCCCGTACCCGGGCCGCATCCTGGGGCGCGTGGGCGGGTTCCTGGACGGGGACAACTGAGGACGGCCGACGTCGCCATGCCAGCAGCTGGCCTCGGCTGGATCGGTGACGTCAGGCTGTACGTCGACATCGAGGGAGCGAAGCTCGTTGCCGACGGCCCCGACCTGAGGGAACGCCCGACCCTGCTCCTCCTGCACGGAGGACCAGTACTTCGGGGTCAGTCCGGAAGGCAGGAGGAGACAGCGGGCCCACCAAGGAGACAACATGGCCAGGGAAGAGCCGCTGGGTTACATATCCGAGCCACAGAAGCAGGTGCCCATCGCCTATGACGTGGACGTGGCCGTCGTGGGCGGCGGTCTCTCGGGCATGTTCTCGGCCATCGCCGCCGGACGCCTCCGCCTACATCCGCCGCGGCCACGACCCCGGCGCCACCCGCGCCCGCCCGGCGCTCATGCAACTCGGCGAGGCCGCCGGCGCCGCTGCCGCCCTGGCCGTGCGGGATGGCGTCGCCCCCCGCCGCCTCGATGTCAGGAGGCTCCAGCGCCACCTCCTGCAGCAAGGTTTCCACCTCGGTGAGCCGGATCGCCTCACGGAGCTTGGTCTCACCGACTCCTGAGCATCGACAACCCAAGAGGAGGGATACTGAAATGGCTGTCAGAGTGATTCTCGAAGTCAAGGCGAAGCCCGGCACAGGCGGCGAGTTGATCGCGTTCTTCAAGTCGATCCTGCCGGAGACGCGCGCATATGTGGGCTGCACAAGCGTTGACGTGCTGCGGAGCTGCGGCGACGTCGACAGTGTGGTGGTGGTGGAAGAGTGGGAAACCCGCGAGCAGTATGAGCAGTACCTGGCCTGGCAGCGGGAGAGGGGTACCAGCGACCGGCTCAAGGAGCGCCTCGCCGAGCCGCCCATCATCCGGCACTTCGACGTGACCGACGCCTGAACCGCTGGAGAGCCGGCTGCCTGGTGACGCGGCGGCCAGGCCGCCGACAGAGCCGTCGCGCACGGGTGACGGCGGGGGAGTATACCGATGCTGTGGGAAGCGGTGCTGAAGCACCTGGGAAAGATCAACCAGGTCATGGCGGGGCTTGTCCTCGGAGTTGCCCTGGTCTGGCGGTCTATTCCTTCGTCGAAGGACGGATGACGGAGGGTCTGCTCACCCTCGTGGGCGCTCTGGTCCTCGTGGCGTTCTTCGGCATGGTCGGGCTGCTCGTCCAGATCCGGGACCTGCTGGCCGAGGGCCGCGACTGAGTCCTCTCACAGGGGACTCGAGCCGCTGCGGTTGAGCGCGCCTCGACCTGGCGTGGTTACGGCCTGCGCCTGTTCTCCCTCGGCCGCGTACGTCCCGAGCCTTTCTGCTGCCCTGACCTGCGCTTTCACGCGAGCATCGGTATTGGCCTCGAGCACATACATGTCTACCCGGCGCGGAGAATGAACCGATGGAGCGAACCACACTGCAGCAGAGCCTGATCGAGCTGTCCGAGCGCGTCCTCGTGGGCGGCTGCTTCGGGATGTTCCGGCTCCCCGACGAGGTGGCCGCCGTCTTCCACCGGGGCGAGGGCAGCCGCATCTGGGACGTGGCCGGCAAGGAGTACGTCGACTACATCCTCGGCTCGGGTCCGCTGATCCTCGGGCACGCCCACCCCGCCGTGGTCGCCGCCGTGCGCGAGCAGGCGGGCCTGGGCTCGACCTTCTACGGCCTCAACGAGCCGGCCCTGCACCTGGCCCGGCGCGTCACCGAGGCGGCTCCCTGCGGCGGTCTGCTGCGCTACGGCAGCTCCGGCACGGAGGGCACCTTCACCGCCCTGCGCCTGGCCCGGGCCTTCACCGGCCGGGAGAAGGTGCTCAAGTTCGAAGGGGGGTGGCACGGCGCCCACGACTACGCCATGCAGAGCGCGGCGCCCTCCGGTCCGGCGGCGTACCCCACTCCCGTCCCCGACTCCTCCGGGATCCCGGGGGCGGCGTCGCGCACCGTCCTCGTCTCGCCCTTCAACGATCCCGCCGAGGCGGAGCGCATCGTGGCAGAGCACGCACGGGATCTGGCCGCGGTCATCGTCGAGCCCCTGCAGCGGGCGATCCGCCCGGAACCCGGATTCCTCGAAGGGTTGCGGGAGGTGACGCGGCCCCACGAGGTGCTGCTGGTCTTCGACGAGATCGTCACCGGCTTCCGCCTCGCCTGGGGAGGCGCCCAGGAGCGCTACGGCGTGGTGCCGGATCTCGCCGTGTACGGCAAGACCATCAGCGGCGGCTACCCCCTCGCCGCGGTCTGCGGCCGCGAGGAGGTCATGGCTCTCGCCGACCCCCGCCGCAAGGCCGACAGCGAATACGTCTTCGCCAGCGGCACCATGAACGGCAATCCAGTGGGCTGCGCAGCGGGGCTGGCGACCCTGAACGAGCTGGAGAAAGAGGGGGTCTACCCCCGGCTCCAAGCGACCTCGGACCGACTGCGGCAGGGACTTGAGGAGATCGGCGGGAGCCTGGGGCTCCCCTTCCAGGTCCTCGGCGACGGCCCGGTGCTGCAGCCGGTCTTCATGGACGGACCGATCCGCAACCACGCCGACAGCCTGGGGGCCGACGCCGGCGCCGCCCGCCGTTTCGGGGTCGAGATGATCCGCCGCGGCGTCCTGGTCACCCCCGGGGGCAAGCTCTACCTGTCGCTGGCCCACGGCGCCGGCGACGTGGACCGCACGCTGCAGGCGGCCGAGGACTCGCTGCGGGCCGTGAAGAACACCCTCTGACAATCCCCGCACCTGGAGACTACATGGACATGGAACCGGATCTCTTCCTCGAGAAGTCGGCCGTCGTCGGCGGCGGCCTCATGGGCAGCCAGATCGCACTGGTGCTGGCCCTCGGCAGCCGCGAGACGGTGCTGATGAGCCGCCGGCAGGAGACCCTGGACCAGGGCCTGGACAACATCCGGAGAGGCGCCGAAGACCTGCAGCGGCACGATCTGCTGAAGGGCGAGACCGCCGAAGCCGTGGCCGGCCGCGTCCGCGCCACCACCGACCTCGAGGAAGCCGTGGGCTCCGCCGAGTTCGTCGTCGAGTCGATCACCGAAAACCTCGAGGCCAAGCAGGAGCTCTTCCGGCGCATGGACGCCGCCGCCCCCAGGGAGACGGTGCTGGCGAGCAACACCTCCGGCCTGCCCATCACCCAGGTGGGCGATCGCATGGCCCATCCGGACCGCATCGGCGGATCCCACTTCTTCCAGCCGGCCCACATCGTCCCGGTCCTGGAGGTCATCCGTGGGCAACATACCTCTGACGCGGCCATGGACCGCTCCTGCGAGATCTGGCGAAGGCTGGACAAGATCCCCCTGCGGGTGGAGAAGGACGTGCCCGGCTTTTTGTGCAACCGCCTGCAGCACGCCGTCATCTGCGAGGCCGTGAACCTGCTGGTGACGGGTGTGGCCGACGCCGAGTCGATCGACCTGGCGGTGGAGCTGGGCCTGGCGCCGCGGTTCACCACCGCCGGACCCCTCAAGCAGCGCGACATCAACGGCCTCGAGATGCATGTGCGCGTCGCCGACCACCTGTGGCGGCACCTCGGGGGCTGGGAGCAGCCCCTGGACTATCTGCGCTCCATGGTCGATCGCGGCGAGACGGGGCTGAAGTCGGGGAAGGGCTACTACGACTGGTCCGGCATGGACCCCACGGAGGTGCGCAGCGAGAAGGACGAGCACCTGCTGCGCCGCACCGAGCAGGTCATGGCCGACTACCGGGCGCGGAAGGTGCACTGAGGCAGTCTCCGGCAGGCGCTGCCGCCGCGGACTCGGAGCGAGCAGACCCCGGGGCCGGTCCCGATCACCCCCGCGGGTGGAAGGTGCGGTGCAACTCCCGCAGTCTCTCCTCGTCGGCGCGTGCGTAGATCAGGGTCGTGGACAGGGCGGAGTGACCCAGCAGTTGCTGCACGTCGCTCAGATCGAATCCGCCATCCAGCAGATGGGAGGCGAAGGTGTGGCGCAGGGTCTGGGGGTTCACGGGACGCTCGATGCCGGCGTGGCGGGCTGTTGAGCTGATGACCTTCCAGACGCTCATGCGCGACATGGCGCGTCCTCGGACGCCGAGGAAGAAGGTGTCGGCCGAACCGTCACCGGCCAGGCGGGGGCGCCCCCGGCGAGCATAGCCTTCGGCCGCCTCGGCCGCCGGTCGGCCGAGGGGCACCATGCGCTCGCGGGCGCCGCGGCCGTGCACCCGTACCAGGCCGGTGTCCAGCAGCAGGTCCGGCGTCCGCAGCGCCGTCAGTTCCGAAACCCTCATCCCCGTGGCGTAGAGCACCTCCAGCACGGCCCGGTCCCTCAGCTCCAGGGGCTCGTCGCCGCGGACGGCGCTCACGAGGCGTTCCGCCTCCTCCACGGTGAGCGGGTCCGGCTCCCGGCGGGCCACCCTCGGGGCTCTCAGCCCTGCGGTGGGATCCTCGGGACAGCGGCCGGTGGTCTGCAGGAACTCGTGGAACCGCCGCATGGAGGAGACCGCGCGCGCCACGGTGGCGGGGGAGCGTCCCGCCTCGACAAGGCCGGTCACGTGGCCCGCTGCCGCTCCCGCGGTGAGCTCCGGCAGCCGCCGCACCCCGAGTCGGGCCGCGTGGCCCAAGTAGCTCTTCAGGTCGCGTCCGTAGGAGGATCTCGTGCTCGCCGACAGC
Source organism: uncultured Gemmatimonadaceae bacterium (assembly GCA_964512165.1). GTDB lineage: Bacteria > Latescibacterota > UBA2968 > UBA8231 > UBA8231 > UBA8231. The sequence continues at coordinate 4,341 of CAZEHQ010000092.1, read as the reverse complement.
CCTCCCTCCCGGTCGAGACTGTCGAGGAACTCGCCGAGGGCCTCGGCCAGGGCGGCGGGCAACTCCATGGGTGCCCGGCCGGCGCTTCTGCCTGCCGCCGGCGCCGGTCCCCCGGGGCGCGGCTTCGCCTCGCCGCCTCCCATCGGCTCAGGACCGGCTTTCTCCCGGGTCGTCCCGGCCGGTGGCGAGATGGCTCTTCAGCTGGCGGGCGAGCCTCGGGCTGAAGCCCTTGACGCCGGCGATCTCATCGACCTCCGCCTCGCGCAGACGGCGCAGGGACCCGAAAGCCTGCAACAGCGCCTGCCGGCGCCTGGGACCGATGCCCGGCACGTCGTCCAAGTCCGACCCGAGGGTGCGCCGGGAGCGCAGCTTGCGGTGGTAGCTGACGGCGAAGCGGTGGGCCTCGTCTCGCAGAACCTGCAGCATGCGCAGGCTCGCCGAAGTCCGCGGCAGGATCACGGGATCCCTCTGCCCCGGCAGGAAGAGTTCCTCCAGCTTCTTGGCCAGCCCTACGACGGCGTGGCTGTCCACACCCAGGGTCCCAAGGGCCTCGATGGCGCTCGACAGCTGTCCCTTGCCGCCGTCGATCATCAGCAGGTCGGGGCCGGACTCGCCCCGCTCGGAGAGCCCGCGGAAGCGCCGCTCCACCACTTCGCGGATGGCGGCGAAGTCGTCGGGCCGGCCCTCGCCGCCGCGGATGCGGAAGTGGCGGTACTCGCTGCGCCGCGGCTTGCCGTCGACCATGACGACCACGGAGCCGACGGTGTCGCTGCCCTGGAAGGTGGAGATGTCGACGCCCTCGATGCGCCGCGGCAGGCGTTGCAGGTTCAGGTCCCTCTGCAGGGCCTGCACCGACTGGGGGACGCGGTCGCGCCGGGACTCCCTCTTGAGGCGCCGTTCCTCCATCAGGTGGGCGGCGTTGCTGTCGGCCATGTCCTGGGTACGCGCCTTGAGGCCGCGCTGGTAGGCGGCGACCTCGACCCGGGGTCCGTCCCCCTTGTCGGTGAGCCAGGCGGAGATGTGCTCCGCGTCCTCCAGGTCGTGGCTGACGTGGACCTCGCGGGGGATGAAGTCGGTCTGCAGGTAGAACTGCCGCAGGAAGGCGGAGAGCACCTCGCCGTCGGCGGCCTCCATGACGCCGCTGAGGAAGTGGTGCTTCTCGCCCACCAGACGGCCCTCCCGGATCTCCAGCACAGCGCAGCAGGCCTCGTCGTCGTGCCGCGCGAGGCCGACCACGTCGCGGTCGACCTTCTCCTCGAGGACGACCTTCTGCCGCGACTGGTAGAGCTCGAGGGCGCGGATCTGGTCGCGGTGGCGGGCGGCCTGCTCGAAGCGCTGCCGACCCGCGGCCTCCGCCATCCGCGTCTTCAGCTCGCGGATGACGCTGGTCTTGTCGCCCTTGAGGAAGCGCGTCGCCTGGCTCACCGTGCCGCGGTACTGCTCGCGGCTCACCAGGTCCTCGCAAGGCCCCTCGCAGCGCCGGATCTGGTACTCCATGCACAGCTTGACCTTGGGGTCGGGGAGGTCGTAGCGGCAGCTGCGGACGGGGAAGACCTTGTGCATCACGTCGAGCATGGTGCGCATCTGCCGGGCGTTGCTGTACGGCCCGAGGTAGCGCGATCCGTCGCGGACCAGGTCCCGGGTCCAGTAGATGCGGGGGTAGGCCTCGTCGGTGATGCGGATGAAGGGGTACTTCTTGTCGTCCTTGAGGTTGATGTTGTAACGCGGGTGGCAGGCCTTGATCTGCTCGGCCTCGAGGATCAGCGCCTCCCCCTCGGTCTCGGTGACGATGCAGTCGAAGTCGGCCACCCGCCCCATCAGGGCCTGGATCTGCGGACCCCGCTCGGCCACCCCGGACTCCTGGAAGTAGGAGCGCACGCGGCTGCGCAGGCTCTTGGCCTTGCCCACGTACAGCACCTTCGCCGAGTTGTCCTTCATGCGGTAGACGCCGGGCCCCGGGGGCAGGGCCTCGAGCTTCAGCCGCAGGTCGTCGCTGAGCGGCTTCTTCACGGCGAACCTCACCCGCGGTCGACGCGGACCAGGGCCGAGCTGAGGTAGCGCCCTTCGGGGAAGGCCGGGTCGACGACGTGATCGGCCGGATGATGGCTGCGGGCCACGATGCGGGCGTCGACGCGGGCGCCGGAGGCGGCACGCCTCACGATCTGGAAGAAGTCCTCCTCCGTGACCCGGGTGCTGCACGAGGAGGTGAGCAGGTAGCCGCCGTCCTCGACGAGGCGGAAGCCGTTGCGGTTGAGCTTGGTGTACACGCCCATGGCATGCTTGAGATCGCGCCCCTTGCGCACCAGGGAGGGCGGATCGAGGACGACGAGCCCGTAGCGGCGTCCGCCGTCGGCGAGGTGGTCGAGGCAGGAAAAGGCTTCGGCCGCCAGCGACCGGTGGGGCCCGCCGCCCAGCCCGCCGGAGATGCGGCGGCCCAGGCGCAGGGCCTGCGGCGAGAGATCGACGTCGAGGCTGCTCACCGCGCCGGCGTGGCGCGCATGGGCGGTGAACCCGCCCGTGTAGGCGAAAACGTTGAGCAGGGAGCGCCCGGGGGCGACGCTGGCCAGCAGACGCCGGTTGTCCCGCTGGTCGAGGAAGAAACCGGTCTTCTGGCCGCGGCGGATGTCGACGGCGAGCGGCACCTCCCCTTCGTGGAACTCGATCAGCCCGGGCGGCTCGTCGCCGGCCGCCAGGCCCGTGGGGCGGTTGCGCAAGCCCTCGGCGCGGCGCGTGCCCACGTCGCTGCGCTCGTACAGACCGCGCGGGGAGACCACATCCAGAAGAGCGGCCAGCACCCACTCGCGCATGGCCTCCATGCCGGCGGTGTGGATCTGGAAGACCGCCCAGCCCGCGTAGTCGTCCACCACCAGGCCCGGCAGGCCGTCGCTCTCGCCGTGCACGAGGCGCAGAGCCTCGACGCCGTGCAGCAGCGGGCTGCGGCGGCGCAGCTCCACGGCGCGCTCGACCCGGCCGCGGATGAAGCCGGCATCGATCACCTGGTCCGACCGCCGGGTGAGGATGCGGACGGCGATCTCGGCGCCGGGGTTGGCGGTGCCGCGGCCGATGAAGCGTCCGCGGTCGTTGACCACGTCGACGATCGACCCGCGGCGGGCGTCGGCGTGACGGGCCGCCACGGCGCCGCTGAACACCCAGGGATGCCCCTTGATCAACAACCGCTCGGCATTGGGGCGCAGGCGCAGTTCAGGGTAGCTGTTCAATGAGATCTCGATCCCGCGGCCGGCCGGCTCAGCCGTTGGCGCCGAGGTGGCCCTTGGCCTCCTCGGAGGCCAGGGACAGGAGCTCGGCGTCGGCGACGCAGAACACGCGGAAGACCCGGGCCTGGTCCTCGAAGTTCTCCACCAGCGACTCGCGCAGGCGGGAGACCTCGGGGTCGTCGAAGCTCAGGGGCTGGGGCTTGTCGGAGGGCACAGAGGCGCCGTAGAAGACCTTGAGGTCGACTTGGGGCGACTTGTGGAAGCTGGGGATGTCGATGAGGATCTCGTGCCCGGTGATGGGGCGCCCGAGCCGCTCGCCGAAGCGCCGGCTCAGGTCGATCTCCTTGAGGCGGCGCCGGTCGGGATGCTGGTAGAGCTCGTAGAGATAGTGGAGCAACCCCTCCTTGCGCTCTCCGGGGAAGACGTAGGCCGCCAGCTTGTGCAGCCGCCGGTGCACGACCCCGTCGAGGAGCGCCCGGGCGCCCTCGAGTCCGAGGCGGTCCTGCTCGGCGCGCAGGGCCATGAGCAGCTCGCCCTCGGTGACCCGGTGGAAGTCGGTGACCCGGATGCCGCTGCCAGGGTGCTGCAGGACCTCCTGCACCGAGCGCTTGAACATGGCCGTGGCCGAGCGCACCGCGTGATGCCAGTAGACGTTGCGGTACATGAGGTAGTTGGTGAAGGCCAGGGACTCCACGGCCGATACGCCCTTGCTGCGGATGGCCAGCTGACGCCGCCGCGGGTCGTAGGTGATGGCGGCGATCAGACGGTCGCGGTTGACGCTCTCGCCGAAGGGGACCCCGCAGAACAGGGAGTCGCGCAGCAGGTAGTCGATCTTGTCCGGGTCG